>DATEZE010000168.1:0-2783 GCA_035255845.1 Burkholderiaceae bacterium | reverse complement strand
GTTGTCCTTGGGACTGAACCGGCCGCCGAACGCGCGGTCGACGACGAACTGATCGAGCACCATGAAGGCGTGCGAGCGTGGCAGGTTGTGCTCTTTCGTGAAGCCGTGCGGTGTCATCAGCAGGTCGAACGCCGGATCGGGTGACGGACCCGTCGCCTGCTTCTTCTCGAAGCGAGCCGTTCGTTGCCAGTCCATCTGGTAGGCGGTGTTGAACTGGTTGTTGTGGCAGGCGCCACAGGTCGCCGGATCGGTCGACGTCACCGGCCGGCTGGCCGGGTTACCCAGATGGTTCTCGATGCCGCTGTGACAGGCGCTGCAAGCCAGCCCCTTGTGCTTGCCCGAATCATGAAATGCCTGGATCGGCGCATGACAGCCGAAGCAGCCGGACGCATCGAACTTGGCCGGCTTGGCCGCAGCCGGCGCGGACTTGGCAACTGCGGGCTTGGCCGCTGTGGATTGCGCCCACGCCAACGGCGTGAACAGGCACGTGGCAAGCGCAACGGCCTGCAGCAGCTGCAGCGGCGTGATCTTCTTCCCCATGGTTCGCTCCGGAACGACCTTGGTCTAATCGCCCTCAGTGTGCGGGTTGGGATCGCCAACCCGTTGACAGCCGTCAAGGCTGTCGATCCCGCCGGTTACCTCGTTGAAGGGATCTGACTTGGAACGCTAAGGCAACACGCGATCGATCGTGATCGCAACGTCCTTGGAACCAACGGCGACGGGCTTGGATAGTCCCTCGAGATCGCCGCTGGCAGGCATCGGCCGGCCCGTCTTCGAGATGCGTGCCCCAACGATGACCGAGGCCGCCGTTGAGAGCTTCATCTCCGACGGCGCCATCGAGTCGTCGAGCGTGAACTTCGTAGGCAGTTCGGACACCTTCATGCTGGTCAGCGCCAGCGGCATGCGCGAGCCCTCCGCCGGTCGCGCGAAGATAAAGACGGTATCCGTCGGTGCGGCTTTGGCGCGGATCGCGTCGGCGAGCTGAATCGTCCCGCCGACCGAGGCGTTGGTTGCGGTCGTGCCTTTAGTGGGTCCCTTGGTCTGCGCCGCAGCCATCGCTGGCGGGATCGCAGGCGCCGCACTTTGTGCTACCGGAGCCGCTGGCGGCATTCCGGCGAGATGGCGTGCCTCGTTGATGCTGGTCGTGATCGTCTGCACGATTCTCGAATCCGCCGGCTGAGAAGCGCGCAGCCGCTCCCAGTAATCGACTGCACCCTTGTAGTCCTTGCGGTCGAAGGCGGCCGTTCCGGCCATCGCCAGCGCCTTCCAGTGCGTCGGGTCGATCTTGAGCGCGCGGTTGACCAGCTCCATCGGCTTGCCGCTCAGATCGCGGTTCTTGCTCATCGCCAGCGCGTCGGCATAGTCGGCGAGGAGGTCGGGTTCGTCCGGCACCAGTGCGGTCAGCCTTTCATAAGCTGCTGCGGCTTCGGGGAAACGCCGCATCGTGTAGTAGCTGCGCGCCAGGATGACCCAGCCCTCGACATTGTCCGGTTCCTTCTGGAGTCGCGCGGCCAGCTGCTCGACCATCTGGTTCACCTGCTCGGGGTTGAGCTGGTGCGCAGAGTCGACGGGCGTCGCGATCGGCGAAAACGCCTCTGGCGAGCCGAGCTTCCAGTAGAGCAGTCCGGCGAGCAGCGGTACGGCGACTGCAACGACGACGGCGGTCGTGCGGCTGGCCTTGGCAGGCGTCGCGGGCACTTTGCGCTCGGCACGACCTTCGTCGAGCAGGCGACGCTCGAGCTCGCCCTTGGCTTCCGCGTACTGCGCCTCGGAGAGCGTGCCGCGGCGCAGATCGGCGTCGAGGTCTGCAAACTGGTCGCGATAGATCGAGGCGTTCGCCACGTCGCGCTCGACGGTGGACTGGCGCTGTGCGCGAAGCAGAGGCCAGAGCAGCCACCCGAGGGCGATGATCACCAGTACGGTGGCGACGGCGATGAAGGCGGTCACGATGCGTTCTTGTTGTGGACGGATTCGAGCAGGCGTTGGGCCTCGGCATGCTCGGCCTCGGTGAGCGGCCGGTCATCGACGCGCGCACGTCGCGTCATCAGCGTGCGGAACAGCGCGAACACCGCGACCAGCAGGAGTGCCAGAGGTCCGACCCACAGCAAAACCGTGGTCGCTTTGAACGGCGGCCGGTACAGCACGAAATCACCGTAGCGAGTCACCATGAAGTCGACGATCTCGCGGTCTGATTTGCCGGCCTTGATCTGTTCATTGATCTGGTTGCGCAGGTCGACTGCGAGTTCCGCGTTGGACTCGGCGATCGACTGGTTCTGGCAGACGAGGCAACGCAGTTGCGCGGACAGATCGACCAGTCGCTTTTGCGCGACCGGATCGGCCATCGTCGGTTCGGCCGTTGCGAACGCCAGCAGCGGCACGAGTGCGATCAGTGCGGCCGCAAGCAGCTTCTTCATGCCTTCCTCAGCGTCTCGAGCATCGGCAGCATCTTCGACTTCCAGACCTCCTCGGTGATCGGGCCGATCTGCTTGTAGCGAATGACGCCGTTCTTGTCGATCACGAAGGTCTCGGGCACGCCGTAGACGCCGTATTCGATGCCGATGCGGCCGTCCATGTCCTTGACCGACAGGTCATACGGGTTGCCGAGCTGCGTCAGCCAGGCCGTCGCGGCATCCGGCTTGTCTTTGTAGTTAAGCCCGATGATCGGAACTGCCTTGCGCCCGGCAAGATCGACCAGCAGCGGATGCTCCTGCCGACAGGCGACGCACCACGATGCCCAGACGTTCAACAACCACACCTGCCCCTTCATGTCGGCCGGCGAGAAC
>DATEZE010000167.1:0-9800 GCA_035255845.1 Burkholderiaceae bacterium | reverse complement strand
TTGTCGAGCTCGTCCGTCGACTACAGAGAGAGCAGGTCGACTTGATGACACACCTCGCTGAAGGCGCTGAGGACATCGACTATTTTGCAACCCAGCGCATGTTACGAAGCACCGCTCTGAGCCTGACCGAGCAAAACCCTTCGCGCAACTAGGCGAAGCCACTTCAGGGACCGGAAGCCCCAGCCGCAAAGCCCGACGCCCACGCCCACTGAAAGTTGTACCCGCCCAGCCACCCGGTCACATCGGCCACCTCGCCGATGAAGTGGAGGCCGGGCGCCTTCCGCGCTTCGAGCGTTGACTGCGAGAGTTCGTCGGTGGCGACGCCGCCGCGCGTGACTTCGGCCTTGCGGTAACCCTCGGTGCCGGTCGGGACCAGGGTCCATTTCTTCAGCGAGATCGCGAGCGTGCGCAGGTCGGCGTCCGAGACATCGACGATGCGGCGTTCGGCGTCGTGGCCCTGCAGCGCGGTCCACTGTTCGGCGAGGCGATGCGGCAGCCACGTGGCGAGTGCGTTGGCTACGGTCTGGCGGCTCGAGCGCTTGAGGGCGAGGAGTTCATCCTCGGCCTCGGACTGCCGCAGCCCCGGCAGCAGGTCGATCTCGATCGGCTCGCGCGGGTTCCAGTGGCTGGAGATCTGCAGGATCGCCGGGCCCGAAAGGCCGCGATGCGTGAACAGCAGATCCTCGTCGAAGCGCCCGTCGCCACAGCGCACCTGCACTTCAAGAGAGACGCCGGCGAGTTCCGCGAACGGCTGCCAGCTACGTGACTCGAAGGTGAGCGGCACCAGCGCCGGACGCGGCTCGACGATGCGCAGGCCGAACTGACGCGCGATGCGGTAGCCGAAGTCGGTCGCGCCGACCTTCGGGATCGAAAGGCCGCCGCTGGCAATGACGACGCGCGCCACGTGCAGCGCGCCGGCGTCACTGTCGAGCTCGTAGCTTTCTCCACTGCGCCGCACCGCGTGCACAGCGCAGGGCATACGCCACTGCACGCCGCCGCTTGCGCATTCGGCCTGGAGCATCGCGATGATCTGCTGCGCGCTGTCGTCGCAGAAAAGTTGCCCCTTGTGCTTCTCGTGGAACGCGATGCGATGCCTTCGAATGAGATCGATGAAGTCCGCCGGCGTGTAACGCGAGAGCGCCGAGCGTGCGAACTGCGGGTTCTCCGAGAGATACCGCTCGTGCCGTCCGGCCTCGACATTCGTGAAGTTGCAGCGGCCGCCGCCAGAGATGCGGATCTTCTCGCCGAGCCGCTTTGCATGTTCGATCAGTACCACGCGCGCTCCGCGCTGGCCAGCCACAGCCGCGCACATCATGCCGGCGGCCCCGGCGCCGATGACGGCGATATCGAAGCGATCAGGATCTGAGTGCGCCAAGGCGTCCGGTCAGCCCATCGGGGAACCGAAGTATCTCCCGAAGCGCGCGGACTACGGCGCCGACTGCAGCGCGCCGATCATGCGCTTGCCGGCTGCGAGCGTGCGCAGCATGTACGGCTGCGGCGAGTCGGCGACATAGCCGGTGTCGGCCGGCGACGCGAGTGCAAGCTGCGGCTGGATCGCCGCGATCGGCCAGAACTGCCCGCTGGCCGCGCCGGGCACGTTGCCCTCGCTGACCATCAGATCGTTCTGCTGCGCCAGCAGTGCCGGCGCGATGCCGCTCGACAGCGCGGCATTGCCGGCGAAGAGGTTCGCCGTCAGCGTTGCCTGCTGCGTGTACGCGGCGAAGGAGATGAAAGTGCCGCGGCCCATCGTGTTCACGACTGTGTTGTGGATCAGCGTGACCGTGTTGGTCGGCCAGATGTTGCGCTCGGCGCCGTAGGCCACCGCCGTCGTGTTCTCGGCCTTCGGCCCCTTGTGCAGCAGGTTGCCGCGCATGAACACGATGCCGCCGTCGGGAAAATCGAGCAGGTAGCTCGAGGTGCCGTTGGCGCCATCGACGAAGTAGCTGTTCTCGATGACGTTTTCCTTCGCACGGCTCTTCAGGTTGTGGCCGATCTTCGCCTCGTGGAAGTAGCTCGCGATCACATGCAGGCGGTCGATGCCCCCGATGTAGATGTTGTGCGAGAAGCCATCGCCAAAGCCGTTGCGCGCGAACTCTGAGCGCTCGATCGTCACGGTCACCGGCCCGCCGCCGCCGAGGATGCCGTCCTCGTTGTCGTAGAAGCCGGTGTTGCGCAGCACGAGGTGGCCGCTCTCATGGCGAATGCCAGCGCCATTTTTGTCCGGCACCTTGGCGTCGTGGAACTCGACGTTGACGATCGTCGTCGTGGCCGCGTTGCTCGGCGCGATCACCCAGATGCCTTTGCCCTGCGCATCCTTGCCGTCAGCGAAAAGCCGCGCGCGGCCACCGTCGCCGCAGATCACAAGATTGGCGGCGCGCCAGGTGGCGACATCGCCGCGGTAGTCGCCGGGCGTGATCAGTACTCGATCGCCGGCCTGTGCGGCGGCGGCCGCCGCACTCGGTACGGTGTAGGTCTTGCCCGGGCCAACCAGCAATGTGCGCCCGGTGGCCGCGGGGCAGGCGTCGGCGCTCGGCGTCGGCGTCGATGGATTTTGCGGTGGTGCTGGAGTCGGCGCAGGTGATGGGCCCGGTGCCGGCGCACCCGGCGATGGCGCAGGATCGGCCGGTGCGGGCGTCGGCGTGCCCGCGGGCGGCGTCAGCGTTTGCGGTGGCGCCGCAGTGGTTGTGTCCGCTGCATCGGAGCCGCCGCACCCAGCAGCTGCGAGCGTGGCGATGGCTGCGGCAAACAGCCCGGCGCGTCGATCGATCGACATTCAGTCCCCATCATTGGCTGGCCCGCGCGCAACTGCAGTCGGGCATCAGGGAGAATTTTCCGCGAGCGCTGCGAGCGTTGGGACGTGCTTTATCCCCTGCGCAGGCGAGGCCTGATGGATTCGCGCAGATGCGGCACACGCGCGACCTTTGCGTCAGTGCAGCCGAAAAGACCGCGCCTATTCGGTGGTGAAGAAAGCCTTCATGCGTTCGACGAAACCCTTTTCCTGCGGCGAATGCTTCTGCCCACCAGCCTTGATCGCTTCGTCGAACTCGCGCAGCAGCTTCTTCTGCTTCTCGGTGAGGCGCACCGGAGTCTCGACGGTGACATGGCAGTAGAGGTCGCCCGGGTAACTCGAGCGAACTCCCTTGATGCCCTTGCCGCGCAGCCTGAAAGTCTTGCCCGACTGCGTGCCTTCGGCGATCGAAAGGCTCGCCTTGCCGTTCAGTGTCGGCACGTCGAGCTCGCCGCCAAGCGCCGCCGTGGTGAAGCCAACGGGGACCTCGCAGTGCAGGTCGTCGCCGTCGCGCTGGAACACGCTGTGCGCTTTCAGATGAATCTCGACGTAGAGATCTCCGGGCGGGCCGCCGTTCATGCCGGGCTCGCCCTTGCCGGAGAGGCGGATGCGCTGGCCCTCGTCGATGCCTTGCGGAATCGAAACTTCGAGCACCTTGTTCTTCTTCACGCGGCCCGCGCCGTTGCAACTCGTGCACGGATCGGCGATCACTTTGCCTGTGCCGCGGCAGCTCGGGCAGGTCTGCTGGATCGAGAAAAATCCTTGCGACATGCGCACGCTGCCGTTGCCGCCGCAGGTGCCGCAGGTCTTAGGATGCGTGCCCGGCTTGGCGCCCGAGCCGCTGCAGGTCTCGCAGGTGTCCCAACTTGGGACGCGGATCTCGGTGGCAAAGCCTTCTGCCGCCTGCTCGAGCGTGATCTCCATGGCGTAACGCAGATCGGCGCCGCGATACACCGCGCTGCGGCCACCGCGGCCGCCACCGAAGATGTCGCTGAAGATGTCGCCGAATGCATCGGCGAAGCCGGCGAATCCCTCGGGGCCACCGCCAAAGCCGCCCGCGCCCTGGCCGAGCCCCGCGTGGCCGAAGCGATCGTATGTCGCGCGCTTGCCGGCGTCGCTCAGCACCTCGTAGGCTTCCTTCGCCTCCTTGAACTTCTCTTCGGACGCCTTGCCGTCACCCCCATTGTTGCGATCGGGGTGGTGCTTCATCGCCAGCTTGCGATACGCCTTCGTGATGTCCTGTTCGGACGCGTCCTTCGTTACACCGAGGACTTCGTAATAGTCACGCTTCGACATTGACTCCCCATTTGGATCTCATTCTCTTCCCCTGCCGCGCGCGCAGTGTACGGGCCGCTTTACGCGTCATGGCTTGGGCCACTGCGCTTCAGGCTCGCATCGAGCTGGCGGTACAGCGCCTGCTGTTCGGCTGTCAGGTCGGTCGGAGTTTCCACCTGAACCTGCACGTACAGATCGCCGAATTCACCGGACTTCATGCCCTTCACGCCCTTGCCGCGCAAGCGGAAGCGGCGCCCTGGCTGCGTGCCCGGCGGAATCTTCATGTTCACATGGCCGTCGAGCGTGGCGACTTCGATCTCGCCGCCCAGCGCGGCCTGCGGCTGGCTGACTGCCGCTCGCGTGACGAGGTCGTCGCCCTCACGCTCGAAGCGAGGGTGCGAATCGAGATGGATCTCGACCAGCACGTCGCCGGCCGGACCCCCGGCGAGACCGGGCTGCCCGCGTCCGACCAGACGGATCTTCTGGCCTTCGCGGATTCCGGCCGGGATTTTCACTTCGAGCGTCTGCGTCGGGCCATCGCTGCCCGGCACAGTGATGACCGTCTCGCCGCCGTGCGCCGATTGCTCAAGCGGAATGTTCATCCGATAGGTGAGATCAGCGCCCTTGCGCGGCCGTGGCGTGCCGCGGCGGCCGCCGACTCCACCACCGCCGAACAGACCTTCGAAGATGTCGCTCGGATCGCCTTCGAAGTGAAACTCCTCAAATCCGCCATCGGCGGGACCCCCGCGGCTGCGGGCCTGGCGGAACACCTCGTTGAAATCGAAGCCCGCTCCCGCGCCTGCGCCAGCACCTGCTGCCATCGACGGATCGATGCCGGCGTGTCCGAAGCGGTCGTAAGCCGCGCGCTTTTCCTTGTCCGAGAGCGCTTCGTAGGCTTCCTTCGCCTCCTTGAAGCGTGCCTCGGCGTCCTTCCGGTCCTTGTTGCGGTCCGGATGGTGCTTCATCGCGAGCTTGCGATACGCCTTCTTGATCTCGTCGTCCGAGGCGCTCCTCGGCACACCGAGAACATCGTAGAAGTCGCGCTTATTGGCCATCTCTAATCGCTGTCTTCACTAACGCAAACGCCGGGTGCGGCGTTGCGGCCTGCACCCGGCGGTTCCGGGCACAGGCCCGGTCTTGGCGGCTGGCGTCCGCTTAGCCGCGCTTCACTTCCTTGAACTCGGCATCGACGACGCTTTCGTCCTCGGGTTTGGCCGCACCTTGCTGAGCACCGCCGCCACCAGCACCGGCGGCCTGCGCGCCCTGCGCCTGTACGGCCGCCATCAACTGCTGATGCGCTTCGGTCAACGCCTTGAGCTTCGACTCGATTGCCGACTTGTCGTCGCTCTTGAGTGCGGCTTCCAGATCCTTAGCCGCCGCTTCGACGCGATCCTTGGTCGCCGCGCCGGCCTTGTCGCCGGCCTCGGTAACCGCTTTCCTCGCCTCGTGCACGGCCGCATCGGCCGTGTTGCGTGCCTGCGCGAGTTCAAAGCGCTTGTGATCCTCGACCTTGTTGGCTTCGGCGTCCTTCACCATGCGCTGGATCTCGTCTTCGGTGAGACCCGAGTTCGCCTTGATCGTGATCTTGTTTTCCTTGCCGGTGTTCTTGTCCTTCGCGCCGACGTGCAGGATGCCATTTGCGTCGATGTCGAACGTGACCTCGATCTGCGGCATGCCGCGCGGCGCCGCCGAGATGCCTTCCAGGTTGAACTCGCCGAGCAGCTTGTTGCCGCCCGCCATCTCGCGCTCGCCCTGGTAGACCTTGATCGTCACCGCCGGCTGGTTATCTTCGGCCGTCGAAAACGTCTGCGCGAACTTGGTCGGGATGGTCGTGTTCTTCTGGATCATCTTCGTCATCACACCACCGAGCGTCTCGATACCCAGCGAAAGCGGAGTGACGTCGAGCAACAGCACGTCTTTCTTGTCGCCCGCGAGCACCGAGCCCTGGATCGCCGCACCGACGGCGACGGCTTCATCCGGGTTGACGTCCTTGCGCGGCTCCTTGCCGAACAAGTCCTTGACGACCTCCTGCACCTTCGGCATGCGCGTCTGGCCGCCGACGAGGATCACGTCCTGGATGTCGGACACCTTGACCCCGGCGTCCTTCAGCGCGGTCTTCACCGGCTCGACCGTGCGCTGGATCAGTTCCTCGACCAGCGATTCGAGCTTGGCCCGCGTAAGTTTGATGTTCAGGTGCTTCGGACCCGACGCGTCGGCCGTGATGTACGGCAGGTTGATCTCGGTCTGCGTCGACGACGACAGTTCGATCTTCGCCTTCTCGGCCGCGTCCTTCAGGCGCTGCAGCGCGAGCACGTCCTTCGACAGGTCCGCGCCCTGCTCCTTCTTGAACTCGGTAACGACGTAATCGATGATGCGCTGGTCGAAGTCCTCGCCGCCGAGGAACGTGTCGCCGTTGGTCGACAGCACCTCGAACTGCTTCTCGCCTTCGACGTCTGCAATCTCAATGATCGAGATGTCGAACGTGCCGCCGCCAAGGTCATAGACCGCGATCTTGCGGTCGCCCTTGCCGGTCTTGTCGATGCCGAACGCGAGCGCAGCGGCGGTCGGCTCGTTGATGATGCGCTTGACCTCGAGGCCGGCGATGCGGCCGGCATCCTTCGTGGCCTGGCGCTGGGAATCGTTGAAGTACGCCGGCACCGTGATCACGGCCTCGGTAACTTCATGGCCGAGGTAATCCTCGGCCGTCTTCTTCATCTTGCGCAGCACTTCCGCAGACACCTGCTGCGGCGCCAGGTCCTTGCCCTGCGCACGCACCCACGCGTCGCCATTCGGCGCCTTGACGATCGCGAAGGGCATCAGCTTGATGTCCTTCTGCACTTCGGCGTCCTCGAAGCGGCGGCCGATGAGGCGCTTGACCGCGTACAGCGTGTTCTTGGCGTTGGTGACCGCCTGGCGCTTGGCCGGCGCGCCCACCAGGATCTCGCCGTCGTCCAGGTAAGCGACGACCGAGGGCGTCGTGCGTGCACCCTCTGAATTCTCGATAACCTTCACCTGGTCGCCTTCCATCACCGCCACGGCGGAGTTGGTGGTGCCCAGGTCGATGCCGATGATCTTTGCCATGTTCTCTATCCCCTCAGCTTGAGCCGCCGGCCGTTGGCCTGCGGGCATTCCTCAATGGTCGCTATATGCGCGCCATCGCTCTGGTTTCAACGCGGTATGTCCGCAGAATCATTTCGAAATCACGACCAGCGCCGGCCGCAGGATGCGGTCGGCGATCATCCAGCCCTTCTGCAGCACGCTGACGACCTGATTGGGCACTACCTCGGCAGTCGCAGGGACCGTCGAGATCGCCTGATGCCGATGCGGGTCGAACTTCTGACCGACCGGATTGACCTCGGAGAGCGCATTTTTTTCGAAGGCCGATCGCAGTTGACGCAGCGTGAGTTCAACGCCTTCGCGCATCTTCTCCGGCATCGAGTCCTTCACCTCGAGCGCCTTTTCCAGGCTGTCGACGACCGGGACCAGCGATTCGGCAAACGACTCGATCGCGAACTTGTGCGCCTTCGCGATCTCCTCCTGGCTGCGACGCCTGATGTTTTCGCCGTCGGCCTTGGCGCGCAGATACAGGTCGTAGTTTTCGTTGGCCTTGGCCAGCGCGGCGTCGAGTTCCTTCTCGACATCCGGCACGGTGGCCGACCCGAGTTTCTGCTGCGCAGGCTCGGGCGGGCCTTCGGCTTTCGGCGGAATGGGTTCCACCGTCGTGGTGGATTCCGGGTCGGACATCTCTCCTCCAGCGTTTCTGTTTTGAATTCAGAGACTTATTCGAACTGAGGGCAATCAACGGGAAATCAAGTCCGGCCCGGTTAAAGATTCCATTGGGCGCACAGCGCCTTGTGGTCGGTCAGCGCCCCGTAGGATCGCGCGCTTGCGGGACGAGCACAAACCCGTCGCGCCGATGCGTGGCGCGTGGCTGCGCAGCCAGCTCATGGCTTCGGATGAGAGGTCACCCGAGCGCTCTCGCGGTAACGTGGGAGCGGATGATCTTCCATCACTCAAGGGGCGTCAGTACAAAGACGTCGGGCTTCTGACCTCATGGCCATCATGTCCGGAATTCCGCAAGAACCGTCGGAGAGAAGCGCTGAGTCCTTCGGTGCGCAGGCGCCGATCGCTCTGCTCGGCCTGGCTGCGATCGCGATCATCGCGCTGATCAATGCCGACTCCCGGCCGGCGCGCGCCGTGCCGCCGCCGCAGGCCGTGACGGCGGCCTGCAGCGAATGCGGCACCGTTGTCGCGGTACGGCAGTCGGCGCATTCCTCGCCGGTCTATTTCGTCGAAGTGCAGATGCTCGACGGTTCCACCCGCGTCATCCAACAGCTCGCCGCCGGATTCAAGGTCGGCGACCTCGTCCAGGTCAACGGCAACGCACTGTCACTGCGACCGCAAGCGTCCTGATCCGCCAGGCCCCGCGCCGCGTTTTCCTCAGTCCGCAGCACCCATCGACAGCGCTCGGCTGCGCGCCGCTTCGAGTTCCGTCCGCCGGCCTTCCGTGCCGCGCGCCACGGGCCAGCCGCGCAGATGTTCGACGCACAGATCGGCGAGCGCGTGGATGAACGCCGGCGCGCCATTGACGCACGGGATGTAGCGGTACTCGCGTCCACCGGCACGCAGGAATGTGTCGCGACCTTCGATGGCGATCTCCTCGAGCGTCTCCAGGCAGTCCGCCGGAAAGCCAGGGCAGATCACGTCGACGGCCTCGGCGCCGCCGCGTGCCAACGCTTCGAGCGTCGGCGCCGTATACGGCTGCAGCCACTCCGCGCGGCCAAAACGTGACTGGAACGTGATGACGTATTCGTCCGGCGCGAGCCCGAGCGCCTCGGCGAGCAGGCGCCCGGTCTTCTGACATTCGCAGTGATACGGGTCGCCCAGCCGCAGCGTGCGCTTCGGCACGCCGTGAAAGCTCATCACGAGCTTGCCGCCCCGCTCTTGCGCGCGGCCGTGACGCTGCCAGTGGTCGACGACCGAGCGGCGCAGTGCGGCGATGTAGCCGGGGTGATCATGGAAATGCTTGATCCAGCGCACTTCGGGCACATCGCGTGTGCGTTTCAGCACGTCGAAGACTGCATCGAGTGCCGAGGCGGTGGTCGTCGCTGAGTACTGCGGATACAGCGGCAGGATCAGCAGGCGCTCAGTGCGCGTCTGCGCAATCGTGTGCAGCACTGCGGCTATCGAGGGCTCGCCATAGCGCATCGCGAGCACGACGTCGGCATCGACGCCGCGCTCACCGAGGTAGCCGCGCAGCAGCGTGGCCTGCTGTCTCGAGTGCACCAGCAGCGGCGAACCGTCTTCGGTCCAGATCTTCGCGTACTTGGCGGCGGATTGGCGGGGCCTCAGGCGCAGGATGACGCCGTGCAGGATCGGCCACCACAGCAGCCACGGGATCTCGACAACCCGGCGATCCGACAGGAACTCGCGCAGGTAAGCGCGAACTGGCCCCGTTGCCGGAGCCGCTGGCGTTCCGAGGTTGACCAGCAGGACCGTCGTGCGGTCGGCAGCACCATGGCGAAACGGGGGTTCGGGCAAAAAAGGCATGTCTTTCAGGGCCTTTTGATGCGATCCACCGGACCGCCACGCGCCGCATTCTAGGGGTGCGGATATCGGGGATTGCAGCGGTTCACTTAAGGCCACTCATCCGGTTAGCCTAACCAACAGCCGCTACCCCCCGGGACATCCGGCTGATCGTATCGATCGGGCGCGAGGGAAATAATCCCACGCCGGG
>DATEZE010000166.1:0-4653 GCA_035255845.1 Burkholderiaceae bacterium | reverse complement strand
AGAAGCCGCACGAGTTCGCCGCGCTGGACGGCATCCTGCAGCAGGAAATCAGGCTCGTTGATGATGCCGAGCCCACTGACGGCAGCCGAACGCAATGCATCGCCGCCGTTGGCGTGCAGGGTGCCGTTGACGCGCGCTTCGTGCACCTGTCCGCGCTGGTCCGTAAAACGCCACTGGCGAGGCACCGTGGCATAGGCGTAAGTCAGGGCGTTGAAGCGGCCGAGGTCCGCTGGCGCCGACGGCGTTCCGTGCTTCGCGAGATACGACGGCGCAGCGCAGAGCAGCAGGCGCATCGAACCGAGCCGACGCGCTACCAGCCGATCGCTGCCGACCGCTCCCACGCGGATCGCGAGGTCGAAGCCCTCTTCGACGAGATCCATCACGCGGTCAGACACGACGAGTTCGAATTTGACCTGGGCGTGGACTTCGGCAAAGGCGGCGATGGCCGGAGCGACGCGCTGCTCCGCCATTCCGTAGGGGCAGGTGAGCCGGATCGTGCCGCGCGGTTCTGCCGCCGCCTGACCCGCGATCGCCTCGGCTTCAGCGAGATCGGCGAGAAGCGTGACGCAGCGCTCGTAGTACGACTGGCCGCTCTCGGTCAACGAAAGCCGACGTGTCGTGCGGTTCAGCAGCCTCGCCCCGAGGTGCTGCTCGAGTTCAGCGAGCAGCCGCGACAGTGACGACGTCGACAGCCCAAGCCGTTCGGCGCCACCGACGAAGCTGCCGGATTCGACGATCCGGACAAAGGCTTCCATCGCGAGCCAGCGGTCCACGAATGATTATGCCGTATTTCGGGACAGTGTTTTGCAAAATTCCGCCTTTATCTCCGTTTAAGGGACTTATACATTTCATTCAGCCGGCGCCTCGCCGGAACCGCAAATTCACCGGAGATCCACATGATCGATACGAGAACCGCCCCTTATGCCGCGCTGATGCTGCGGCTAGCGCTCGGCACGATGTTCGTCGCCCACGCGCTGTTGAAGCTCTTTGTATTCACGCTGCCTGGTACCGCGCAGTTCTTCGAGTCGCTCGGATTGCCCGGCACCCTCGGATATGTGACGTTCGCGGCCGAGTTGGCCGGTGGCCTGCTGCTGATTGCCGGCGTCGGCACACGGTGGGTTGCCGCGGCGCTGGTTCCGGTGCTGCTCGGCGCGGCATGGGTGCATTCGGGCAACGGCTGGCTATTTACCGCTCCGAACGGCGGTTGGGAGTACCCGGTCTTCTTGACCTTAGCCGCGCTGGCCCAAGCCTTGCTCGGTGATGGTGCCTATGCGCTCGGTGGTCGCTTCGCCCGCGGCGCGTCGCAGCGCCTGCAGACCGCCTGATCCACGAACGATGACAGGAACCACGATGAAACTCTATTACGCCCCGGGCGCCTGCTCGCTGTCACCGCACATCGTGGCGCGCGAAGCCGGGCTGCCGCTCAACCTCGTGCGCGTCGACACGAAGGGGAAGAAGACGATTACCGGCGACGATTATTTGTCGATCAACGGCAAGGGCTATGTCCCACTGCTCGAACTCGACGACGGCACGCGACTGACCGAAGGCCCGGCGATCGTCCAGTACCTCGCGGACCGCGCTCCGCAGAAGAAGCTCGCGCCGGCCAATGGCACGATCGCCCGCTATCAGCTCCAGGAGTGGCTGAACTTCATCACGTCCGAACTGCACAAGCAGTTCTCGCCGCTGTTCGACCCGTCGATGCCCGACGAGGCCAAGGAGAAGTTCCGCGGCAAGATCCGCAACCGGTTCGAGTGGATCAACGAACAGCTGGGCGACAAGCCATTCCTTATGGGTGACGACTTCACGGTCGCCGACGCCTATTTGTTCACCGTGGCGAACTGGTCGAAGCACACCGGCATCGATCTGACCCGCTGGCCGAAATTGCAGGCGTATCTCGCGCGAGTCACGGCGCGGCCCGACGTGCAGACCGCCCTGAAGGAAGAGGGCCTGCTGAAGTAATCTGAGTGCAATGTCGCGGGCTCAAGTCTCCGGCCCGCGGCGCGCTGCTGCCATCATGAGTGCGCTGCCCACCCTCTTTATCTCGCACGGTTCGCCGATGCACGCCGTGACTGCCGGTCGCGCCGGCGATGCCTGGCAGGCGCTGGGCCGCCGCCTGCCGCGGCCTGAATCGATCCTGATCGCTTCGGCGCACTGGGAAACCGAGCTGCCAATGGTGGCAACGTCCAAGCAGCCGGAAACGATCCACGACTTCGGTGGTTTCCCGGACGAGCTGTATGGATTCGCTACCCCGCGCCGGGGGCGACTCCAGCCGCGCAGCGCGCGCTGCAGCTGCTGGGCGACGCCGGCATTAGCGCGACCGCCAACGGCTGCCGCGGCCTCGATCACGGTGCGTGGGTGCCGCTGCTGCGGCTGTATCCCGACGCGAAGGTGCCCGTGGCGCAGGTGTCGATCCAGCCGTCGCTCGGTGCAGACCATCATCTGCGCGTCGGCGCTGCGCTTGCGCCACTGGTGAGCCAGGGCGTGCTGCTGATCGGCTCAGGCCACCTGACGCACAACCTGCGCGAATGGATCACCGACGCGCGGCGGCGCGGTTCGATGACGGTCGACGAACGCGAGCCCGAGCAATACGTGCGCGAATTCACCACCTGGGTCGATCACGCACTGCGCACCGATGATCGCGCAGCGCTTGCCGCATGGCTTGAGCGCGCGCCGCATGCGCGTCGTGCGCATCCGACGCCCGAGCATTTCCTGCCGCTGCCGTTCGCCTTCGGCGCGGCCGGCGCGAATCCGAAGGTGGAACACATCGATGCCGGAGTCGACAGCGGCGTGCTGGCGATGGACGCGTACCTGTTTTGGCCGAGCGCCGCGTAACGGCGGCCACCTATGCTGCCGTGCGCAGCTCCGGAACTTCGAACAGTCGGTCCTCGGCGAGGGCGACTGCCGCCGGCCGCGTGAGATCGTCCGAGGCGCGCCGATCAGGCGATCACAACGCGGTTACGGTGTAGCCGCGTGCGCGCAGCATCGCGACCAGACCGTCAGGCCCGGCCAGATGCAATGACCCTACCGCGATCAGATTGTTGCGGCCCTCGGCCATCAACGCCTCGATGCGGCGGACCATGGCCGGGTGCCTGCCGAGAAGAATCGTGTCCACGGTGAAACGCGCGCCGACGCTGGTCTGCGCGCGCATCTCCGCCATCAGCCGATCGAGTGCGGCGGCGTCACCCGTCTCCCAGGCCTGCGCGATGCGGTTGATCTCGCGTCGCGCCCCATTGGTCTCGACCGCCTTGACGGCATCTTCGAGGAACGCGACCTGCGTTGCAAACGGCGCCCGTTCGAAGAGTTCGAACTGCTGCTCGATGCTCTCCAGTTCCAGCACCGGCTTGCTGTTCTGTTTCGCGATGCGCGTGAGATAGGCCTCGACCGATAGCGCCGGCATGTAACCGGCCTGCGCCGCCTCGAACAGTGCCAGCACGTTGCCGAGCATCCATGGCTTCATGCGCCAAAGCGGCGTCGTTTCGAGCTGATTGCGCTCGGCGATCGCTTCGATCCTCGCTTTCAATGCCGGCGGCAGACGCGTGTCCAGCCCAGGCTCGCCCGCGCCGTAGACCGCGTACTTCTGCGTGGCGGCGATCGCGCGACTCGTGTCGGTCACATCGGCCTCGAGCACGATCGCATCGGCGCGCTCGATGCGTCCCAGCGTCGCGGCCGGCAGCGGATAGAACTCCGGCCGCCCGACGTGGATCGTGCCGAGCAGCAGCGCGCTCTGGTTGCCTTTGCGCACTTCGTAGACAAAGCCGCGTCGCACGTCGGACTGCGCCTGCGCGGCGCCGAACAACACGCAGGCGATGCACCCGACCAGCCACAGGCGGCGGGCGCGCAAGAACTTATGCATGGGATCCACAACGGAAGAGGAAGTCGGAACGGATTGTAAGAGCGGCCGCAACGCGCGCGGCGCAGGCGGGTTCAGGCCCGCTCGACAGCTTCAAGCGGGCCGGGTGTCGACTCGATCAGTGGCTTGATGTAGCGGATCACGCCGGGATCCTCTTCATCGCGATGCGGCGCATATCCACGCTTGCGCATCATTGCCCCCATCTCGTCGTTTTCCTTCAGGACAAGCCCAATCAATTCCGCCAGGCCGCGCGCGCGAGCCGTCTCTTCCAGCGCCTGCATCAGCACGTGGCCGACACCTCGCCCCTGCCATGCGTCCTCGACGATTACGCCAAACTCAGCGCTGCTTCCGTCCGGGTTGCGGGTGTAGCGCGATATGCCGCGGATCTCGTGCTGCTCGGCTGTCGTGTCGATCGCGACGAAGGCCATCTCGCGGTCGTAGTCGATCTGCGTGTAGCGCACCAGCCGCTCCATCGTCAGTTCGCGAATCGGCGCGTGGAAACGCAGGTACGAAGCGCGCGGGGACAGCCGGCTGATGAAGCGTCTTTCGGCTTCGGCGTCCTCGGGGCGGATTGGTCGCAGCAGGACGCGGCCGTCCTTGACACTGACCTCGCGCACCAGCGCGCGCGGGTACGGATGGATCGCCAGATGTGAATAGGTGGCGTCGGCCACCAGCGGTGCATCGGACACGAGCACGCGCGCATCGAGTGCGATGACGCCGTGCTGGTCGGCCAACAGCGGATTGATGTCAAGTTCGCGCACGGCTGGAATCTCGCATGCAAGTTCGGACACTCTCAGCAGCAC
>DATEZE010000165.1:0-3985 GCA_035255845.1 Burkholderiaceae bacterium | reverse complement strand
CCGCCATATCCCCCACCGTAGCCTCCGCCATATCCCCCACCGTAGCCTCCGCCGTATCCGCCGCCGGGCGCCCCGCGCCCGGCATGTGCCGCGGGGGGTATTCCGACGGCGAACGCCAGCCCAACGGCCAGCGCGACAGCGGACAGTGCGGTCTTCATCTGCGGCCTCCTCCAACGACTAACGACGCAACCGGCGATTTCGATGACGCGGTCCGACCGGCGGCTTTGCCGCGCATCTGTAATTGTCCAACTTCCATGGCTTCGACGGTGCTCTCCGCGGAAAAATCCCGCATACCAGCGTCGGCGTTACAAACCCGTTTCTCTCCGCGCCTAGACTCTTTACATGCGGATCCTGCTGGTCGAAGACGACGTGACACTTGGCGACGGCCTCGCCAGCGGGCTGCGCGCGCTCGGCTTCACCGTCGACTGGCTGCGCATGGGCGCCGATGCCGAAGCCGCGATAGCCAGCGCCGCTTATGACGCGGTCGTGCTCGACCTCGGCCTGCCGGACGGCGACGGGCTGGTGTGGCTCAAGCGCTGGCGCGATCGGGGCGATGCCTGCCCCGTGCTGATCCTCACAGCGCGCGACGCGGTCGAAAACCGCGTCGGCGGTCTCGACACCGGGGCCGACGATTACCTGGTCAAGCCGATCGCGCTCGCGGAGCTGGCAGCACGGTTGCGCGCTGTGACGCGTCGGGCGCGCGGCACCGCGGAGCCGGTCTGGCGCCATGGCGCGCTCGAATTCAATCCCGGCACACGCACGGTTCATTTCCGCGGCGAGCGGGTCGAGTTGACCGCACGCGAGGCGGGCGTACTCGAAGTCCTGCTGCTCAATCCCGGTCGAGTGCTGTCGAAGGCGCAGATCGAGGAAAAGCTGTTCGGCTGGAACGAGGAGATCGACAGCAACGCCCTCGAGGTCTGGATCCACCGCTTGCGCCGCAAGATTGCGCAAAGTGTGGTGCGCACGGTGCGTGGGGTCGGCTACGCGATCGGGCGGGCCGAAGAGCTCATATGACTTTGCAACGTCGCCTGCTGGTCCTGCTGCTGATTGGCGTGCCGCTGATCTGGGGTGTATCGCTTGTCGCGACTATCTTCCATGCGCGAGAGGAGATCTACGAGCTCTTCGATACCGAGGAAGTACGGCTGGCACAGCAGGTCATGGCCGTGCTTCCGCTCGCGGGCAATGGCGCCCCGATCGCCTCACTGCACGGTGATCGCGGCGAAGCTGATCTGGAAACCTTGGCCATTTCCGTCTGGATCGACGGCCAGCGCGTGGCGGCCGACCGCGAAGGCGGTGCGATTCCGTATCAGCCGAACGCAGCGGGCTTCACGATGCCTCACCTGGACGGTAAACGTTGGCGCATCTATTACCTCCCCTCGGCCGATGGCCGCCGGCTCGTCGCCGTCGGTCAACTCATGGCCGAACGCAGGACCTTGCTCGGAGGGTTGATCGCCAGTCAGCTGATTCCGTGGCTTCTCAGCCTGCCGCTGCTTCTGATCGCAATGACCTGGGCGGTGCGCCATGCGCTGCGGCCGGTGCGCGAGCTGGCCCAGCAGCTTGAAGCCCGGCGCGCCGATGATCTCTCGCCGCTGGACGACCGTGCAGTACCCAGCGAGTTGCGCCCGCTGATCGTCTCGACCAACCGCCTCTTCGCCCGCGTGCAACTCGTGCTCGAACAGGAGCGCCGGCTTACTGCCGACGCCGCGCATGAACTGCGCACTCCGCTCGCAGCGCTGCGCGCGCAATGGGATGCAATCAGACTCGCCCCGGACGACGCCGCGCGTAGTCATGCGCTCGAGCGGATCGGCGTCGGCCTGGAGCGCCTCACGCGTCTCGTTGAGCAACTGCTGACGCTGGCACGCGCCGACACCGCTTCGATCGCGGCGCATGCGCGGCCCGTCGACTGGCGTGCGGTCGTCGAGCCCGCAGTCTCCGCGTGCCTGCCGCTGATCGAGTCGACCAGCAGCGAAGTCGAAGTCGAATGGCCGGCTTCCGGCGCGCCGCTGCCGCTGCGGGGCGACGAAGCGCTGCTGGCGACGCTGGTGCGCAATCTGCTCGACAACGCGCTGCGTTATTCACCGCCGCGCTCGCCGATCCGGCTCAGCGTCGGCAACGATGCCTTGACAGTGCAGGACTGCGGACCGGGTCTTGACCATCGGATCCGCAGCAAGATCGGCGAGCGCTTCGTGCGGGCCCCCGGTGCCTCCGAACCCGGCAGCGGCCTCGGCATTTCCATCGTGCGGCGCATCGCCGAACTGCACGGACTCGAGGTCGGGTTTGCAGAACGGGCTGGCGGTGGACTGCAGGTCACGCTGCGGCGCATGGCCACCCCGTTCCGCGCGCCACCACTCTCTGCGGCATGATGAATTCGCTTGCGGACGAGCGCAGTACGTCGCCGCTGCGGAGTGAGTGCGGCTGAAAATCAGATTACATGCTTCGCGTTACGCTCCTGTATGGCTAGTGTCGATGTCAATCCAGCCCAGGCGCGTTGCGCGATCTGCGGCAGCGAGTTTTTCTGCGGCGCAGACCGCGGGGCCTGCTGGTGTGCCGAGCTGCCGCCGCTGTCGCGCGAACAGCGCGCAGCTGGCGTCGGATGCCTTTGTCCCGCCTGCCTGGCGCAACGCCTCGTTGCGCCGAGCGACGCCGATCGAAGGCAATGACGACCATCATTTCGATCGACCACCTGCGCGACCAGGTCGGCCGCGAAATCGCATCCAGCGACTGGATCGAAGTGCCGCAGACGGTGATCGACGAATTTGCCGAGGCGACGCGCGACGCGCAGTGGATCCACGTCGACAGCGAGCGCGCCGCGCGCGAGTCGCCGTTCCGCGACAACAGGGGCCAGCGGTGCACTGTCGCGCACGGGTTTCTGACGCTGTCGCTGCTCACGTACTTCATCGAAAGCTGCCTGCGGGTCACCGGCGCGCGCGCCGGCATCAACATCGGCTTCGACCGCGTCCGTTTTGTCTCACCGGTACCGGCCGGCAGCCAATTGCGCGGGCGATTCGCGCTGATGCGCTTCGAGGATCTGCGCGGCGGCGTACAAATCACCTGGCAGGTCGCCATCGAGCGCCGCGGCGACGATCGTCCCGCGCTGACCGCGGAGTGGGTGACGCGGCTGATGCTGTGACACGGCGCGCGCCTGCGCGTGTCTGGCCGGTTCCGGGAGTCACATCGCAACGGCTGAACGTGCCCGGTCGCGACGCCGGCACCGCGTTTGCACGATTCAGTAAGGTACCGGTCAGCGGCCCGGACACTCCTGCGCGAAAACACCGCGCCCGTGGGGGTTGGAAAAGCTCGCACACCTGCCGCGCACGTTTGATGGAGGACATGATGGCTCTCGACATCCTGTACACGACCCATGCCACCGCCGTCGGCGGCCGCAATGGCCACACGCGCAACGCCGACGGGCTGGTCGACCTCGACCTGTCGGTCCCGAAGTCCATGGGCGGCCCCGGCAAACCCAACACGACCACGCCCGAGGACTTGTTTGCTGCCGGCTACGCCGCGTGCTTCGGCAGCGCCTGCGAATTCGTCGCGAAGTCGCAGCTCAAGCTCAACCCGACGAAGATCACCGTCGACTGCGCGGTCGGCATCGGTCGCGACGAAGCGCAGCGATTCGGACTGAAGGTCGACCTCACCACTACGCTGGAAGGCCTGAGCCAGGAAGACGCCGAGCGCCTCGTGACGGAGGCGCACAAGGTGTGCCCGTACAGCAACGCAACACGCAACAATGTCGATGTGACGCTGAAAGCGAAGGCGGCATAGCGCTCCTCGTGTACGCGACCGCTCCGCGGTCGCACGTGCACTCGTCGCGGAACGGCAAGTCAGTCGGCTGGGCTCCGGAGCGGCCGCGCGCTCCGCCGAAACACAACGACGCGCACCCCTCCCCTCGATGCTCGCACCCACATCGCAAGGTTTTCTAACCCTCCCCGCTAGGCGGGGAGGGAGGGGGGAGGGCGCCAGAGCCCTCCCGCTCGGCGGG
>DATEZE010000164.1:0-8581 GCA_035255845.1 Burkholderiaceae bacterium | reverse complement strand
TCTCGAGCGCAATCGTGCCCTGCCCGGCGATCACGTCGAAGTCGTCGTAGGGGTGCACCATCGTCAGCCCGCGCTGTTCTGCTATGCGTCCCGCTTCCTGGCGCGCGTCGTCGAAGGTATCGCCGGTTAGGATGATTTCAGCGGCGAAGCCGCGCGTGCGCTCGATCTTCACCGTCGGCGTGAACCGCGGCATCACGATCACTGTCGGAATGCCAAGTCGTTGCGCGTGATAGGCGACGCCCTGCGCGTGGTTGCCCGCCGATACCGCAATCACGCCGTTTGCCTTCTGCTCCGGCGTCAGGAGAGACAGCTTGTTCAGCGCGCCGCGCTCCTTGAACGACGCGGTGAACTGCAGGTTCTCGAATTTGAGGTAGACCTCCGCACCAGTGATCTGCGACAGCGTGCGCGAATGCACGCACGGCGTCTCCTCGATATGACCGAGCAGGCGCTGCGCCGCGGCGCGTATCGCTTCAACGGTGACTGGGTCGCTCAACGCGGGCTCGCGAGGGCAAGGCAAGGGCCGCGATTGTAGCTGCGCACCCGGTCGCAAACGCCCTGCTCGCGGCGACACGGTCCGTAGAATCGTCGCGATGCTGCAGATCGACGGACTGACCAAGCGCTACCGGGACCGAGCCGTTCTCCACGCGCTTTCGCTCAGGGTCGACAGCGGCGAATACGTCGCGATCGTCGGCGAGTCCGGCTCCGGAAAATCGACGCTGCTCAATCTGATCGCGGGACTCGACCGCCCCGAGGCCGGCAGCATCGAGATCGAAGGTAGCGACATCGCACAGCTTGACGACACCGCCCGCACGTTGCTGCGACGATCGAAACTCGGCTTCGTGTTCCAGGCGTTCCACATCCTGCCGCATCTGACGGTCGTGCAGAACGTCGCGCTGCCGCTGGTCCTGCTCGGCGTCGCGCCCGACGAGCGGGACACGCGCGCGGCCGTGCTGCTCGGCGAAGTCGGGCTGGCCGGCCGCGAGACGAGCATGCCGCGTGAGCTCTCCGGGGGCGAACTGCAACGTGTCGCGGTCGCGCGCGCGCTGGTGCACCGGCCTGCGCTCGTGCTTGCCGACGAGCCGACCGGCAATCTCGATCCGGACACCGCCGATATCGTGCTGCAACTGCTCGCGCGCGAGATCCACAGCCGGCATGCGGCTGGCGTGCTGGTCACGCACTCCGAGGCAGCGGCAGCAAGCGCCGATCGCGTGCTGTGGCTGGACCACGGCCACCTTGTACCCCGCAATGGAGCACGCGAATGATCGGCTGGCTGCTGGCGCATCTGTCCGGCGGACACGCGCGGCAGCATCCGCTGCGTGCGACGGTGCAGGTGATCGCGATCGCCGTCGGTGTCGCGCTCGGCTATGCGGTGAATCTGATCAACGCCTCTGCGCTCGACGAGTTCTCGGGCGCCGTGCGCCATGTTCTGGGACAGTCTGACCTCACCATCACCGGCGGCCGACTGGGCTTCGACGAGGCGCTGTATGCACGCGTGGCGGCACTGCCGGAAGTCGACGTGGCCAGTCCGATCGTCGAGGTCGAGGCGCCGGTGCCGGGCCAGGCGAAGTCGGCCGCGGGGCTCGCCACGCTGCGCATCGTCGGCGTCGACGTGTTTCGCGCGGCACTGCTATCGCCGGCACTGATCGGCGCGCCCGCGGCATCAGAGCGGCAGTACGGGCTGCTCGGAGATGGCCTGTACTTGTCGCAGGCTGCACTCGATCGCTTCGGGCTGCGGGCGGGCGACAACCTCTCGCTCCAGGTCGGGCCGCGCCTCGAGACCTTCCGCATTGCGGGGGTGCTGCCAGGTGCGCGCGCCGGCGAGGAAGTGGCCGCACTCGACATCGGTGCCGCGCAGGAGCGATTCGGCCAGATCGGGCGCCTGCATCGCATCGACGTCAAGCTCGCTGCAGGTGCGGGCGCGGAAGCGCGCCAGAGGATCGCTGCACTGCTGCCACCGGGTGTGGCGTTGACGACGCCCGACGAGTCGGCGCAGCGCGTCTCCAACGTCTCGCGTGCGTACCGGGTCAACCTCAACGTGCTCGCGCTGGTGGCGCTTTTTACCGGTGCTTTCCTCGTGTTCTCGCTGCAGGCTCAGGGCGTGGTCGCGCGGCGCACGGAACTCGCGTTCCTGCGCATCAGCGGCGTCACTTCGAGCGAACTGCAGCGCCTGCTCGTCGTCGAATCCCTCGCCGCCGGGATCATCGGCAGCCTCCTCGGTCTCGCGCTTGGGATCGGCCTGGCAGCGCTGGCGCTGGCCGCGCTCGGCGGCGACCTGGGGAGCGGGTTCTTTGCCGGGACGAAAGCACGGCTGTCGATCGATCCCGGTTGGACGATCGCGTTCTTCGTGCTCGGCGTCTGCGCCGCTGTCGCCGGCGGCTGGGCCCCGGCGCGCGAGGCGGCCCGTGTCGAACCAGCGCTGGCGCTGAAGGCCGGCTCGGAATTCGATGCGCTACGCCCTCTCGACGCGGCGTTCTGGCCGGCGCTGGCGGTACTTGCTGCGGGCGGAGTCGCGGCATTGCTGCCGCCGCTCGGCGGGCTGCCGATCATGGGGTACACCGCGATCGCGCTGCTGCTGCTCGGCGCGATCATGCTGCAGCCGCGCCTCGCGCAGTCCGTGTTCGCGCGACTCGGACGTGCGAGTCGCGTGACCCGCAGCATTCCGTGGCTCGGTGCAACGACAAGGCTCGCGCAAGCGCCGTCTGGGGCGGCGATCGGCCTGGCCGGTGTCGTCGCCAGCTTCGCGCTGATGGTTGCGATGGCGACGATGGTGACGAGCTTCAGGCAATCGCTCGACGTGTGGCTGTCCGCGGTGCTGCCGGCCGATTTGTACGCGCGTGCCGGCAGTCGCGGTGAGTCGACGACGACCGCGTACTTCTCCGCGCACGACCAGCGCGTGCTGGCCACCGCACCCGGCGTGCAGCGTGCCGAGTTCTCGCGCTTTGCGCGCGTGTCGCTCGATCCGAAGCGCGCGCCCGTCATGCTGGTGATACGCCCTTTTGATCCGGCGCGGCCGGCGCTGCCGCTGATGGGCCGCGCACTCGATTGGAGCGCACAGGACCCGCCGCCAGCGTGGATCAGCGAAGCGCTGCAGGAACTTTATGGCGTCGAGACCGGAAAGCGGCTGCGCATCCCGCTCGCCGGCGCCGAGCATGAATTCCTGATCGTCGGCGTTTGGCGCGACTACGCGCGTCAGACAGGCGCCATCGCGCTGCGCGACAGCGACTACGAGCGGATCACCGGGGATACGACGCGCACCGATGCCGCCCTGTGGCTCGCACCTGGGACGCGCGCCAACGATGTCATCGAGGCGGTGCGCGACCAGCTCGATGTCGGCGCGCAGACCGAATTCCTGCAGCCGGGAGACATTCGCAAGCTGAGCCTCGACATCTTCGATCGCAGCTTCGCGGTCACGTATCTGCTGGAGATCGCCGCGATCGTGATCGGGCTCATCGGGATCGCGGCGACGTTCTCGGCCCAGGCGCTGGCACGGACGAAGGAGTTCGGCATGCTGCGGCATCTGGGTGTGACGCGCGCGCAGATCCTGGCGCAGTTCGCGATCGAAGGTCTGCTGGTGACCGCGCTCGGCGTGGCGAGCGGTCTCGCGATCGGTGCGGCGGTCGCCCTTGTGCTGATCCACGTCGTCAACCCGCAGTCGTTTCACTGGACGATGGAACTGCACGTGCCAATCGGGCTGATCCTCGCACTGATCGCCGCGCTGCTGGGCACTGCGGCGCTGACCGCGCTGCTCGCCGGTCGCCGCGCGGCGTCAGTCGACGCCATCCGCGCCGTGAGCGAAGACTGGTAGGCGAGGCATGGTTCTTCCGGCCCGGCTTCGCGCCCCTTTTAATCTTCGACCGGTCGTGTCCGCGGTGCGCCGCAGGCATGCGGCTAAAAGGGCTCACGAGTTTCCAAAGGCGGAGTTGCGGTGCTGAGTCGTCGACACGCGCTTTTGCTGGCCGGTGCGCTGCCGCTGGCCCGCGCGGTGCAGGCGCAGGTGGAATACGCGCCTGTGACGCCGCGACCCCTCGTCTTTCCGCGCGACCACGGCGCACATCCGGAGTATCGAACCGAGTGGTGGTATCTCACCGGCTGGCTCGACGCGGCCGGGCGCGATTCGCTCGGCTTCCAGCTGACGTTCTTCCGTGTCCGGACACCGATCGTTGCGCGCGGCAGCCGCTTCAGCGCCGAGCAGCTGACGATCGCTCATGCCGCGATCGCCGATCCGGCGCGCGGCGCGCTGCTCCACGACGAGCGGATTCAGCGTGCGCTGCCGGGACAGGTCGAGGCGTCGACTTTGGACACTGACCTGCGTCTCGACCGCTGGCGCTTCGCGCGCGATGCAGCGTCGGGTCGGTACCTGGCGACGATCCCCGCGCGCGGCTTCGAGTTGCAGTTCACGGCGATCCCGACTCAGCCTCTGCTGCTGCAGGGACGCGACGGCTTTTCGCAGAAGGGACCCCGGCCGGAACAGGCGAGCTACTACTACAGCCAACCGCAGCTTGCGATCGAGGCGACGCTGCGGTTCGGCGCCAGCGCCAGCAGCTACCGCGGACGCGGCTGGCTCGACCACGAGTGGTCGAGCAGCGTGCTCGACCCGAAGGCGGCCGGATGGGACTGGATTGGCATGAACCTCGATGACGGCAGCGCGCTGACCGCCTTCGAGATCCGCCCTGTGACGCCCGGCTCGGCGATCTATCGCTATGCATCGCTGCGCGCCGACGGCGGCTCGGTTCGAACGTTCGGTTCGGACGAGGTCCGCTTCGAAACGCGGGCCAACTGGCGCTCCCCGCGCACCGGCGCGGCCTATCCGGTGGCGCGGCGGATCACGATCGGCGAACTGGTGTTCGAGACGCAGCCGCTGATGAACGACCAGGAACTCGATTCGCGCGCTTCCGCCGGCGCCGTCTACTGGGAAGGTGCAAGCGAGCTGCTGCAGTCCGGCCGTCGGGTCGGCCGAGGCTATCTCGAGATGACCGGCTACGTTGCCCCGATGAGGCTGTGATCGGCCGCGACCGCAGGCGCAGCACGAACGAGCTACGATCCGCGGCCGGATTGCTGGAGGTCCCATGGGAACGACGCTGCATTGGCCCGCGCTGATCACGCTGGCCACGCTGTTGCTGCTCTTCGGTTGCGCATGGCTTGTCGCTGTCGCGCGCGGCCGTCACAAAGTCCAGGCGCCGGCGACGACCGGGCCGGAAGAGTTCGAGCGCACATTCCGCGTGCAGATGAATACCCTGGAAAACGCGGTGATCTTCCTGCCGGCGCTGTGGCTGGCGTCGATCTACTTCAGTCCGCGCATTGCCGCGGCGATCGGAGCGGTGTGGGTCGTGGCTCGCATCTGGTATGCGTTCGCATACCCGCGCAACCCAAGCGACCGCGGCACGCCATTCGTCATCGCGAGCATCGCATGGGGCGCGTTAATGGTGCTCGCGGCATGGGGTTTACTGACCTCGCCGCTGTGGTGAGCGCGAGTGGCTGACGCGCCCGCGCCTCGCCGCCTGGGGCCGCTGCGCGGCCTGCTTCCTTTCGTCGCCCCGTACAAGCGCCAGGTAACACTGGCGCTGCTTTTCCTCATGCTCGCTGCCGCCAGCACGTTGGCGCTGCCTTACGCGGTGCGACTGCTGGTGGACCATGGGATTGCGCTTCCCGGCGGCAGCGGAGTCGGCGAGAAGTTGGTCGCAATCCGTGGCTATTTCGGCGCACTCTTCGCCGTGGCAGCCGCGCTCGGAATCTTCACCGCCGCGCGGTTTTTCATGGTGACGTGGATCGGCGAGCGGGTGACCGCGGATCTCAGGCAGGCCGTCTACGCCCACGTGCTGACTCAAAGCCCGCAGTTCTTCGAAACGCTCAAGACCGGCGAAGTACTGTCGCGGCTGACGACCGACACTGTAGTGATTCAGAACGCGGTGGGCTCGAGCATTTCGATGGGCCTGCGCAGTAGCGTGTTGTTCGTCGGCGGCATCGCGATGCTGATCGCGACCAGCCCGAGGCTGATGCTGACGGTCGTCGGCATCATCGCGCTGGTCGTAGCACCCGCGATGCTGATCGGGGGACGCGTTCGCCGGCTGTCACGGGCGAGCCAGGACCGCATCGCCGACTCGAGCGCAATCGCTGGTGAAGTGTTGAACGCAGTGCCGGTGGTGCAGAGCTATACGCAGGAGGCGGCGGAAACGCAGCGCTTCTCGGATGCGAACGAGCGTGCCTTCGCCACCTCGATCCGGCGCACCGGCACGCGGGCGCTGCTGACCGCGTTTCTCATCGTCGGCGTCTTCGGTTCGCTGCTGTATGGCCTGTACGGCGGCGTGCAGTCGGTATTGGCCGGGCATATCAGCGCAGGCCAGCTGAGTCAGACAGCGCTGTACATCATGGTGGTGGCCAGTTCGGTGGCGGTGCTGGCCGAGGTCTGGGGCGAGTTGCTGCGCGCCGCGGGAGCAACCGAACGGCTGATCGAGCTGCTGCAGGCTCAGTCGCCGGTCATATCGCCGCAGCAGGCAGCGCCGCTCCCCGCCTCCGCGCGCGGGTTGCGCGTCGAGTTCGCACACGTCAGCTTCTACTATCCGTCGCGGCCGCAGCAGCCGGTGTTGCGTGAACTTTCGCTCGCGATCGAACCGGGACAGACCGTCGCGTTGGTCGGTGCCTCGGGCGCCGGCAAGAGCACGTTCTTCCAGCTGCTGCAGCGCTTCTACGACATCGATGCCGGGGCGCTGCGACTGAACGACGTCGACATACGCGCGGTTTCGCTCGATGACCTGCGCTGCCACATCGCAGTCGTGCCGCAGGACGCCGTGGTCTTCTCGGGTTCGGTGCTGGAGAACATCCGCTACGGCAGGCGCGATGCCAGCGCGGCCGACGCGCTGGCCGCGGCGCGCGCCGCGCACGTCGACGAGTTCGTTCAGCGCCTGCCCGAGCGCTACGAAACCGAGGTCGGCGAGCGCGGGTTGAGGCTGTCGGGAGGACAGCGGCAACGCCTCGCGATCGCGCGCGCGATCCTG
Organism: Burkholderiaceae bacterium; assembly: GCA_035255845.1. Taxonomy (GTDB): domain Bacteria; phylum Pseudomonadota; class Gammaproteobacteria; order Burkholderiales; family Burkholderiaceae_F; genus JALORV01. The sequence goes on along the minus strand of DATEZE010000164.1, from coordinate 1,589 downwards.
AAGGATGCGCCCCTGCTGCTACTCGACGAGGCGACTTCAGCGCTCGACGCGGAAAGCGAGCGCGCCGTGCAATTGGCGCTCGAAGCAGCGATGCGCGGCCGCACGACGATCGTCATCGCGCATCGACTCGCGACGGTCCAGCGCGTCGATCGTATCTTCGTCATCGACCATGGGCGCGTCGTCGACGCCGGGAAGCATGCTGAGTTGATCGCGCGCGGCGGGCTCTACGGTCGTCTCGCGGCGCTGCAGTTCGCCGCATGAACGAACGCCGGGCGCTGGACCTTCAGCGCGCGCCCCTATGATCGCTCCGATGACATCGCTGACTTCCTCATCGGGCGTGCTCGCCGGGCTTCGACGCTCCGTACTCGAATGGTTTGCCGGGTGGCACGCGATCCTGATGTTCAGCGCCAGGCTGCTCGTGCTCGCGCTGTCGCCGTCCAGTTATCGGGGGCCCAGTCGAGTCGCGCTGGCCCATCGTCTGGTCGAGGACACGGCGCCAGTCCTGGTCTGGTTCACGCTGCTGTCGTCGATCATCAGCCTCGTGATCATCCATATCGTCGTCGTGACGTCGGTGAGCTATGGGTTGTCGCGATTTGCTCTTGAAATGGTCGTGCGAGTCCTCGTGCTCGAACTGATCCCTCTGACCGCCGCGATGTTCGTCGCGCTGCGGTGCGCGTTGCCGAACGCGGCAGAAGTCGCGGCACTGCAAGCTGGTGGCGGCTTCGATGTGCGGCCGGCCGACAGCGCCGCGCCGCTGCGGAGCGAGATTCTGCCGCGCGTCGTATCTGGAATGTTCTCGGTGATGCTGCTGGCGGCTGTCAGCTGCGTTGTCGCGGCGGTGCTGGCGTACCTCTGGGTCCATGGCTTGACGGCGGGCGGATTCGCAAGCTACACACGAACGTTCGGCCGTGTGTTCAGCCCGACGCTGTCGCTGATCTTCACACTGAAAACACTGGGCCTGAGTCTTGCAGTAGGGTTGATTCCGATCGCGTCGGTCCTCTACGATCGTCCCAAGCCTCGCCGGCGCACGAGTGCCGAGCTGCGCGGCCTGGTGCGGCTGTTTTCCGCGATCCTGCTAATCGAAATCGCCTCGCTCGTGGGCAATTACCTCTGAGGCACAGACGTTGAACGAGCAACCGACACCTGCGCCGCAAGCCTCAGAATCGCTGGAATTCCGCGCCGCGCTGCTGGTGGGACTCCTCGTGCTGCTGGTCGCCGCGTCAGCGGCGTATCTGCTCTACGCACGCGGTGTGTTCGATCCCTCCCAGCGACTGGTGCTGCTGTCGGACGACGCCGAGGGTGTCACCGTCGGCATGGACCTGACATTCGCCGGCTTTCCGATCGGCCGTGTCCGCGCCATCGAACTGGCCGCAGACGGCTCGACGCGGATTGTCATCGATGTCCCGCGCAGGGACGCGCACTGGCTGCGCGAATCGAGCGTGTTCACGCTGACGCGCGGTCTGCTCGGCGGCACCAACTTGCGCGCCTTCAGCGGCGTGCTGAGCGACCCGCCGCTGCCCGCGGGCGCCGAGCGGCACGTGCTGGTCGGCGACGCGACCGCCGAAATTCCTCGGCTGGTTTCCGAGACC
>DATEZE010000163.1:0-2163 GCA_035255845.1 Burkholderiaceae bacterium | reverse complement strand
CAGTCGAGATACGCAGCAAGGTGTCGAGGATATCAGCGCGGTCCCATTCACGCCGGCTTGCGATGGACATCCCTGGCGCTGTCAACGCCGGTTGAATCCTGACCCACTTTCGTCGATTTCGCCGATTGAATCTTGACCCAGTCTCGTTGCTCGGGGGCTTGTGCCGGTAGTCCACAGGAGGGACCCGCGGGTAGCGAAGTGACCGCCACGAGTCCGACGTAGCGGAGCGCGGGAGGTCACTGTGGACCCAGCGGGGCAAGCCGTGTTGATGCCGGTGCCGGCGTTTTTAGCAAGCCGGCGCGACGCTTGTCCTTGAGCCGGTAGCTCTCGCCCTGGATGCTGACCACGGTCGAATGATGCAGCAGCCGGTCGAGCATCGCCGCAGTCAACACCGGGTCGCCGGCGAAGGCGTGATCCCACGAGCCGAAGGTCAGGTTCGAGGTCAGGATCGTGGCTCCCTTCTCGTAACGCTTGGCGACGACCTGGAAGAATAGGTTGGCCTGTTCGCGCCCCAGCGGCAGGTATCCGATCTCATCGATGATCAAGAGCTTGTAGACGCTGACGGTGCGGTGCAGCGCCTCTTTCCAACGGCCCTGGCGCTGCGCCGTCTCGAGCGTCATGACCAGATCGGCGGCTGTGGTGAAGCGCACCTTGTGGCCGCGCTGGGTGGCCAAGTAGCCGAGCGCGATCGCCAGGTGCGTCTTGCCGACACCGGACGGACCGAGGAAGACGACGTTCTCGGCGCGCTCGATAAAGGCCAGGCCGGCGAGTTCGTGAATCTGAGGGCGCGGTACGCCGGTGGCGAAGCCGAAGTCGAAGCCGTCGAGCGTCTTGATCGTTGGAAAGCCGGCGACCCGTGCAAACATCTCGCGGGCTCGGGCGCTGCGTGCGTCACGCTCGGCCCGCAGCGTCTCTTCAAGAAAGTCGGCAAAGGAGACCTCTTTCGCCGCCGCGCTCTGGGCGATGCCGGAATACAGGTTGGGCATCGCGCTCAACCGCAGCTCCTGGCACAGCTCGACGATGCGCTGATGCTGCAAATCGCTCATCGGACGCCGCCGGCAAACGCGTCGTAAAACGACAGCGGGTGCTGCAGGCCGATGATCGGTGCTGGCACCGGCTTCTGGAGCGAGCGCACGCTGCAGCCGGCATAAGGCGTCGGCACCGGCTGCAACTGCACTCTCTCGATCGCCAGCCGTTCGGCCGGAATCTCGCCGGTGGTGCCGTGTACGCGGACGTTCGCCACCTCGCGCAGCCATCGGCCGACCGTCAGGTTCGCGGTCTCGCGGTCGACGATCAGGCCCTCCTGCGCCAGCCGGCTCGCCAGCGGCACGTAGAAGCTGTGCCGCAGATAGCGGATGAACCGCTCGACCTTGCCCTTGGTCTGCGCCCGATACGGCGCGCACAGCCGCGGGCGGAAACCGCAGTGGCGGGCGAAGTCGAGAAACCCGGGATGGAAACGGTGGCGACCGCGACCATACCCGTGACGCTCCAGCACGACGGTGCGCATGTTGTCGTACAGCACCTCGCGCGGCGTGCCGCCGAACGCCAGAAAAGCGTTCTCGTGCGCCTCGATCAGCGTCTCAACCCGTTCGTCGGTGACAAACTCGACGTAGGTGGCCCGGCTCCAGCCCAGCGTCGCGACGAATACCGAGAGCCGGTTGCTGCCGCGCCGAATGACCGCCCAGTCCACCTGCATCTGCTCGCCTGGGCCGGTCTCAAACCGGACCACCGGCTCCACTGCCTGTTGCGGCCGCAGCGACGCGACGAACAGCTTCAGCATCGTGTAGCCGCCGGAATAGCCGCGCTCGCGCAGCTCCATTAGCAGCACACTCGCCGGTATCCACTCCGGCGCCGCCGAGCTCAACCGCTCGGCGACGTATGCCTTGAACGGATCGAGCTTGGTCGACCGAGGCGGACGCGGCTTGTAGCGTGCCGCCTCCTCGTCGCGCAGATAGCGCCGCACCGTGTTGCGCGCGACGCCCGTTTCCCGCGCGATCTCGCGGATGCTCTTGCCGTGCCGATGCAATACCCGGATCTCCAAAGCCGCCTCCACTCCCACCATCCGGCCCCCTCCACATCGAGGGAAACCAGCCTAGCCAGTGGGTCAGCTTTCAGTCGGCGACCTGGGTCAGAATTACAGCGGCGCTAACAGCTTTGCTAACG
>DATEZE010000162.1:0-3174 GCA_035255845.1 Burkholderiaceae bacterium | reverse complement strand
TGTGTCTCGGTCACGAACCGCGCGCTTTCGTCGCCGCGGGTTCGAATACTTTGCCATAAAACTATCTTATATAAGACATAAGATTTAATCCACTTCTTTGTACTTTCCGCTATGCTCGCCGCCCAGATGGCCCCAGCAGACACTCCTGCCGACGCCGCCGCGCGCGCGACGCGCCCGGCCGTTTTCTCGCCGCTGTACCGGCAGATCAAGGAGTTGCTGGTGAAGAGCCTCGATCGGGGCGAGTGGAAGCCGGGCGAGCTCATTCCGAGCGAGATTGAGCTGGCGAACCGCTTTCAGGTCAGCCAAGGCACGGTCCGTAAAGCGGTCGACGAAATGGCCGCCGAAAACCTTCTGGTCCGGCGCCAGGGCAAAGGCACCTTCGTCGCGACCCACCACGAGCCGCGTGCGCAATTCCGCTTTTTGCGGGTCGTTCCTGACACTGGCGAGCCGGCACCGCCGCAGCGGCGGTTTCTTGAATGTCGCCGTCTGCGGGCTCCGGCGGAAATTGCGCGACAGCTCGAACTGCGCACCGGCGACGCAGTCGTCTACCTGCGACGCCTGCTGAGCTTCGGCGGCGATCCGATCGTGCTCGATGAAATCTGGCTGCCCGGCGCTCTGTTCAAGGGACTGACCGCCGAACGCCTGGCGGAGTACAAAGGACCGCTGTACGGGCTTTTCGAAACCGAATTCGGCACGCGCATGATCCGCGCCGAGGAGCAGCTGCGTGCCGTGGGAGCCGATCCGCCGGCCGCACAAGTGCTCGGCGTCGCCGAGCGCTCACCGTTGCTCTTGGTCGAGCGTGTGTCGTACTCCTACGGCGATCGGCCGGTCGAGGTCCGGCGGGGCCTGTATGTCACAGAGCACTATCACTACCGCAATACGCTCTTCTGACCTCGGTTCGCGCGGCGGGCACTTCGCGGGATTTGGTCGGCCACGTCAATTCGTTCAGAATAACGCGCCCGCTTCGGGACCCGACAGCCCGGTACAGAGTCTCCAAACATCATGACGAACCCCGTCGCGAAGTCGCGTCCTGAATTCCGCAACATCCATGTCTCGCAGCTCCTGCATTACAAGCTTCCGCCTCCGGGCCTCGTATCGATCATGCACCGGATCAGCGGAGCGGCGCTGTTTCTGCTGCTGCCGTTCATCCTGTGGTTGTTCGAGCTCAGCCTGACTTCAGAGATCAGCTACGCGCGTCTGGTAGAGGTCGCGTCGAACGCACTAGTGAAACTCGTACTGGTCGGGCTGGCCTGGGCGTACCTGCATCATCTGATCGCCGGTGTCCGCTATCTGATGCTCGATTTGCACATCGGCCTCGACAAGCCGGTAGCGCGCACCAGCGCGCTCGCGGTGTACTGGATCAGCCTGCCGCTCACCCTGATTGCGGCGCTGAAGATTTTCGGAGTCTTCTGATGTCCAGCACCCCCAGCAGTGCAGGTATCGGCTCCAAGCGCCTTGTCGTCGGAGCGCACTATGGCGTCGGGAATTTCCTGCTGCAACGCCTGACCGCCGTCGTGCTGACGGTGTTCACGCTGTACCTCGCGTTGCGGCTCGTCTTCGGTGGCGCGCTTGGCTACGATGGCTGGGCCGGCATGTTCGTGCCGCTGCCGATGAAGATCGTCACGCTGGTGGCGCTGCTCGCGCTGTTTTATCACGCGTGGATCGGCGTACGCGATATCTGGATGGACTACGTGAAGCCCACCTGGGTGCGACTGTCTCTGCAGACGCTGACAGCGTTGTGGCTGCTGTTCTGCGCGGTATGGTCGGTGCAAATTCTCTGGAGAGTCTGATCCATGGCGGCGGCATCCAGGCTGGCTCATCGCCGCTTTGACGCGGTGATCGTCGGGGCAGGCGGCGCCGGAATGCGCTGTTCGCTGCAGCTGGCACACGCGGGTCTCAACGTCGCGGTACTGTCCAAAGTCTTCCCGACACGCTCGCATACGGTGGCAGCGCAGGGCGGCATCGGCGCCTCGCTCGGCAACATGACCGAGGACACCTGGCTCTGGCACATGTTCGATACGGTCAAGGGCTCGGACTACCTCGGCGATCAGGATGCGATCGAGTTCATGTGCCGCGAAGCGCCGAAGGTCGTCTACGAACTCGAGCACTTCGGCATGCCGTTTGACCGCAATTCGGACGGCACGATCTACCAGCGGCCGTTCGGCGGACACTCGGCCAATTTCGGCGAGAAGCCGGTCCCGCGCGCGTGCGCTGCGGCGGATCGCACCGGCCACGCACTGTTGCACACGCTATATCAGCGCAACGTGCGCGAACGCACGCAGTTCTTTGTCGAATGGATGGCGCTCGACCTCGTGCGCGACGCCGAAGGCGCAGTCGTCGGCGTAGTGGCTCTTGAAATGGAAACCGGCGAGCTGATGATCTTCGAAGCAAAGGTCACGGTGCTGGCGACGGGCGGCGCAGGACGCATCTTCGACGCCTCGACGAACGCCTACATCAACACCGGCGACGGCCTCGGCATGGTCGCGCGCGCCTGGCTGCCGCTCGAGGACATGGAGTTCTGGCAGTTCCACCCGACTGGAGTCGCGGGTGCAGGCGTGCTGATCACCGAGGGCGTGCGCGGCGAGGGCGGCATCCTGCTGAACTCCAACGGCGAGCGTTTCATGGAGCGTTACGCGCCGACGCTCAAAGACCTTGCTCCGCGCGACTTCGTTTCGCGCAGCATGGACCAGGAGATCAAGGAAGGCCGCGGCTGCGGTCCGCACAAGGACCATGTGCTGCTGAAGCTCGATCACCTCGGCGCCGAGACGATCATGAAGCGGTTGCCTTCCATCCGCGAGATTGCGATCAAGTTCGCGAATGTCGACCCGATCAAGGAGCCGATCCCGGTCGTGCCGACGATTCACTACCAGATGGGTGGCATCCCGACCAACTATCACGGCCAGGTGGTCGCCCCGAGGGGCGGGAACCCGAACGCGGTGGTCGAGGGCCTGTACGCCATTGGCGAATGCGCCTGCGTGTCGGTCCATGGGGCGAACCGGCTCGGCACGAACTCGCTGCTGGACCTTGTGGTCTTCGGTCGCGCCGCCGGCAACCATATCGTCCATCACAATTACAAGGCCCGCGAGCACCGCGCGCTGCCGGCGCAGGCCGGCGAGGCGACCGCGGCGCGGGTCGCGGCGCTGGACGCGCGTGACAAGGGCGAGCGAGTGCAGG
>DATEZE010000161.1:0-3988 GCA_035255845.1 Burkholderiaceae bacterium | reverse complement strand
GTGCTGCTGGGCGCTGGCGGCGTGCCGGCCAAGCTCGACCCGAACGGCCTTTACGCGGTCGAGCACATGTACGTGCAGTTCTTCCTGCCGCAGACCCGCAAGGGCAAGGTGCCGCTGCTGATGTGGCACGGCGGCGGGCTCACCGGCGTGACCTACGAGACCACGCCGGATGGCCGCGAAGGCTGGCTCAGCTATTTCATCCGCAAGGGCTGGGACACCTATATCTCCGACGCCGTGGAGCGCGGCCGCGCTGGTTGGACCGACACCTTCAAGGGCGACGCGCTGTCCTTGCCGCTGGGCGATCCGTGGGAGCGCTTCCGCATCGGCCCGCCCGGTTCGTGGAACGACGACAAGGCCAAGCGCACGACCTATCCCGGCGCCCAGTTCCCGATCGAGGCCTATGCGCAGTTCATGAAGCAGGGCGTGCCGCGCTGGCTCACCACCGACGATCAGATCGTCGCCGCTTATATCGAACTCGTCGACAAGGTCTGCCCCTGCGTGGTCATGGTGCACAGCCAGTCGGGGACGTTCGGCTACAGGGTGCTGGAGGCGCGCCCCGATAAGGTCAAGGCGCTGGTCGCCGTGGAGCCGACCCTGGGCGGTGATCGCAACAAGGTCGACTCGATAAAGACCACGCCGATCCTCGTCGTCTACGGCGACAATGCAAAAGACCACCCGCGGTGGTCGAAAATCCGCCAGGGCGGCGTCGATTACGCCGCCGTTCTTAGATCCGCGGGCGGCAGCATCGACGTGGTCGACCTGCCGGACGTGGGCATCAAGGGCAATTCTCACATGATGATGATGGACAAGAACAACGCCGAGATCGCCGACCTCATCCAAAAATGGTTGCTCGACAAAGGATTGGCGCAATGAACGCGTGCGCTGCTGCGGCGCAGCATTGACAGCCGCGCGAGGCCAATTATAGGTCGCGGGATCGAGCGGCGGGCGCTATCATTAAGCCTTCCAGATATGGCGACGGGGAGTCGATCCGGCGGCCGCCGGCTGCGTCGTGGAGGTCTTTCGTGCAGGAAACGGGTTTGCGGAACAGCGCCTACGGCGCCGATCGATTTGGCTTCAAGGACCTCCGCGCGATCCACTGGAATCTCACCGCGCCCTCGCTCTACGAGCACGCGATCGCGGCCGGGGAAGCCTCGATCGTGGAAGGCGGCGCGCTCTGCGCTGAGACCGGCGTCCACACCGGCCGGTCGCCCAAGGACAAGCATACGGTCGTCGACGTATTGACCGAAAATTCGGTCTGGTGGGACGGCAACCGCAAGATCACCTCGGAAAACTTCCAGCGGCTCTATGACGACTTCATCGCCCATGCGCGCGGCAAGGAGCTTTACGCCCAAGACCTCTATGGCGGCGCCGATCCGAACTACCGGATAAAAACGCGGGTCTTCACCGAGCTGGCGTGGCACTCGCTTTTCATTCGTCAGCTCTTGATTCGCCCAGTGGCCCCCGAGCTCGAAGATTTTGTTCCGGAACTCACCATCGTCGATCTCCCCTCGTTCAAGGCCGACCCCAAACGCCACGGCGTGCGCAGCGACACCGTCATCGCCGTCGATTTCAGCAAGAAGATCATCCTGATCGGCAACTCGTCCTACGCCGGCGAGATGAAGAAGTCGGTCTTCACCACGCTCAATTTCTATTTGCCCGCGCAAGGCGTGATGCCGATGCACTGCTCGGCCAATGTCGGCAAGGACGGCGACGTCGCGCTGTTCTTCGGGCTCTCCGGGACCGGCAAGACGACGCTTTCGGCCGATCCGAACCGTACGCTGATCGGCGACGACGAGCACGGTTGGGGTCCCGAGGGGGTGTTCAATTTCGAGGGTGGCTGCTACGCCAAATGCATCAAGCTCTCCGAGGAGGCCGAGCCGGAAATCTATGCGGCGACCAACCGCTTCGGCACGGTGCTCGAAAACGTCGTGTTCGATCCGCAGACGCGAATCCCGAACTTCGACGACGACTCCAAGACCGAGAACACGCGCTCGGCCTATCCGCTCGATTTCATGCCGCGTGCCTCGCGCACCGGGCGCGCCGGGCATCCGAAGAACATCATCTTCCTGACCGCCGACGCCTTCGGCGTGATGCCGCCGATCGCCAAGCTCACGCCGGCGCAGGCGATGTACCATTTCCTCTCCGGCTACACCGCCAAGGTCGCCGGCACCGAGAAGGGCCTGGTCGGGGTGCAGCCTGATTTCTCGACCTGTTTCGGCGCGCCGTTCCTGCCGCGCCCGCCGGCGGAGTACGGCAATCTGCTGCGCGAGTACATTTCCAAGCACAAGGTCGATTGCTGGCTGGTCAACTCGGGCTGGACCGGGGGCATCTACGGGGTCGGCCGGCGCATGCCGATCAAGGCGACGCGCGCGCTCGTCACCGGCGCGCTCGACGGCTCGCTCAGGGGCGTGAGCTTCCGCACCGATCCCTATTTCGGTTTCGCGGTGCCGACCTCGGTGCCGGGCATCGAGCCGCACCTGCTCTATCCGATGAAGACCTGGAAGGACAAAGCCGCGTTCGACCAAACCGCGCGCAAGCTGGTGCGCATGTTCCAGGAGAACTTCGTCAAATACGAGAAGCACGTCGATGCCGACGTGCGCTCGGCCGCTCCCGAGGTGCCCATCGCGGCGGAGTAAGACTCCATTCCGTTCGTCCCCACGAAAGCGGGGACCCAGCTCTCGACACTGGATTCCCGCCATAAGCGCGTTTACGCGCGTCCATAGCCCGTCGAAGACGGGCGTGAACGCCCTTAACGACGCGCTATGCGCGGCAATGAACGGAGTATCGTCGCCGCCGCAGCGTCAGCCCTGCGTGGGGCTCAGCCGGTTGAAACGCTCCTTTTTCTCGTCGCCGAGCGATGCGTAAAACTTCTGGAGCGCAGGCTCAACCGTTTGCACCGCGCGCAACATCGCGTCGAGGCGCTGCTCCATTGCTTGCAGGCGGCCGACCGGCGTGAGCGCGCGATCGGTGGGGCAGTCCGACCGCAACAGGTTGGCCGCTTGGGACGTGGCATCCTGTAGCTGTTTGAGCGCTGCGCGCTGCGCCTCGTCGGGTTGCACGGCTCGTTCGATCCGCTCCAACGGCAGGCCCGCGATGCCCGATGCGCGCTCGCCGCAGACTTGCGTCAAATCGCGCTTGACCTGCTGCTGATTGTCGTCGGAGCCGAGCGCACTGAAGCGCGCCTTCTGCTCGTCATTGAGCGACTGGTAGAATTTGTCGAGTGCGGGCCGCACCGTGCGCACGGCCTGCTGCATGGCTTCGAGCCGCTGGCGCATGGCTTCGATCCGCCCCGTCGGCGTGCTGGGCAGCGCCGTCGGACATGCCGCCTTGAGGATATCGAGCGCCTTCGCGGTGGCGTCCTTGAGCTCGTCGAGCGCGGCGCGCTGGGCGTCGTTCGGCTCGACCGTTTGCGCGATCCGCTCGATCGGCCAGTCCGTCAGCCCGGCGGTCTGTCCGCTGCAGAGGTCGGCTTCGACGCTTCGGCCGCCGGTGGAGCCTCGAGCATAGCCACGCCGAGCGTGGCCATCCCGAGCATAGCCACCACCATAGCCGCTCGGTCCGACCGAGGCATAGGTGCCGTCATAACCGAGTGCGTAAGCGCCGAACATGCCGTCGTAGAAGTCATCGTACGCATAGGGCCAGAACGTGTCATATGCATAGGGGTAGAACGTGTAATCGATGAAGTCGTAGTAGGCGTAGGGCCAGAACAGTGGGCCGATCCAGCCGATCACGATCGGGTGGGTAAAATGGCGCCGCCATTGCGGGTTGAAGAACCGGCCTTGGAACGTCGAGTTCGCGAGCGTGCGCGTACCGGGATCGCGGGCACTGGCCAGGTTGGCAAAAGCCTGATTGCGCAGGACGCCGCCGGAGAAGGCTCGCGGGTCCCTAGCCGCTCGAGCGCTGGGCGATGCAGCGACGCGGCCCGCCTGCTGAACTGCGCCCTGCTGCGGAGCCACGCCTTGTTGCGGGGCCCCATCGCGTCCGATGC
>DATEZE010000160.1:0-13123 GCA_035255845.1 Burkholderiaceae bacterium | reverse complement strand
GCGTTCGAGAACGTGGGCTTTCGCTATCCGGGCGCCGAGCGCTGGGCCGTGCGCAACCTGACGTTCGAACTGCGCGCCGGCGAAATCCTTGCGCTGGTGGGTGAAAATGGCGCCGGCAAGACCACGCTGGTCAAGCTGCTGGCGCGCCTGTACGACCCGGACGAAGGCCGGATTCTGCTCGACGGCCACGACCTGCGTGAATACGACCTGTTCGCGCTGCGCGCCAACATCGGCGTCATCTTCCAGGACTTCGTGCGCTACCACTTCAGTGCCGCCGACAACATCGCGGTCGGCCGCATCGAGGCGCGCGACGACCGCGAGCGCATCGCAGAGGCCGCCGAGCGCAGCCTGGCCGACGAAGTCATTGCCAAGCTGCCGCAGGGCTACGAGCAGGTGCTCGGCAAGCGCTTCCGCACCGGCGTCGATCTGTCAGGCGGCGAGTGGCAGAAGATCGCGATCGCGCGCGCCTACATGCGCGATGCGCAGCTGCTGATCCTCGATGAGCCGACCGCCGCGCTCGATGCGCGCGCCGAGTACGAAGTGTTCGAGCGGTTCAAGGAACTCTCCCGCGGCAAGAGCGTCGTGCTGATCTCGCACCGCTTTTCCAGTGTGCGCATGGCCGATCGCATCGTCGTGCTGGTCGACGGCCGCGTTGAGGCCGACGGCACGCACGACGAGCTGGTGCAACAGGACGGGCGCTATGCGGAGCTGTTCGAGCTGCAGGCGGCGGGGTATCGGTAGCGGGTGGCGCCCGTTGGTGCCAGGACGCTGGTATAGTAAGGAATCCTTACAAAAAGGATTTCCAATGCTTGCCAAGCTGACATCCAAGAACCAGCTCACGCTGCCTAAGAGCGCGGTGGAGGCGGTCGCCGCCGCGGAGTACTTCGATGTCGAGGTGCGCGAGGGGCAGATCGTCCTGACTCCGGTGCGCATCCAGCGCGGCGATGCGGTCCGCGCCAAGCTCGTCGAGTTGGGGCTGACCGAGGCGGATGTGTCCGACGCTGTGCGCTGGGCACGCTCGGGTGTGCCTGGCCAGCACGCTGCGGAGCCGGCGGCGAAGTACAGAGTCAAGCGCACGGCGAAGGCTGCGCCGAGGAAGAAGTCCGCGAAGCGAGCATGAAACCCCCGCGCGTGGTGCTGGACACCAACGTCGTGCTTTCGGCGCTGCTGTTCGGCAGCGGGCCGGCGGCGCGCGTCCGCACGGGCTGGCAGGCCGGGCGATTCGTGCCGCTGGCTAGCACGGCCACTGCGCAGGAACTCGTGCGCGTGCTGGGCTCCCCGAAGTTCAGACTATCCGCCGCCGAGCAGGCGGAGTTGCTCGCCGACTTCATGCCCTGGGTGGAGGTTGTCGAGATTCCCAACCCGCCGCCGCAGGTGCCGCCCTGCCGCGACCCGCTCAACGTGCCGTTCCTTCATCTTGGCGTCGCAGGGAAAGTGCGAGCGCTCGTGTCCGGCGACCGTGACCTGCTGGCGCTGGCCGGCGCCCGTGGGCTTTGCCCGGTACTGAGTGTGGATGTGTTCTGTCGGCAGTATCTGGGGAATTGAAGTTCTATGACGAGATGCGATCCGAAAAATACCTCTGCACATCCCCGTCCTGCAGCCGCACGCCAGCGAGACCGATGTGGCCGTCAGGCCGCAACAGGTAGTAGCTGGGGCCGCGGATCCCCGCTCGCGCCAGAGCAGCGACGTTGGTCGCCAGGTCCGGAATCGGGTGAACGACGTACGGCCGGTCGTTCGGGACCGCCGTGGTTAATTGGCCGATCAGGATCAGGTTGAAGCGCGTGTCATCCAGGCAGGCGAAGAGATCCTCGGCAGCCAAGCCCGACCTAAAGACGAGCTTCATCCACGGGAAGCGGTCGCCGGCGCGCGGTGATCCGTCGGGCAGGCCGGGATTCGTCTGCGACAGCGGGCTCTCCGGATAGCGGATGCCGAGTTGCGAGATCGTGCCGAACGCAAACTTGCGGATGCGATCGAACCTCATCGCGATTGCCGGCACGTGCGCGAGCACGCGCGTGCGCAGCATCCTGCTGAACCAGTGGTCGGACACGATGAATGAGAACAGGCGGTCGGTGGTTTGCAGCAGGCGCTCGGCGACCGGCTCGCGCTCGATCGCGTAGGTGTCGAGCAGTTTGTCGCTCGCCTTGCCGCTGACGACCAGCGCGAGTTTCCAGCCGAGGTTGTAGGCGTCCTGCAGGCCGGTGTTCATGCCCTGCGCGCCGACCGGGCTGTGAATGTGCGCGGCGTCACCCAGCACGAAACAGCGGCCCACGCGGAACTGCGCGGCCCTGCGGTGGTGGATGCGGTAGGTCGAAAACCAGTGGCACTGCTGGAAGTTGAGGGCCTGTACCGCCTGAGCGCGCAGCACCGGAATCACTTCATCGAATTTCAGATCATCGCGGCCGCGCAGCTCGGGCGGCAGCAGGCCGACGAGCCGCCAGTGGTCTGTGCCCGCCATCGGGAAGAACAGATGGAAGCCGTCTTTCAGCAGAAATACATTCACCTCTTCGTGCACCATCGGGCCGGTCATCGTCACGTCGGCGACGAAGAACACGTGCTCGTACGGCGCGCCCGGGAATTCGATCTTGTTCAGCTCGCGCACGCTGCTGCGCGCGCCGTCGCAGCCGGCGACGTAGCGCGCGGAGATGGTTTGCGTTGAACCATCCGGCATGCGTATTTCGGCTCGCACGGAATCGGGCTGCTGCGTGAGGCCGACGAGCTCGGTGCGCCATTGCACCTCGCGTCCGAGGCTCTTCAGCTTGTCGCCGAGCAGGCGTTCGTTGTCGTTCTGGCCGAGGATGAAGAGATATGGATACGCCGTCAGGCCTTCGCCGATCTTGCCGAGCGGGATGCGCGCGGTGCGGCGGCCGCGCGCCCACATGTTCGCGCCGGTGCCGATCTTGCCGATCTTCAGCGCCTCTTCCACCACGCCAAGCTTGGCGTAGATCTCCATCGTGCGCGCCTGCACGCCGAGCGCGCGCGTCTCGCGCGCCGGCCCGGCGTGACGATCGATGATCAGCGCATCGATGTGATGCCGCGCGAGCTGGTTGGCGAGCATCAGGCCGGTGGGGCCGGCACCGACGATCAGGACATCGCATTGCTGGGGAAGGGCTGGCATGGCGGTGCAAGGGGGAGCGCTGGGGAGGATTCAATTCAGCGCTATGCATCATCCTCCGCCTTCCTAGAGTAGCCAAGCCGTTCGGATGAGCGCTGCCACGTACCTGTGTGAGATTCCTAGCGCGTCGCCGAGATTTCTTGCGCAGTACACAAAAAGGGGCTTAGCTTCGCCATCAGGTCGGAAGGGCACATGCGATTCGACGGCAAGTTGGAGAAGTGGAACGACGATCGCGGATCCGGCTTCATCACGCCGCTGCACGGCGGTGAGCCGATCTTCGTTCATGTTTCCGCCTTTCAGCGCGACAGTCGACGTCCCAAGATCGGTGAGGCGCTGACATTTGAGCTCGAGTCGGCCCGCGACGGCAAAAAGAGCGCGGTCAATGTTCAGCGCCCAGGGCACCATCCGCCGCCACCCGCCCAGCAGTGGCGGCCAGGGGAGCGCGGAAGCAGCAGCGGTTGGCCCGTGCGCAGCATCGCGATCAGCGTCGGCGTTGCACTGGCGTTGGTCGCGTTCGGTGTGTACTCCTACACGAAGTACAAATCACGGTCAGCGGGCGATACGGTACGCATTGCCCCAGTCAGGCCCTGACCTTTGCCGGCTTGAACTTCCGATCAAGCACCCACCGTCCCCGGCTGAAGTTCACCCGCGCGAGCGCAACGGCGGTGTCATCGGTGGTCGGCGCGAGCGTTGCGCTGAAGGTCTCCGTGATGCGCGAGAAGCGCTCTTGCGGGTCCGCTTGCGGATCTGTCGCCGGCACTGGGCGGCACGGTTGCTCAGCGTAGTGCAGCAGCACCAGCAGCGATTTGCCTAGAGCGGGTAGCAGCAACGAGGTGGGCGCGCAAACGTCGATCTCCTCACCGCGCGGGTTGAACGCCAGGCCGGGCGCGATGATCACCTGTGCGCTGCTGCTGGTTCGCTCGAGCGTGACGCTTAGCCCAGTCGCGACGCCGGAGCCATGCACCATCCGGTTGAGGCGGTGGATCTTTCTCAGGAAGTAGGCCTGCTCGGTGTTGAAGTCGTCGACGTCAAGCAGCTTGCCGTGGAAGTAGTTCACGCGCTGCGGGCCCGGTGGACAGTCGTCCGTGCCGGTCACGCCGGCCAGTGAATCGGCCAACCGCGCCACATGTCGAGCGAGCGCGCGGCCATTCGCGTCGATGGTGTCGCTGCGGTACTGCAAGTCGGTCAGTGCATAGGCGAGCAGTTCGAGCACCGTGATGCCGGGGTCATGCGTGTTGTGCGCCGTCCAGTCGGGTACCAGTCGCGTCATCGCATGCTGCCAGGCGCTCGCCAGGGATTGCCACTGCTCTTCACTGAGCTTGCGCATCTCGTCGCCTCTCGCGTCGCTTCCGACCAGAGCGATTGTGCTCGAAGGCATGGCCTTGCCGGGCGGCGCACACTGAGGCATGAGTGTCGGTCGTTCTTACTGCCTCCTCCGCGTCAGAGCATGTTCAAGCGCGTGGCCTGCTCGGTGAGCTCGGTTCGGAATGCGGGGTGTGCGATAGCTATCAGTTCGCGCGTGCGCTGCTTGGCCGACTTGCCACGCAATTGGGCGATGCCGTACTCGGTGACGACGTAGTTGACATCGTTCTTGCTCGTGCTGACGTGGGTGCCCGCGGCGAGCGTCGGCACGATGCGCGAAATGGTGTCGTTCTTGGCGGTCGAGGGTAATACGATGAACGCCTTGCCGCCGTGCGAGCAGTTGGCAGCGCGCACGAAGTCTGATTGACCACCGGTGCCCGAATAGGGAACATGACCGAGGCTCTCCGAGCCACACTGTCCCAGAAGATCGATCTGCAGGGCGGCGTTGATGGCGACCAGGTTGTCGTTCAGTCCCGCGTGCGAAGGATCGTTGGTGAAGTCCACCGGATGGATTTCCAGGACCGGGTTGCGATCCATGAAGCGGTAGAGCTTGTTGGAGCCGAGAGCGAAGGTAGCAATCATTTTCCCCGGCAGGTAGTTCTTGCGCCGGTTTGTGATGGCGCCGCTCTCGACCAGCGTCAGGATGCCGTCGCCGATCATCTCGGTGTGGATGCCGAGGTCGTGCTTGTGCGTGAGTTGCATGACCACGGCGTCGGGGATGCCGCCGTATCCGATCTGCAGCGTCGAACCGTCGTCGATTAGGTCCGCGACATATTTGCCGATGGCCTCCTGCACCGGGCCGATCTTCGGCAGCCCGACTTCGAGCACCGGCTCGCTGCTTTCGACCAGCGCTGTGACCTGCGAGACGTGGACATGACAGTCGCCGAAGGCAAAGGGCACGTTGGGGTTGACCTCGAGCACGACCGCGCGGGCTTTGGCGATGGCGGCCATGGTGTAGTCGGCGCCCAGGCTGAGGGAGAAGTAGCCGTGGGCGTCCATCGGCGACGCCATGCTGAATACGACGTCGGCGGGAATCTGCCCGCGTTCGATAAGACGCGGGATATCCGAAAAGTAGTTGGGAATGAAATCGATCCAGCCCGCCTGGCCGCCGGCGCGCGTGGCGCCGCCGTAGAAGAAGGCAACGTGGCGGACATGATCCGCGGTCGCCGCGTCGATGTACGCGTACTTGCGCATGGCGAGGATCTGCGCCACCTTGACGTCGCGGAAATCGCGGCGCTGCTCCGAAAGCGCCGTCAGCAGTGTCGGCGGCTCGCCGACACCGGTCGGCACGATGATGGAGTCGCCGTTGCGCACTTGTCGCACCGCATCTGCAGCAGAAATGCGTTTTTGTGTGTACAGGTCGTGGAACGACATGATCTTTTTCCTGGAACTGCGCGTCGCTCAGACCTCAGGATCGAGAATCGACTCGACCAGGTCATAGGTGCAACACGCCGTCGTCACTCAACCTAGTGCAATTGCAGTCGCCGGTCTGTGCGCTGGCCCACGCCGAAGGCATGGCCTCGGTACGCGGTGATCGTTGCGCCGGGCGTGACTGTTACCGCTGGTTGCGACATACGCATCGGCACTCGGACGTGTGGGCCGGTGGAGAACTACTGACGCCATTCGACGTCGGTCGATTGCTCCAGAGGCATCCCAAGGCCGCGCGCTGGTATCGCGAACCCCTCGCGTGCATAGTGCAGGCGGCCGACGTCTTGGCTATCCGGCCCGGACGGGAATGAATCGAGCTGCCACCGCGAGGTCCGACAATCAAAGCGATCCGCGCTCGGGCGACCGGCACGATTTGCACGAGTGAACGCGGACCGTGCTGCTCGAGAGGGGCGACATGAAGCGAATCCCGGTCGTGCTGTGCGCGCTGGTCCTGCTTGCCTGCGTCGTGGTGCCGGTGCCGCCGAACCTGGGGACGGAGTCCGATGTGCCGGCGACCGGCGCGCAGGAGGCACTGGTCGGCTTTGACGACAAGACCAACGGCGTCGTCGACCAGGCGACCTTCGACGAGGATCAGGCCGCGTTCAACGACGTCGAGGTCATCGCCGACGGGCTCGGGCCGCTGTTCAATGCAAACTCGTGCCTCGTCTGCCACCAGAACCCGGTGTCCGGCGGTGGCAGCCAGGTCTCCGAGCTGCGCGCGGGAGTGCGCGATGCGCTGGGCCGGTTCGAACCGGCGCGCGTTCCGATTGCGCACGGCAAGGTGGTGATCGAAGGGCGAACGCTGATCAACGATCGCGCGATCTGTCCAAGTGGTGCGTATCCCGATACCGAGATCCAGGAGCACGTGCCGGACAACGCCAACGTCCGCACGTTCCGCCTGTCGGTAAGCGTGCTCGGTGATGGGCTGGTCGAAGCGGTCGCCGACGAATCCTTGCGCGCGTATGCGGCGCGCCAATGCAAGGAAACGCAGCAAACGATCTGCGGGCGCGCGTTCGAGGTGCCGGTGCTCGAAGCGTCCGGGACCAACCGCGTGGGCCGCTTCGGCTGGAAAGGGCAGCAGGCGAGCCTGCTGTCGTTCTCGGCCGACGCCTACCTGAATGAGATGGGCATCACGAGCCGCCTGCAGCCCGATGAAGTGACGACGCTGTGCGACACGGTCGCCGATCCGGAAGATCGGCCCGAAGCTCCTGAAGCCGCCGTGCGTGCCGTGCGCCGCGCGCAGGCCCGCGTGCGTGCGGCGAAAGCAAGTCGCCCCGTCCCCGTGCCGGAGGAGTTCGCCGATATCGATCGCTTCGCTCGCTTCATGCGTGCCACCAAGGCGCCCGCACGCGACACGGTCATCGCGCAGACCGATGTTGCGCGCAAGGGTTCGGGACTCTTCGACAGCATCGGCTGCGCGACCTGCCATGCGCGCAACCTGGTGACGGCGCCCACGGGCACCAAGATCAACGGCGGAACATTCACCGTGCCGCCGGCGCTCGGCAACCGATTGTTCCATCCGTTCAGCGATTTCCTGATGCACGACGTCGGCACCGGCGACGGGATCGAGATTGCAGTGGTCGAGCACTTCGGCAAGCGCTTCGCACCCATGCAGAGCCACATGTCGCCCACCGCCAACCGGATTCGCACCGCGCCTCTGTGGGGCGTACGCCTGCGCAACAGGCTGATGCACGACGGCGAGTCGCTGACGCTGCGCGACGCGATCGGCCGCCACGCCGGCGAGGCGAAGGCCGCGCGCGACCGCTACGCATCGCTCACCGCCGTGGAGCAGGAGGCACTGCTGACGTTCCTGCGATCGCTCTAGGTTTAAGACAGCCTAGACACGCCGGGCTTCGCGGCAAATCCCTGAATCCGCCACACGCGGCACGAGGCCATGACGACGTGACTTCCGAAGCGGCGCAAGGTGCGCTTACAGTTGGCGGCGCATTTCGCAAAGACGCGGGGGCGGGGCGATGAACAAGGACCTGATCGAGATCCAGGCGGTTCGCGCGCTGCGCATTGACGCTTGCGGCCGAGTCGGCCGCCTGCGCGTGTACGGCCTGACACATCGCGACGATCGCCGTGTCGACGTGTCGGTGTGCGTCGCCCCGGCGCTCGACGTGCGCGATCCTTGGCCCGATCAAGGCGCCTCCGCGCTTGCGCGTGCGATAGACACCAAGCGCACGCCGGGCATCGATCAATCGATCTTTCCGCCGGTGCGCTTCGAGCCGAACGCGCAGGGCGAGCGCGCCTACGCATGGGTGGCGGAGATCGACGTGCTGCTTCCGCCGGCAGTGCCGCCGATCCTCATCGGCAGGCAGACGGTCCCGATCAATGTGCGGGCGATGTTCCGGCTGCAGGGCTCGATCGGACCGGAGAAGCGAGAGAGCTTCATCGACCTCGCGCCGGTGGCCGAGTTCGATACGGGCGTGCTGCTCGTCCACGGGATCGGCGTGCAGCGCCGTGCTGAGACGTTGACGGAGTGGAGCGCGCCGGTGCTGCGCTGGATCAACGCCTGGCTTAGCGGCGCGACCGATGACATCGGTCAACGTCTGCACGGCAAGCCGGTGGAGAGCTGGGCGAAGAGCCTGGCGCAGACAGAGCCCTCGGCAGCCGATGAGGATTGGTTCGATCGGCTCGCGTACACGAAGGCACTGGAGCGCAAGGCGGAGTCACAGACCGCCTTTGGTGGCTGGCGTACCACCAACAAGGCGCGGATGCACGCGAGTGGGGAAGCCGGCCGCGAGCCGAGCGTTACGACCGACGCCGAAAGTAAGCAGTGCAACGAGGTCGTCTGCGAGATCAATCAGCGCATCAACGCAACTGCAGTCGGTGGGTCGGCTGAGTTCCGCGAAGCGTATGTGCTCGATGTCGGCACGCATGCGGCAGAGCCATCATCGGTCGAAATGCATCTGGAGGCGATGGCGAGCGACGGCTACATGTTGCGCTCGCGTTGGATGCTTGCCGAATCGCACTGGGGCGAATCGTTCTGGGCGCCGTCATTCTTCCGCTTCGCGCGCTGGTGTCTTATGACCGCGCCGATCGTGCTGGTGCATTACATCGTGCTGGCGCGCGACCGGGGCAGATCACTACTTTTCTGGCTGCCGCGCGCGTTCGGGTTATGTGTGGG
The DNA here is from genome assembly GCA_035255845.1 of Burkholderiaceae bacterium. Taxonomy (GTDB): domain Bacteria; phylum Pseudomonadota; class Gammaproteobacteria; order Burkholderiales; family Burkholderiaceae_F; genus JALORV01. Next base: position 4,091 of record DATEZE010000160.1, on the reverse strand, counting down.
GCTGACGCTCGCACAGCTGGCGTTCATCGCGCTGATGGTGCTGTGGCTGGTGCCGTGGGATCGACTGCGTTCCGCGGTGCTGCGCCTGCAGGCGAGTCTCGCCGGCATCGTCGGCGACAGCTATATCCTGCTGGAGGATCCGGTGCAGCGACGAGCGATCATCGATCGCGTGCAGCGCGATCTGGAGTGGTTGTTGCAGCGCTGCCGTAACGTCGTCGTCGTCGCGCATTCGCAGGGCGCGGCTGTCGCGGAAATGGTCTTGTCGAGCCGCGACGATCCGGCTCCGGTCAAGATCAAGTCGTTCATCACGCTAGGGGCCGGTATCCAGACGCTATCCGCGATCGAGAAGTATTCGCGCAGCGCGGCGGTCACTAAAGCGGGCTGGTACTGCATCTCCTGGACTCTCGTTTTGTTTGCTGCCGGTGTTGCCGCCATCTTGGGTTGTCCGTCACCGATACCCGCTCTAATGGCAATCGTGGCGCTTGGTGGTCAAGCGTACGCAGCCACGATGTGCGTCCGGGCGCGTGCAGGGCGGCTGGCTAAGCTCCCGGGCGCAGCGAAAGATCGCCCGTTGTTCGACTTCTACGCGAAACGAGACCTCGTGCCGTACGGGCGGCTGATGGATCCGAGGCTCAAGTTCGACAAGTACCACCCGGAGGAAGTGCGGAACCGCAATTCTTATCTCTCGGACCACGTGCTGTATTGGCAGAACCCGGAGCAGGTGGTCGGCCCACTCGCGCGACTGGTCGGCGCAGCCGCCGAATTCACGCCGTTGACGGATCTGCTGCCAGACGATGCCGACGTGTTCAAGCAGCTTGATCGCGCGCGGCTGTCGCGGCTCGGTTTCCTCCGCGTCGCGCGCGGAGCGATCGCGCTGACCACAGTGGTCCTCATCGCCGTGCAGTGGTGGGCGTTGATCGCCATCGGCACCTGGGCGCGCGCTTGGGTGGCATCGAAGGTGGGTTCGGCGGTGCCTCCTGTGCGGCCGGAACTCTGGGTCTGGTTGCAGGCGGCGCTGGTATTGCTGCCATTCGTGATCTACAAGACGTTGATCAACGCGACCTTCGACGCGTGGACCACGGCCGAAGTCGAACGGCTGCTGCGGCGCTCAGCCGGTGCGCCGGCGACGCATTGGACGGCAGTCTTCGTCACGCTACTGGTGCTGGTGTTGAGCGCAACGATCGCATTCCTCTGGCCGATGGACGCGCCGGTCGTTGTCGCCGCCACGGCGCTCGTGGCGATCGCCCTGACGTGGATCGCGCGCCGAGTGCATGTGAGATGTGTGCGCGGCCCATGACACGAATCTCGCACGCTGTCTGCGCTGGCCTTGCCCTTCTCAGCTTCACGTGCCTGCCGGCGGCGGCGGCGGATGATGCACCGGTCTCGTCGTCGAGCCGCTCGATATCGTCGGTGAGCGATGCGGCCAAGAAGGTCGCCTACACCTTCTGCAGCGGGCCGCAGAACGCACAGTCGTACGCGGCGAGCCCGGTGAAGGTCGTGCTCGGCCAATGCAACAGCATGTCGCAGGCGTTCACCGCGACCTCGGATAAGCCAAGCGCTGGCGCCAACTGCGGCGGATACGCGATCGCCTTCGGACCGAAGGGCAAGCTCGACCCGAACCTGCATCAGATCACGATGACCTCGACATGGGGCGATGCGCCGCTGACCGCGGCGCAGTGCGCGAGCGCGAAAGTGACCGCGCAGGCGTGGGGCGAGCGCTGTGTTGACGATGCGTGCAAGAAGACCACGTGGGACCTGATCGAAAAGGGCCCGAAGCAGCGCGACGGCAAGTGGGATCCGGCCAGCAATACCTGCATCCTCGAGGTTCGCCTCACGAGCGAGGGCGTGAAATACCGCACGCTGAACCTCGACACGATTACGACCGTCGTCGAGAACGGCCAGATCATTCGCAAGCGCGCCAAGGGAACGATCATCGCCGAGTTGAAGAAGGACGGCCCTTGCCTGTCTGCCGAAGCCAACCCGGCGAAGGCGCCCTCGAAGTAGCACGCGCCCGACGAAGCCGCAGCGCCGCCGTAAGGCACGATCATCGCGAGTCACCCGAACGGCAAGTGCTACAGCACGACCAAGCCGGCGTCGAAATAGCGAGGCCTCCCAGGCATCCAGCGCGACAAGCTGGCGAAGACCCTCGTCAAGCAGGCGGCGGCGTGGTTCCCGGTCCGAGGCGCGCGGCCGCGGGCACGGGCCGCATCTGCATCTATTTAGTAGAAGGTTCTACCTTCAATGCAGCAGCTCTGATGCAGAACACATCGCGGCGCCCCCGCCTCGCCACTATGAAATTGTCCGGCGCAGGTTGGCGTCGGATCGATTTAAAGGAGAAACCATGGTCAGACGTCAAGGCAGGGTGAAGGGCACAACAACCCGACGGCGCGTCACGCGCCCACTCGCCGCGCATATGCGAACCGACTTTACTGGTTCGCCGATGTCGATGATGAAGGCCCGGATGGAAACCGCGGGACGCAAGCTGAGGGCCACGGGACATGTAGTGGGACGATTTACGCACAGCTCGATGCGCGAAATGACCGACGCAGTGAAGGCTTCGCGTGAGCCGATGGCGCTTCTCCTGCGCAACATCAGGCTGGCGAGCCGTCGGATCATGCGCGACGCAGCTGCGGCGTGGCGCGAAGTCGTGCCAGCCCGCACCGAGGTGATGAAAATGCCTGTCGCACGCCAGGCACGTCGGCCGGCGGCGTGAATTAGATATAGGGCGGTGCCGCGGCGCCTTGCCCTCCGTTCTCTGCGTCTAGAGACGAGCACCGCCGGCGTCGCGGTCTATTGCGGCGCGCCGGCGTCGCGGCCGTGCTGATGCGCGCGGCGCATACGTCGACTACGATGCGGCTGCGCTCCATCTCGCCGGAAGGCCGCATGTCCCTGACCCACATCATCGTCGACTTCGACAACGTCAAGCCCAGCGCCGCGGACATCGCGCTGGCGCACGGCAAGAACCTGCGCCTGGCGATCGTGCGCGGGCCGCAGCCGACGCGCTATGAGGCGGATCTCGCCGAAACGCTGCACGCGCTCGGCGACCAGGTGAGCTTCAGCCGCTGCGTCAAGGCCGGCAAGAACGCGGCGGACATGCAGATCGCGTTTCACGTCGGCGAACTGGTCGCGACATTGCCGGCGGGGACGCACAAGGTCACGCGCTTCATCGTGATCTCGCGCGACCGCGGTTTCGAGCCGCTGATGATGTATCTGCGCAGCAAGGGGTTCAACGCGACCCTAGCCGCCAACTTCAAGGCCGCGCTCGGCGGTGAAGCATCAGAGGACGTGAAGCCCGCTCGCAAGCGCGCGGCCAAGGCGGCACCAGCGGCGAAGGGCGATGGGGCGAAAGCGCCCACCGCGAAGAGCGCTGCGGCGAAACCGGTCGCGAAAAAGTCGCCAGGCAGAAAGTCGTCCGCACAAAAAACGGCGAAAGCGCCAACGGAGCGAAAGTCTGGACACGTCGTGGACAGAGCCTCGAGCAAGGCCGAGGCGCCCGACGCGGCCGCGAAGGTCATCGACAGCCTGCAGCGGATGCGCGACAAGCGCCCGGCGAAGCGCAAGGGTCTCGAACGGCACATCGAGTCTCATCTCGGCCGCAAGCTCGCGACCGGACAAGTCGAGGCGCTGATCGATCAGCTGACCCGCGACGGTGTGCTCGCGTTCGACGGCAACAAGGTCGACTACCGGCTGCCGAAGGCAAAGCGCTAACCGAACGCGGCTGCAGTTACCGAACGTTACGAGTTTGCGGTCAGCCGGCCGCCGCGGCGGCCCGTTGCAGGGACAAGCGCGCTCATTGCGCGCGCCGAAAGGAGCCCTGCATGAATCGCAACCTGCTTGCGCTAGCCACCGCCACGGCGGCCACCATGCTTTCCGCCTGCGCCGTCGTTCCAGCGCCGGCACCATATGGCTATGGTCCGGCGCCGGTGTATGGCCGTGTCGTGGTTGCGCCGCCGGCCGTGGTCCTCGCGCCGGCGCCGCGCTATGGGTGGTACGGCTGGTACGGGCGGCGCTGGTAGTCGTTCGCACGGCCATCGCCGCTGCATGTAAGGACTGCTGGCCGGCAACCGAAGGCCGGAGCGTCATCGCTGACC
>DATEZE010000159.1:0-9716 GCA_035255845.1 Burkholderiaceae bacterium | reverse complement strand
CGACCGCGTTTGCGCCGTCGCCGACCGGCTTGGGTTAGCGATGAAAGCGCCGACTGTCGTCGTCGGCGGAACCAACGGCAAGGGCTCGACCTGCGCGATGCTCGACAGCGTGCTGCGCGCGGCCGGATATCGCACCGGGCTCTACACCTCGCCGCACCTGCTCGACTTCAACGAGCGCGCCCGCATCAACGGCGTCGATGCAACCGATGCCGAGTTGATCGCGCAGTTCGAAGCAGTCGAGGCCGCGCGGAGCGCGACCTCGCTGACTTATTTCGAATTCACGACGCTTGCGATCCTGCGGCTGATGGCTGCCGCGCGCCTGGATGCCGTCGTGCTCGAGATTGGTCTCGGCGGCCGGCTCGATGCGGTCAACCTGGTCGATGCCGACGCCGCGATCGTCACGTCGGTTGACCTCGATCACATGGACTATCTCGGCGCGACGCGCGAGGACATCGGCTTGGAGAAGGCCCACATCTTCCGCGCCGGCCGGCCGGCGATCTGCAGCGACCCCCAGCCGCCGCGGTCGCTGCTCGCATACGCCGACCGCATCGGCGCCGACCTGTGGCGGTTCGGCCGGGACTTCAACTACCAGGGCGATCGGCAGCAATGGGCCTATGCCGGACGCAGCGTGCGCCGCACCGGTCTGCCTTATCCGGCACTACGCGGCGCGAATCAGCTGTTGAATGCGTCGGGAGTGCTGGCTGCACTGGAAGCACTGGCTGAACGCCTGCCCGTATCGCAGCAGGCGGTGCGGCAGGGTCTGCTGACCGTCGACATTGCGGCGCGGTTTCAGGTGCTGCCGGGGCGACCGACGACGATCCTCGACGTCGCACACAATCCGCACGCCGCCGCGGTGCTCGCGCAGAACCTCGACAGCATGGGCTTCTTTCCGACCACGCACGCAGTGTTCGCGATGCTGAACGACAAAGACATTGCTGGAGTCATTGCGAAACTGGGCGCTCGCATCGATCACTGGCATGTCGGCTCGATCGGTGGTCCGCGCGGAACTGCAGCCGACGCGCTTGCCGCGGTGCTGCGCGATGTGGCCGCGGCGCACGGCTACACCTATTCGATTTCGGTACACGAAAGTGTTGGTGCTGCCTATGCCGCCGCGCGCGAACGCGCGGCGCCCGATGATAGAATTCTTGCCTTCGGTTCCTTCCTCACCGTGGCCGATGTGATGCGCGTCCTGCGCGTGCGTGCATCGCCGCGCTGAGGATCTCGACTGGAGCGTGGATGTCCCTGGCTTTCTGGCGTCGCAAGCATGCGGCCGTAGATGCTGCTCCTCGCTCTTCCCGCTCCACCGCCGATGATGACACCGGGCGTGCCGATCCGACCGCCGCGCTGCGTACACGTGCGCGTCGACGCCTGATTGGCGCAGCCGCGCTGCTGCTGCTGGCCGTGGTCGTCGTGCCAATGCTGCTTGATCCCGAGCCGCGACCGGTACCGGACAACATCCCGATCGACATCCCGAGCGAGAAAACGAAATTCTCGCCCCGCCTGGCATTGCCGCCGGTGCCGGCCACGGACAACGTTCCGGTCACGCCTCCGCCCGATGCGCCACCGCCCGCGGCCAAGAGCTCGGGTGGAGCGGTCGCGGCGAAGAGCAGCGCCGCAACGGAGAAGACGCCAACTGCCGAACCGCCAAAGACGGACGCGCCGAGAAGCGAGGCGGCAAAGACCGACGAGGACCGCGCACGCGCCGTGCTCGAAGGCAAGTCGTCCGCAGAGAAGCTGCCGGCAACGGTGAAGGGAGGCAAGTTCGCGGTGCAGGCAGCAGCGACGGCGAACGAGGCATCGGCGCGCGAACTTGCCGAGCGGCTCAAGAAAGCCGGACTCGCGCCGTACACCGAACGCATCGATACGGCCGAGGGGACGCGCTTCAGGGTCCGGGTCGGCCCCTATGGCAGCCGTGAAGACGCCGATCGGGCGCGCGCGCGACTCAAAGGGATGGGCATCAATGGCAATGTGGTCAGCGCTTGACGCGCGATGAGCGGGATCGACTGGGCAATCGTCGTGATTTTGGGGTTGTCGATCCTGCTGGGCGTGTTGCGCGGCGTCGTGCGCGAAGTCTTCGCACTGTGCGGCTGGATCGTCGGTGTGTTACTGGCCCTGCGCTTTGCCGAGCCGCTGGCGCAGTCATTGCCGCTGGACCTCCCATCAGCTGCGCGGACTGGGATAGTCGGATTGCTGATCATCGTCGCGACGCTGATCGCCGCGGCGCTTGCCGCGGCAGCACTTCGGGCATTGCTTGCCGCTGCGAAGCTGTCTCTTGAAGACCGCGTCTTAGGCGGCATCTTCGGAGTACTGCGCGGCGCGCTCATCGTTGCACTTGCTGCGCTCGTCGCGATCGCTGCGGGCGCGACGCGCCAGCCCTGGTGGGAAGCCTCTGCATTTTTGCCGTGGGTGCAGGCAAGCGTACGATTCGCCTCGCCGCTGCTGCCGCAGTCGATTGCGCGCCACGCCTCGAACCCCAGCTAGCCGGGAGAACTGCATGCATCGCCTCCAACGTTTGCCGGCCCTGCGGAGTCCGCGGAACTGATATGTGCGGAATCGTCGGCGTCGTCGCCGCGTCCCCCGTCAACCAGCTGCTCTACGACTCGCTGCAGCTGCTGCAGCATCGCGGGCAGGACGCGGCGGGTATCGCGACTGGTGCCGGCAATACGTTCTCGATGTGGAAAGGCAACGGCATGGTGCGGGAGATCTTCCGCACCCGGAACATGCGCAACCTCACCGGCAACGCTGGAATTGCCCATGTGCGCTATCCGACAGCCGGTTCGGCGACGAGTCCGGAAGAGGCCCAGCCGTTCTACGTCAACGCGCCGTTCGGCATCACGCTCGGACACAACGGCAACCTGACGAACGCCGAGCAGCTGAAGAGCGAGATGTTCCGGATCGACCGGCGTCACATCAACACCACGTCAGACTCGGAGGTGCTGCTGAACGTGCTGGCGCACGAGCTGCAGGAGCAGAGCTCGACGTACACGCTTGACCCGGCAACGATCTTCCGGGCGGTCGCCGGCCTGCATCGCCGCGTGCGCGGTGCCTATGCCTGCGTTGCTCATATCGCCGGCCATGGCATCGTCGCGTTCCGCGATCCGTACGGCATCCGGCCGCTGTGTTACGGCGTCAACGAGACCGACAGCGGAACCGAATACCTGGTAGCCAGTGAATCGGTGGCGGTCGAGGGCCTCGGATTCAAGTTCGTGCGCGACGTCGGTCCAGGCGAAGCGGTATTCATCGATCTTGACGGCAATTTCTACGCGCAGCAGTGCGCCGACCGGCACTCGCTCAACCCCTGCATCTTCGAGTACGTTTACTTCGCGCGGCCCGATTCGGTGATCGACGGCGTCAGCGTCTATGCCTCGCGACTCAAGATGGGCGAGCACCTCGCGGAAAAGATCCGGCGTGAGCTCAGGAGCGGCGACATCGATGTCGTGATGCCGATTCCGGACACGTCGCGGCCGGCGGCGATGCAGCTTGCGATGAAGCTCGGTCTGGAATTCCGCGAGGGATTTTTCAAGAACCGCTATGTCGGGCGCACATTCATCATGCCGGGGCAGTCGGTGCGGCGCAAAAGCGTGCGCCAGAAGCTCAATGCGCTGCCGACCGAGTTCAAGGGAAAAAATGTGCTGCTGGTCGACGATTCGATCGTTCGCGGCACGACGTCGCGCGAGATCGTTCATATGGCGCGCGGAGCCGGGGCCAACCGCGTGATCTTCGCCTCGGCCGCGCCGCCGGTGCGCTTCCCCAACGTGTACGGCATCGACATGCCGACCCGGGACGAGCTGATCGCCCACGGTCGTTCGGACGAGGAAATCCAGCGGATGATCGAGGCCGACGGTCTCGTCTACCAGGACATCGCGGCAATGAAGGCCTCGGTGTCCGAAGTCGGGCCGCATCTGACGAATTTCGAGGCCAGCTGCTTCGACGGCCACTACATCACCGGCGACGTGACGCCCGAATACCTGGACCGCCTCGAGGCCAGCCGTATCGCGGCCGGCGCCGTCGACGGTGAGCCACGGGCCCAGCTGAACCTCAATCTGGCTTCGGCGGACTGACGGAAGTCGGTCAGTGCGGGCGCGGCCGCGCTCGTATACAATTCGTGTATCGCGCCGATTTGAGATCTCTCAGCTTGCGGGCGCTTAACAAATGCGGCTAAAGCGAGGGGCTCGATGAACCCGCTGCGCTTTCGCCGGCGGGTTTTTTTATGGCCGATCCGACATCTGACGAATTCGAATTCGACACGCGTGCGGTACGCGCCGGCACGCTGCGTACGCCGTTCAACGAGCACAGCGAGGCGGTGTTCCTGACCTCGAGCTTCGTCTTCGAGAATTCGGCACAGGCGGCCGAGCGCTTCTCAGGCACCGACGAGGGCTACGTCTATTCGCGCTTCACCAATCCAACGGTCCGGGTGTTCGAGCAGCGACTCGCGTCTCTCGAAGGAGCGGAAGACTGCATCGCGACCGCGTCCGGCATGTCGGCCATCATGGCTGCATGCCTGGCGACACTGAAGTCGGGCGACCACGTGGTCTGCGCTGCCAGCGTCTTTGGCGCAACAGTGCAGCTCTTTTCCGGCCTGCTTGCACGTTTCGGCATCGACGTGACCTTCGTCGACGCAGCGGCTCCATCGGCGTGGCGCGCGGCGGTCAGCAATCGCACGCGACTGCTATTTTGCGAGACACCGTCCAATCCGCTGATGGAGATCACCGACCTGGCCGCGCTGGGCGCGCTCGGTCGGGACATCGGCGCGCTCACGTTGGTCGACAATTGCTTCTGCACCCCGGTACTGCAGCGTCCGCTGGAATTTGGCGTCGACGCGGTGATCCATTCGGCCACGAAGTACCTCGACGGACAGGGCCGTGTCCTCGGCGGGGCTGTGCTGGGGTCGCGCCGCTTTGTGCGCGAGCAGGTCCTGCCGGTGCTCCGCACGACCGGTCCGTGTCTGTCGCCGTTCAACGCCTGGGTGCTGCTCAAAGGACTGGAGACGCTTTCCGTACGCATGCGCGCGCAGTCTGCTGCGGCGCTCGAACTTGCACGCTGGCTCGAGCGCCATCCGGCCGTCAAACGTGTTTACTTTCCCGGTCTCGCTTCGCATCCGCAGGCCGAACTGTGCGCGCGCCAGCAGACGATGGCCGGCGCCGTGATCGGACTGGAAGTCGCTGAGGGGGCGCCCGAGGAGGCGCGCGCGCAGGCTTGGGCAGTGATTGACAGGGTCCGGCTGATGTCGATCACTGCCAACCTTGGCGACACGCGCACGACGATCACCCATCCGGCGACGACGACGCACGGTCGCATCAGTCAGGAAGCGCGCGAGCGTGCCGGCATACGGGAAGGCCTGATCCGCATTGCCGTCGGACTGGAATCGGTTTTGGACCTGCAACGCGATCTCGATCAGGCGCTCGCCGGCTGACCATCCGTTAGTGCGTTCGGATGACTCGCGCGTCGCGGAGGACGATCCGCGGTAGCACTTAAAGCGGATCGAAAGAACGGCGCCGCTCGAACAAAATCCACCCGAGGCGTGCCTCGTCCGCTTCTGCTCCCGTGCGATGGCGCGGGCTGCACTATCTCGGGAGAAATCACATTGCAACGGTGCTTGCGCGGGCTTCGGTCGCTGATGACGAGCGGCGTGCTGCTGCTCACCTCCGCCGCAGTGCAGGCTCAGACGACCGGCAACGCGAACGCCGGCCAGCAGCTCTTTACTACGACACTGACGCCGCCGTGCGAGAGCTGCCACTCGACGACGAACGACGCAGATCCGAGGTCGCTGAAGAGCATCCGCGACAAGATCACCGCACGCGCAACCCCGGCCGGCGGGGGCAGCACGATGAGCTTCGCCAAGGCGCTAGAAGCGCTCGACCAGGCATTGACCGGTACGAGCCTTGGTGGCGTCGTCACCGGTATGAACGGTTTCTACACGCTGGACATGACGCAGCGTGCGGACCTCGCCGCGTTCATCGCCGGCATTGTGGGTCCGAGGCCGATCGTGCGCTATGCGCCCGCTAGCGGGCCGATATTCCCGGCGACCGCGGTCGGTGCGACGGCGAGTGCGACCGTCACGATCACCAATGTCGGCACCGGGGATCTCGTGATCGCCACGAACGATGCTGTAACGATGGCCACGGGTGGCGACGTGGCCGACTTTCGCATCACGGCATCGACCTGTCCCGGGCTGACGCTGCGTCCGGACGCCGACAACTGCACGATCAGCGTGACCTTCCAGCCGATCGCGGGGGCGTCGCTGACACGTACCGCGTCGATCGGCCTGTCGACGGCAAGCGGCACCTCGTTAGTCCCCATGGCGGGCTCGGTGTCAGTCCCGGCCGCGGCAGCAGCGCCGACAAGCCCGACGAGCGCCGCGAATCCGCCGGCGTCGGGCGGCGGCGGCGCGCTCGACTGGCTCGCCGCCGTTGGGCTGCTGATCCTCCCACTCATCCGGAGATCACCGAGGCGCCTGGGAGCGTGGAATTTGAAATCGGGTGCGTTGTAACCGGAAAGCAAAATCAATGAACATTTCCACCATACCTATGACAACAAATATGTCTAAGTCGCTTGTTGGAGTTGCACTCGCCATCGCGTCATTCGCCGCGCTCGCCCAGCCGGCCATCACGGCGAGCGGCACGACACTGAGCTTCGCTCAGACGCCGGTCCTCACCACCAATTCGACGCCAACGCCATCGACCATCACGTTGACAAACAGCGGCACCGAGAAACTTACGATCACCGGCATCGAAAAGAGCGGGGCGAATGCGACCGAGTTCGTGGCGACCGGGACCTGCGTGCCCGTCGGCGCCCCGGTGACGGTGAACGCCGGCGCGACCTGCACGATCGGCGCGACATTTGATGGGCCGCTGAACGCCGGTTCGCGTACGGCTACCTTCACGGTCCAGTCCAACGCGGCTACGAATCCGAGCATCACGGTCTCGGGCACAGCGGCCGCTGTCACGACACCGAGCATCGTCCTCAGCCCCACGTCGATCGTCTTCAATACGCAGGCCGTTGGCATGGCGAGCACGCCGCGGCGAATCACCGTGACCAACAACAGCACGGTCCAGGTTTCGGTGACGCAGGTGATGTCGGACAAGGACCCGGAATTCGCTTTGACCACCGACTGCGTCAACAACCCGCTCGATCCCAAGGCTCCTCCTCCCGCGGACATCGTCTGCACGATCGACATCACGTTCACTCCGGCGTCGGCCGGCGCGCGAACCGGAACCGTCACGATCACCTCAGACGTGAAACCCCCGCGGACGGTTTCGCTGTCCGGCCCCGGCGTCGACGCGGCCAGCCCGGTCGGTGCGGCCACGTTGGAAGCGAGCACGTTGACCTTCCCGACGACTCCGAGCGGAGTCACCGCGACCGTACTTAAGACCACGCTGAAGAACACCGGAAACAAGGAACTGACGCTGACGGCCGTCGCGCTCGGCGGCGCGAACGCTACGGAGTTTGCTAGCAGTGGCGGCACGACCTGTGTGGCCGCGATGAAGCTGGGCGTCGACGAATCGTGTGATCTCGAAGTGAACTTCACGCCCCAAGCCACGGGCAGCAAGAGCGCAAGTCTAGACGTCACCCATGATGGGGTGACGGGGAAGTCGACCGTGGCGTTGTCCGGAACGGGCACAACGCCCCCAGCGCCTCCCGCCCCCCCGCCGCCATCGGCTACGCCAACGCCAACTCCCGCGGCTCCATCGGCAGACTCCAAGGACGGCGGTGGCGGAGCGCTCGACGGACTCGGGCTACTGCTCCTCATCCCGGCCCTCGCGTTGCGAGCACGCCGGTCCCGGCTCGATCCCTAGGTCCGATTCCCGGCTGGTGCGGCGCCTACGGGCGCCGCACGCATTTCAGGCCTCTCGGAAGCCTCTGAACTAAAGTTGATTAAATTAGTCGGAATTGGTAAAATTCCGACTGAATTTCTCGGGAATCTTCGCGGTGGCGGTGGGTCACACCCCACGATTTCACCCGAAAGGAACAGCGATGAGACTGACAACCAAGGGCCGGTTTGCCGTAACGGCCATGATCGACCTGGCGCTCCGGGAGCACAACGGTCCCGTCACGTTGGCCGGAATCAGCCAGCGTCAGAAGATTTCGCTTTCGTACCTGGAGCAGCTGTTCGGCAAGCTGCGCCGTCATGAACTCGTCGAGAGCACCCGCGGACCGGGCGGCGGCTACACGCTGGGCCGGGTCGCCAAGGACGTCACCGTCGCCGACATCATCTTTGCCGTCGACGAGCCGCTGGATGCAACCCAGTGCGGCGGCAAGGAAAACTGCCAGGGGGATGACCAGCGCTGCATGACCCATGACCTGTGGGCCAATCTGAACGCGCGGATGGTCGACTATCTGGATTCGGTCAGCCTGCAGGACCTTGTCGAGCAGCAGAAAGCACGGGCGGCGGACAAGGGTAGCGGAAACGCGGTGTTGCACGATAATCGCGTCCGCGCAAAGAGCGAAACCGACGAAAAGAACGAAACGGCGCTGACGTAGCCAGCAGGGCAGAGGAATGAAGCTACCGATCTATCTCGATTATTCGGCTACGACGCCGGTGGACCCGCGCGTCGTCGACGCGATGGTGCCGTGGCTGCGCGAGCACTTCGGCAATCCGGCGTCACGTAGCCACGCCTTCGGCTGGGAAGCCGAAAAGGCGGTCGAGACGGCCCGCGAGCATGTCGCCGCCCTGGTCAACTGCGACCCGCGCGAACTGATCTGGACCTCGGGCGCGACCGAGTCGACGAATCTGGCGCTCAAGGGTGCAGCGCATTTCTACAAGGACAAGGGCCGGCATCTGGTCACGGTCAAGACCGAGCACAAAGCGACGCTCGACACGATGCGCGAACTCGAGCGCGAAGGCTTCGAAGTCACCTACATGGATGTCAGGCCGGATGGTCTGCTCGATCTGGCGCAACTCGAAGCGGCGCTGAGGCCGGACACGATCATCGTGTCGGTGATGTTCGTCAACAACGAGATCGGCGTGATCCAGGACATTCCGGCGATCGGCGACATGTGCCGGGCGCGCGGGATCATTTTCCATTGCGACGCGGCGCAGGCGACCGGCAAGGTAGTCGTGGACCTCGGGCAGCTCAAGGTCGATCTGATGTCGTTTTCGGCGCACAAGACTTACGGCCCGAAGGGTGTCGGCGCGCTCTATGTGCGTCGCAAGCCACGCGTCCGGCTCGAGGCCCAGATGCACGGCGGTGGTCACGAGCGTGGACTGCGTTCGGGCACGCTGCCGACGCACCAGATTGTCGGCATGGGCGAGGCCTATCGCATCGCCCGCGAGGAGATGGCGACCGAGAGCGAACGCATCCGCATGCTGCGCGACCGGCTATGGGTGGGTCTGTCGCAGATCGAGCAGATCTACCTTAACGGCGACCTCGAGCGGCGTGTGCCGCACAACCTGAACGTCAGCTTCAATTTCGTCGAGGGCGAGAGCCTGATCATGGCCATCAAGGACGTCGCGGTGTCGTCCGGCTCGGCCTGTACCTCGGCCTCGCTCGAACCCTCGTACGTGCTGCGCGCGCTGGGGCGCAGTGACGAGTTGGCGCACAGTTCGATCCGCTTCACGGTCGGCCGCTTCACGACCGAGGAGGAGATCGACTACACGGCGAATCTCGTCACACGACAGGTCGGGCGGCTGCGTGAAATGTCGCCGCTCTGGGAGATGTACAAAGACGGCGTCGACCTCAATTCAGTCCAGTGGGCGGCGCATTGAAAATCGCACG
>DATEZE010000158.1:0-12140 GCA_035255845.1 Burkholderiaceae bacterium | reverse complement strand
GATTACAACGGCCAGGACCTTCATCAATGCATTCATAGTGCCCTCCATGTCTAGATACCTGCTCGGAAAGCGTAGTGCATCGGCCTCTGCGCGCTCGTGCAGGTGCCGGCCGTTCGTCAGTTCAGCAGCACGTTAACGATGGCGTTGCCGATGCCCATCAGCGCGGATCCCGAGATCAGACCGGCGCAAATCGGCTCGAGGCCCTGTACCCAGAACTCGTTGCCGCGCGTTCCGGGCTGCGGATGGCGACGGCCCATCAGCCAGAACACCAGCGCACCGACGAACATGCCCAACGTTGCTTCGGGCGGAAGGACCACACCCAGGCCGATCGACACGGCGGACAGACCGAAGCGGCCGCGGGTCACGATCTTCGCGATCTCGATGGCCGCCGCGCTGACCGCGGCGACGATCATCGACACGACCGCCGAGGTCGGCAACGCGCTGACGCCTTTCGCGATGATCTCGGCAACGCCTTTCCACTGCAGCGCGGCCGGGAACGCGAATTGATCCGAGACCATCGTGCTGATCGATCGCACCCCGTTGGCATCCGGCGGCAGAAACAGCAGGAAGAACAGCGGCACACATGCGACGGCCCCGGACACGATGCCGATCACGTGGCCGACCGCCTGCTGGCGCGGCTTGCCGCCGAGCATGTAGCCCGGCTTGATGTCCGACAGCAGGTTGGCCGAGTTGGCGGCGATCTCGGCGGTCATCGCCGCCGGGATCAGGTTGCTGGCCGGATTGGTGCGGTCGATCGCGCCCATAGTGAACTGCGTGATCTTCGACATTGCCCCAGTCGGAGTCCACGAGGTCAGCGCCATCGAGTTGGTGCAGATGATCGACAACACGAAGATCAGCGGCAGCGAGATGAACGCCAGCAGCCAGGGCACGCCGAAGAACTCGTGCGTGACCGCGGCACCTAGCACGCTGAAAGCGGGGATGCCGACAACCGAGATCCACAGCGGGAATTCGATGTGCTTCACCACATCCACGCCCTGGGACTTCTCGCTTCGCTTGAAGATCCCCTTGAAGATCTCCGGTCGTCCCAGCAGGCTGACCAGCGAACCGACCACCATCATCGTGACACCCCACCACAGCGACCACTGATTGACGATCTCGGCACGCGAGATCGGCACTATCGCGCCGGACGGCCCTACGCGCGCGACGATGTCGCCGGCCTGAATCATGATCGGCGCGAGGATCACGAAATTGACGAAGGCCCCGAGCAGGCAGCTCGTCGCCACAGCAATCCCCATCAAACCGCCGACCCCCAGCATCGCCGCATCGAGTGTCAGCCGCAGACCCAGCTGGCGGATATCGGTGCCGAGGATCGTCGGGATCCAGCCGTGAGCCTTCGTGGCGACAGCGTAGTAGTAGCTGTCGAGCCGCTCGTGGAAGACCCACGGCTCTTTCAGGCCAGCCCACTGGTTCAGGCGCAGGATCTTGAACTGCAGGAGCTTCATCCAGCCATCGCTGATGATCAACTGGTAGATGCCGGTCAGCACGGCTGTTGCACCGAGCAGCCGAGCCTTGTACATGCCGGCATGTGCTGCGCCGGTATAAAGCGCATCCAGCACGACGCCGCTGGCCTGCCCCTCCGGAAACGGCAGCTGTTCGTAGTTGATGAAGCGGCGCTTCAACGGGAACGCGACCAGCACACCGAGCACGGACACCACGCACATCCAGACGATCATGTGCCACCACGGGATGATCTTGTCCGTTACCAGCATGTAGGCGGCGAGGCTGGCGATCATTGGCCCGATCATGTAGCCGGCTGCG
Organism: Burkholderiaceae bacterium; assembly: GCA_035255845.1. GTDB lineage: Bacteria > Pseudomonadota > Gammaproteobacteria > Burkholderiales > Burkholderiaceae_F > JALORV01. The sequence goes on along the minus strand of DATEZE010000158.1, from coordinate 10,361 downwards.
GTCGCAATCGACTGCGTGCAGTTGTTTTCGAGGATCGTGAAATCCTGAGCGATCCCCGCGCTCGCCAAGATTCGGTAGATCGCAAATGCCAGGATCACGGCGGTCAGACCGACGCCGATGGCGATGCCGGTCTTGGCGCCGATATACATCGCGGTCGCCGCCAGCACGCCGCCAAGCAGAAAGCCCGTGGCGCCGGAGCGGATCGTCAGCTGCGGCATGTCGCCGCGATAGACGTTCTTCAGCCACCACTCGTCTTTCTGCGCCCGCGTCCAGCTGCGGATCTGTTCTTCTTGAAGTTGTACGAGCGCCATGGTCGTCACCAGCCGGAGTTTGGGCGGGCGCTATCTTAGGAGAGCTCAGCAATTCCATGGGGGCGGGACGCCGATTGGCCGCCGGGTGGCGTGTACGATCTAAATCCGCGCTCTTTCGGTTGAGACTGCATGCCGTCCGGAACACCTTCTCCCACCGACATCGTTCTGCACACCGCGTCGCGCGTGCTCGAAATCACCTTCGACGACGGCGCGCATTTCCGCCTGCCGTTCGAGTTCCTGCGCGTGTATTCGCCATCGGCTGACGTCCGCGGACATGGCCCAGGACAGGAAACGCTTCAGGAGGGCAAGCGCGATGTGTCGATCGACGTGCTCGAGCCGGTCGGTCACTATGCGATCAAACCGACGTTTTCGGATGGCCACGACAGCGGCATCTATGCCTGGGACTACCTCTACGAACTCGGTGTGCAGCAAGAGCAGCTGTGGGGCGCGTATCTGCAGCGCCTCGAAGCCGCCGGAGCCAGCCGCGACACCGCAGCAGCGCCGACCCCAGCGCGGAGCTGCGGTCACCACTGATCGCCTGGCGGCATGAGCGACTCGCGCAAGGCGACGCACTTCGGCTTCGAACAGGTGGCCGTGGAGGAGAAGGCGCACCGCGTGGCAGGCGTTTTCGACTCGGTCGCCCGGCGTTACGACTTGATGAACGATGTGATGTCGGCGGGCCTGCATCGCGTGTGGAAGGCCTTTACCGTGCGCCACGCCAATGTGCAGCCCGGCATGAAGGTGCTCGACATCGCCGGCGGCACCGGCGATCTCGCGCGCGCCTTCGCCAGGCGCGCCGGCAAGACAGGCGAAGTTTGGCTGACCGACATCAACGGCGCGATGCTTGCCGAAGGGCGTGATCGTCTGCTCGACGTCGGACTCGACCTGCCGCTCGCGCAGTGCGACGCTGAGCACCTGCCGTTTTCGGACGGTCACTTTGACCGCGTGTCGGTGGCGTTCGGTCTGCGCAACATGACGCATAAGGACGCCGCTCTCACTGAGATGGCGCGGGTGCTGCGGCCGGGCGGGCGCCTCTTCGTGCTGGAGTTTTCCCGCATTTGGCAACCGCTGGCACCTTTGTACGATGCTTACTCGTTCAACGTGCTGCCATGGCTCGGCGGCAAGCTTGCCGGAGACAGTGCGAGTTATCGCTACCTGGCGGAATCGATCCGCGTGCACCCACCGCAGCAGGAACTCGCGCAAATGATGGAACGCGCGGGACTCGAAGACGTCCAATGGTTCAATCTGACGGCGGGCGTCTGTGCACTGCACGTCGGCACCAAATACTGAACTGGGAGATAGCATGAACAAATGGTTTGCCGCGCTGATGATCGGCGCGATTGCGGCGACCTTCGCGTCCGATGCCGATGCGCAGCGCCGATTCGGTGGTGGCAACAATCTCGGCCGGCAATCGGCGCCCGTGCAGCAACGTCAGGCCACGCCGCCGGCGCAATTTCCGCAGTCGCCTCAAGCCGCGCCAGCCCCGAATGCCGCGCAGCAGACTCCGGGCACACCGCCGGTTGCCGCGCGGCCCGCGAGTCCTTGGCGCGGGGCGCTGATGGGTCTCGCGGCCGGGATCGGCATTGCCGCGCTGGCGCAGTGGCTCGGCTTCGGCGAGGCGTTGTCGATGTTTCTGACCGTGATGCTGATCGGACTGGCGCTGATGATGGTTGCGGCGTTCGTGCTCCGTCGTATGCGGGGTCCGCAGCCAGCCGCTGCGGTTCCGCGCGACCGTGGCCCCGGCACGTACTCGCATATGGGATACGAGACGGCTCCGGTGACGCGATTGCCAATGTCGACGACGGAAGCACGGCCCGGCTCGGCGATGGATCAGTTCGCGCGCGGAGGTTCGGCGGCGCCCTGGGGAATTCCGGCCGGATTCGACACCGCTGCCTTTCTCGCGCAGGCCAAGAGTAATTTCGCACGACTGCAACGGGCCTGGGACAGCAGCAACCTCGACGAGATCGCCGAGTTCACGACGCACGAAATGTTCGTCGCGCTGACGCATGAACTGCGAGCGCGCGCCGGCCATTCCAAAACCGAGGTGGTCGCGATGGATGCCGAGCTGCTCGGCATCGAATCCAGCGTTGACGAGCACGTCGCCAGCGTCAAGTTCGACGGCACGCTCCGCGTCGATGGCGAGGTCGAACGCGTCTCGGAGGTGTGGAATCTCGTGAAGCCGACGCGCGGCCCCGGAGGCTGGCTGCTGGCCGGAATTCAGCAACTGGCCTGAAGCAGCACCTGCCAGCAAGCAGGCACGCACAGAGTTTGAGTCTTGCTTCGCGCCCGGCGATGAAACGAGCGAAAGCTACGTCGCCCGGTAGCCGCGCGACCAACTCCCCCCAAGGCTGCGTAGACTCGTCGCATGATCGAAGAGCTCACCACGTCCGCCGCGCTTGCGGTGCTGAACCGGATGCTCACGCGCGAAAACTGGGCGCGCGAGCGTTTGGCGCCCTTCGCCGGACGCGTCGCTCGCTTTGAGGCGCTGCCGTTTTCGATCTCGCTCAAGGTGGCCGAGGACGGCCTTCTGGCTGAAGCCGGAAATGATCCGCCGGTCGTCACGGTTGGCCTGAGCCTCGCGTCGCTGCCGCTCGCTCTCGGCGATCCGCAAGCGGTGCTGCGCAACCTCTCCCTGCAAGGTGACGCCGATTTCGCACAATCACTCGGCGACGTATTGCAGAACCTGCGGCCCGAGCCCGAAGAAGATCTGTCGCGCTTCGTCGGCGACGTCGCGGCGCGGCGCATCGTCGGGCTGCTCAAGCTGAGTGCCACTCACTGGCGCCAGCTTGCCGAAAACATGATGGAGTCAAGTGCGCATTACCTCGTGACCGAGAATCCGATGCTGGTGTCCAGCCAGGACGCCGCGGAGTTCAGTGTCGCCGTCACCCGTCTGCGCGACGACGTGGCGCGCCTCGAAAAGCGTATCGAGCTGCAGGAACGCTCGTAGTTGCCGGGCCGCGGGCGCGAGCAAGCCGCTCGTACAATCGCCGCCCATGCGCCTGCTGCGCCTGCTCCGCATCCTGACGGTCGTCTGGCGCTACCGCCTCGACGAGATCGTCGTCGCGAGTCTGAAGAATCCGACATTGGTCCGGTTGGTGCGCTGGACGACGTTCGGCGCGGAGCGCGATGCGCGTGGCGTGCGACTGCGCCGCGCGCTCGAGGACTTAGGGCCGATCTTCGTGAAATTTGGACAACTGCTGTCGACGCGCCGCGACCTGCTGCCGACCGACATCGCAGACGAGCTCGCCAAGCTGCAGGACGCGGTGCCGCCGTTCCCGTCGCCGATCGCGCGGAGCGAGATCGAGCGCGGCCTCGGGCGCCCAATCGACGCGGTGTTCTCCTCGTTCGAAGACGCGCCGGTGGCCTCCGCCTCGATCGCGCAGGTGCACTTCGCGACGCTGCGCGAAGGTCCTCGTGCCGGGCGTGAAGTGGCGGTCAAGGTGCTGCGCCCGAACATGCTCGCCGCGATCGACAAGGACCTGTCGCTGCTCGACACCGGCGCAGCGCTCGTCGAGCGGCTGTGGCGCGACGGCAAGCGGCTGCGGCCGCGCGACGTCGTGGCCGAATTCGACATGGTGTTGCACGATGAGCTCGACCTGATGCGCGAGGGGGCGAACGCGTCGCAGCTGCGGCGCAACTTTGCCGGCTCGCCGCTATTGGTCGTGCCCGAGATGTACTTCGACTACTGCGCCGACAACGTGCTCGTCATGGAGCGCATGCACGGCATCCCGGTGAGCCAGATCGATCGCCTGAAGGAAGCCGGCATCGACATCAAGAAGCTGTCGCGCGACGGCGTGACATTGTTCTTCACCCAGGTCTTCGATCACGCGTTCTTTCATGCCGACATGCATCCGGGCAACATCCTGGTCGGCCAGCACGGAGACCAGTTCAACAAGTACATCGGCCTGGACTACGGCATTGTCGGCTCGCTGACCGAGACCGATAAAAACTACCTCGCGCAAAATTTTCTCGCCTTTTTTCGCAGAGACTACCGACGCATCGCCGAGCTGCATGTTGAATCCGGTTGGGTGCCCGAGGGCACGCGCGTCAACGAGCTGGAAAATGCGGTCCGAGCGTGCCTCGAGCCGGTGTTCGACAAACCGTTGAAGGACATCTCGCTCGGCCTCGTGCTGCTGCGCCTGTTCCAGGCGTCGCGCCGTTTCAACGTCGAGATCCAGCCGCAACTGGTGCTGCTGCAGAAGACACTTCTGAACGTCGAGGGCCTCGGTCGCCAGCTCGATCCCGACCTCGATCTGTGGAAGACGGCACAGCCTTTCCTCGAACGCTGGATGGAGCAGCAGGTCGGCATGCGCGGAATGGAGGCGAAGCTGCGGCAAGAGGCAATGCAGTGGAGCTTCCTGCTGCCACAGTTGCCGCGACTGCTGCGCGGGGCGCTGACGCGGCATAACGATGCCGATCGACTGATCGAAGAAGTCCGGCAGCTGCGCCACGAGCAGCGGCTGACCAACCGCTGGTACGCTGCGGCCACCGCGCTTCTGGTCGTCGTCGTCGGTCTGGCACTCTGGGCGACGACGCGGGTCTAACGCGCCTTCGGATGCGAAAAGCCCGACTTCATTAGGCCATACGCGGCATTGACCCAGTGGGGCCTGCGGCTATCTTCGCCCCATCTTCGAGCTTCCGCCTCCCATGACGCTTTCAGCACGCACTTCCCTTTCGGCTGCCCTGTTCGCGAGCGCCCTGCTTGCCGGCTGCGGTGGCGGTGGCGGCTCGTCCGCGCCGGCGCCTGCGCCGGTTCCGGCACCACCACCGCCGCCACCGGTGACCACAGGGCCGACGCCGACCTGCACCGTCGCCGGCGACACGTTCAGCGTTGTCGCTGACGCATCGGTGCCGGTGGGTCGGACCGCGGGCGCCGTGGTCGCCGGCTGCAGCGGGCCGCTGCAAAACGTGGCCTGGCAGCAGACCGGCGGTCCGGCGGTGACGCTTGTGTCGGCGCGGTCGCAAGCGATCAGCTTCGATCCGACCGCTGCCGGCACCTACAGTTTCAGCGTCTCGTTCATCGATTCGACCGGCGCGCAGCGGACCGCTGTGGCTTCGGTCAGCGTTACCGCTGCGACCACTCCGGTCAATGTGGTCGCGCGTGGCGATCAGGCCGTGCGCATGGGGGGCAAGGCGTCGGTGCGCGCATGGCCTGCCGCGGCGTCGGGAGAAACGCTGACCTGGACTCAGACCGCCGGGCCGAAGATCACGCTAGATACCAGCGATCAGAACCGCATCATCTTCACCGCGCCGACCGTGGCGCAGGACACCGCACTCGTGTTCCGCGTGACGCGTACGGCCGGTGGTGTCAGCGACAGTGACGACGTGCGCGTGCTGGTCGAAGCCTTCGCGCAGGCTCCGTCGGATCCCAGCGGCAACGGTCCGTTCGTGTTCAGCGACATTCACGTGTCGCGCGTCTACCCGTACAAGTCTGCGAGCCCGTATGCCGGCGTGTTGATGCCGTGCACCTTCAATCCGCCGCTGCAGTACTTTGGCGCGTCGGCCAATGTATGCGCGCTTGCAACGCTGCCGTTCCTGCATACGAGCACCGGCGGCGGCGTGCCGACCGTCGCGCAGATCATGGATCGGGTGCTGGTATCGCACGACTGGATGGGCAAGAACTTCGAGGATCTGCTGACTGCCAATCAGTCGAACGCCGACCTGCTGCGACTCTTCAACGGCGTCACCGCGATCGTCATCGGCGCGCACGTGCGGCCGAGCTTCTACTACTCGGCGACCGGTGCGATCTACCTCGATGCCGACAACTTCTGGCTGACTGCCGAAGAGCGCGACGTGATCGACGAGGCGCCGGACTTCCGCTCCGACTTCGGCCGCGACCTGCAGTACTCGGGCCTATGGCGCTATGTCGAGGGCAGCACCAGCATCTTTTTTCCCTGGTCGGCGACCTCGCGTACGCCGCGCGACCTCGGCTTCGTGCTGAAGGAAGCCGCCTGGCTGATGTATCACGAGCTCGGGCACTCCTCGGACTTCGTTCCCGTCGCGGTGCGCACTTCGCTTAACCCGGCGCAGTCAGTGTGGGCGAATATCGCTCCGCGCTATCAGGCAGGTCAGCTGCCTTCGGACCAGATGTCGACACAGTATCCGCTGGCCTCGCAGCAGATGAAGGCGCTCGCGCAAATCAATTTCGTGTCCGGCCCGGTAGCCGACAGCTCGCTGGTCAACGGCATACCGTACAGCGCTCTCAAGATGTACACGCCGAATGAGGTCGCTGGCTTTTTCTCTGCCGATATCGCCACCGACGAGTACGACTACACGACGACACGCGAAGACATCGCGATGACCTTCGAAGAGACGATGATGAGCAAAAATCATCAGTGGCGGCGTGACTTCGCGATCACCGACAAGGTTGCGAGCGGTGCCACGGGCAGTTCGATCATCGTGCGCTGGGGTCAGCGCGGGCGTGTCGGCGATCCGACGATCAAGCCGCGCGCGCAGTTCGCGTTGACGTGGCTCGCGCCCTGGCTCGATCCGGCAGCGACCATGGCCGCCGTGCCGGCGCCGATTGCGATGCGCCCGGGCGAGTCGTGGACTGCGAACCTGACGCTGCCGGCGCCACCGCCTTCAGCCATGGCCAGTGCCCAGGCGCTGCTCGGCCCGCGGCTGAGCACTGAGCAGGAGCAGATACTGGTGCGTCGCGCGCTGAGCCGGCAGGTCATCGGGATCACCGGCCCCGCGGGCGCGCACGGGAGCCCGAACGAGCGCGTACTGCGCACCGCACGGGATCGCTGAGGGGCTTCTCCAGGCGCCAGCGAGGGATGAGCCGCCGCCGCGCGATGCCGGCGCGGTGACAGTCGCCGAAGCCGGCGCTCTTCTTGCCTCATAATCGCGCGAAATTTTTTCGCGGATCCGCCATGACCTTGATCGCCTTCGTCGCCCTGTATCTGCTCGCCTCTGTTGCGATCGGCCTGTACGCGGCCACGCGGGTGAAGAACACATCGGATTACGCGGTGGCTGGCCGGTCGCTGCCGCTGATCATGATCGTCACCACGACCTTCGCGACGTGGTTCGGCTCGGAGACTGTGCTCGGGATTCCGTCGAAGTTCGTCGAAGGCGGCATGCGCAAGACGGTCGAGGACCCGTTCGGCGCGTCGCTGTGCCTGATCCTCGTGGGCCTCTACTTCGCCCGCAGGCTCTACAACATGAACCTGCTGACGATCGGCGATTTTTACCGGCAGCGCTACGGCAAGGGCGTCGAGATCTTCAGTGCAGCGGTGATCCTGATCTCGTACCTGGGCTGGGTCGCGGCGCAGATCACCGCGCTGGGACTCGTCTTCAACATGCTGTCGGCCGGCGCGATCTCCACTTCGACCGGCATGGCGCTCGGCACCGGCATCGTTTTCGTCTACACGGTGTTCGGCGGCATGTGGTCGGTCGCTCTGACCGACTTTCTGCAGATGATCATCATCGTCGTCGGCCTGTCGCTGATCGCATGGTTCGCCGCCGATCTTGCCGGCGGTGCCGACAAGGTCATCGGTTACGCCGCCTCGAAGGACATGTTCCGGTTCTTCCCTGAAGCGTCGCTGAACGCCTGGCTCTTCTGGCTCGGTTCGGCGATCACGATCATGATCGGATCGATCCCGCAGCAGGACGTGTTCCAGCGTGTGATGTCGGCGCGGAACGCGGATACGGCCGTGCGCGGTCCGATACTCGGCGGCCTGTCTTACCTTGCCTTCGCCTTCGTGCCGATTTTCATCGGCGTCGCAGCGTTCGTCGTGATGCCGGAGGTGGCCGAGAGGCTGGCGCAGGAAGACACGCAGAAGATCCTGCCGACACTGGTGATGGAGCGCATGCCGGTCTGGCTGCAGGTGCTGTTCTTTGGAGCTCTGCTGTCGGCCATCATGTCGACGGCTTCGGCGACGCTGCTCGCGCCCTCGACAACCTTCGTCGAGAACATCCTGAAAAACTTCCACACGCTCCACGATAAGCGCGAGCTGCGCGCGATGCGCGTCACCGTGTTCGTTTTTACCCTGTGCGTGCTGGGCTATTCGATCATCATGGAGGGCACGCCGATCTACGAACTGGTGGCGATGGCCTACCAGTTCCCGGTGGTCGGCGCGTTCTGGCCGCTCGTGTGCGGCCTGTACTGGAAGCGTTCGACCACCCAGGGCGCGATCTGGTCGATCGTCCTCGGGATGAGCGGTTGGGCGCTTCTCGCCGCAACGCCGCTAGGCCAGGTGTTCCCGTCGGTGCTCGGCGGATTCCTGCTCGCCGGCCTGGGCATGGTCGTCGGCTCTCTGCTGCCAACCCAAGGAAACATCGCGCATCGCATGCGCACAGCAACCCACGGTCCGCACTCGCACGCCGGCCATGGCCATCGCTCGGTCCAGGCCACGCCTCACCACGCGAGCTAGGCCGAGCTTGTCAGCCGGGTGCCTCGCCGGCACGCGAAACTGCTAGCGCGAGAAAATCATCGGCAAAGCCGGCGAGCCGCCGCGAAAGTGCCGCCCTCTGATCGGGCGTCGCGGCGTTGATGAGTTCCGCGACCAGTTGCGCGTTAGACGCCCGGAACTGTTCCATCGAGCGTCGACGTTCGGAATCCGGCGGGTTCTGCAGCTGCTTGAAGTAGTCGCGCAGCCAGGCCGCAGCGACCGCCTCGTCCGGCCGTTCCCTCTGGATCCGCTGCAGCACGCTGAGCAGCTCGAGTTGCCGACGCTCGCTTTCCTCGATCCACCACGCTGCATTGTTCGGTCGTTGCGCGACCGCTGACCGGATGAGTTCTAGCTGTTGGCGGCTTACACTGCCGAACCAGAAATCCGCGCGATCGGCGTATTTTTTCACGCGTTTGTCTGGCGTCTCCTTGCCGGCAGCCTGCACGAGTTCGCGGCGCGCCTTCGCGTTGTCGCTTACCAGTTTGCGCTCGAGCCGCGCCAGCTGATCCGCAGTAAGGGTGAGCGCGAGCTGCGCCAGATCCGGCGCGGCACGTTCGCCGAGCGCCGCCAGCCGCACGTTCACCGCACGATTGAACTCCAGCACATCGGCGGCCGACACCGGCTCGGCGAGCTTGCGCCGGGTCGTCTCGAGCAACTCGGCATAGTCGCGCAGTTGCGTCGAACGGTGCCACGCGACGAGCGCGGCCGAGCGCTCCTTGACGAGCTGCTCCTGCTCGGGCGTCAGTCCGACGTAGCCATCGATCGTGTAGAGCAGCAGCGTGTCGGCGTACTCGTAGCCGAGGCGCACACCGGTGCTGCACGCAGACAGGTGGACCGCCGCGGCGACCAGCAGCCAGACCCGGAGCACTCCGAACGACTTAGAATCGCGACGCACCATGACCTCCTGCGCGCAATGAACATCGTGATTCTCGCGGCCGGGCAAGGCAAGCGCATGCGCTCGTCCCTGCCCAAGGTGCTGCATCCCATTGCGGGACGGCCGATGTTAGCGCACGTGATCGACACCGCCCGCGTCGTATCAGCGCGGCAGCCGAACCCCCGCATCGTCGTCGTGATCGGGCACGGGGCCGAAGCCGTGCGCAAAGCGTTCGCGGCCGAGCGCGACGTCAGCTTCGTGTTGCAGGAACCCCAACTCGGTACCGGGCATGCGGTGATGCAGGCGCTCTCGCTGATGGCCGACGACACGCATACGCTGGTGCTTTACGGCGACGTGCCGCTGGTTTCTGCGGCGACGCTCGAGCGGCTGATGGTGACCGCGGGGCGCGACGTCGGCCTGCTGACCGTGCTGCTGGACGATCCGCATGGCTACGGGCGCATCGTTCGCGGTGACGGCCGGGTACGCCGCATCGTCGAAGAAAAAGACGCGACGCCGGCGGAGCGCGCACTGCGCGAAGTCAACACCGGCATCCTCGTCGCTCCGACGAATCAGTTGCGACAGTGGCTCGCGCGCCTCTCGGACGACAATGCGCAGCGCGAGTATTACCTCACCGATGTCATTGCCCATGCCGTCGCCGAGGGCGTCGCGGTGAACGCGGCCCATCCCGAGGCAACGGCCGAAACGCTCGGTGTGAACTCGAAGGCGCAGCTCGCCCAACTCGAGCGGCTGTATCAGAAGCGGCAGGTCGATGTGCTGCTCGAACGC
>DATEZE010000157.1:0-8900 GCA_035255845.1 Burkholderiaceae bacterium | reverse complement strand
GCAGCGGCGGCTGCTGGCGCCGGCTGGCCTGACGAACTTCCAGCGGGAAATGTGGACGGCGACGGTGAATTCACGGCCGGCAAGCTGGTTCGGCGAGGAGCATTGCCCGATGCTGCTGCAATATGTGCGGCATATCGAGACGGCGAATATCCTGGCGCAGCGCATTGACGAATTCAATGTCGAGGCGATCGGCGATCCGGATCAATTGCAGGTTTACGAAAGACTGCTGCGAATGCAGGCCAACCAGTCGACGATGATCAACCGGCTGGCACAGTCGATGCGGATGACGCAACTGTCGGTGCACCAGGCGCATAAGCGGGTGCCTGAGAAAGAAGCCGAAAGCGAGCGGACGCCGTGGCGAAAAGCCGCGTAAGCCACAAGTCGCGCGGGCTGCGCAATTGCGAGTGGGTCGAAGAATATTGCCGCATCCCTGAAGGCCAGTACGTGGGCCGGCCGGTGGTACTTACGGCGCACCAGAGACGGTGGATACGGCGTATTTACGACACGCCCACCAGGCTGTTTATTTTGAGCATGGGAAGGAAAGGGGCCAAGACCGCCTTTGCTGCGTTCCTTACCTTGTTGCATCTGTGCGGGCCGGAAGCTAGGGCCAACAGCCAGTTGTACAGCTCGGCGCAAAGCAGAGAGCAGGCCGCGATCCTGTTCAAATTGGCGGCGAAGATCATCAGGATGTCGCCGGATCTGGCGGCTGTGGTGACGGTGCGCGACAGCCTGAAGCAACTTTTCTGCTCGGAACTGGGCACGCTTTATCACGCGCTGTCGGCGGATGTGCCGACGGCCTACGGGCTCAGTCCGGCGTTCGTGGTGCATGACGAACTGGGCCAAGTGCGCGGGCCAACGTCGGGGCTGTACGAGGCACTGGAGACGGCAACGGCGGCGCAAGAGGCACCGCTCTCGATCATCATCAGCACTCAGGCGCCGACCGATGCCGACCTATTGAGCCTGTTGATTGACGATGCATTGACGGGCGTCGATCCGAAGGTCAAGGTCGAACTGATGGCGGCGCCGCTCGATGTCGATCCGTTTTCCGACGTGGCGATCAGGGCGGCCAACCCGCACTTCGATCTGTTCATGAACAAGGACGAGGTGAGGCGGCAGGCGGCTGATGCCAAGCGGATGCCGACGCGGGAAGCCAGTTATCGGAATTTGATCCTCAACCAGCGAGTGGAAGCGAAGTCGCCGTTTATCAGCCGCGCGATCTGGCAGGAAAACGGTGCGCTGCCGGCGAGCCTGGACGGGCGTGATGTGTTCGGCGGGCTGGACCTGTCGAGCGTGCATGACCTGACGGCGCTGGTGCTGGTATCCGAGGACGGTGATGTCGAGCCGACATTCTGGCTGCCGGCCGAGGGGCTGGTTGAGAAGAGCCGCATCGATCGGGTGCCGTATGACGTGTGGGCATCGCAGGGGTATTTGCAGACGACGCCGGGCCGGGCGATCTCGTATGAGTTCGTCGCCGAATACCTGCGCGAGGTTTTCGATCGCTGCAACGTGCGTGCGCTGGCCTTCGACCGGTACAACTACAAGCATTTGAAACCGTGGCTCGAGCGCGCCGGGTTTTCCGACGACGAGTTGACGCGCTTCGTTGAATTCGGGCAGGGTTTCGTGAGCATGTCACCGGCGATCCGGACGCTGGAGGAAAGGCTGCTTGCCAAACAATTGCGCCATGCGAATCATCCGGTGCTGACGATGTGCATGAATAACGCGACGGTGCAAGTCGATCCGGCCGAGAATCGGAAATTCACGAAGGGCCGAGCCAGCGGAAGAATTGACGGTGCCGTTGCGCTCGCGATGGCGATCGGCGTGATGCCGCTCGAGGTCCGCACCGAAACGCCGAAGTACGAACTGCTATTCATCGGCTGAAGGACAACCATGACGCGCAAAAACGAATTTGCCAATTCGGTAGCCGATGACTTCCCGGACATCATGTCGGCGCTGAATGCCGAAGGGCTGGCGGCGCTGCAGGAAGCGGCCGGCGGCGAGGGTGCGCCGGGCGGCGAGGCGTCGGTGCTACAGGTGGCGTCGGTGACGCTGACCGATGCGCAGATCAAGGCTTTGCCGACGACGCCGGTTGAAATTGTGGCGGCTCAACCCGGCAAGGCAATAGTGCCGGTTACTGCAACTTTCAATCTCGATTGGACCGGCAACTATACCAACATCAACGCCAACGCTGGCATACGGTTGAGAACGACGGGCGGAACGCTCGTACTCTATCGCCTGAACGAGTCCCCTGACTTTCTCGTGACCGCATTGCTGGCTTGCGGCGGGGACAGTTTTATGGTGGTCGGCCAGCGGTGGCCGCCGGATATGGGAATCCCACCAACGGATTTTAATAATGTCGTACTGGACGTATCAAATGCATCTGATGGCGACCTTACCGACGGGAACGCCAGCAATACGCTGACGGTGACGGTGTATTTCGTCGTCGTCGATCTGTAAACGCTTAACCACTCTCACCGCAAGGCCGCTTTCGAGCGGCCTTTTTGCATTTCTGGAGCCGCCATGAATCGCGCGTATTGCACATTGCAGATCAAAGCCAGCGAGGCCGGCGGCCGGCGCACGTTCCGGGGCATCGCGTCGTCGGTCAGCACTGACCGCATGGGCGACGTGATCGAGTCCGAGGGCGCCGACTACAAGTTGCCGATCCCGTTCTTGTGGCAACACGACAGCAAGCAGCCGATCGGCTGGATAACGCGCGCCAAGACGAGCAAGCAACAGATCGAGGTCGAGGGCGAGGTCCACGACGAGCCGACGCCGGGCAAGCTGAAGGACCGGCTTGATGAGGCATGGCAAACGATGAAGGCCGGGCTCGTGCGCGGGCTGTCGATCGGCTTCAACCCGCTCGAGAGCGCCGAGATCAAAGGCACCTGGGGCATGCATTACACGAAATGGAGTTGGCTGGAATTGTCGGCAGTGACGATTCCAGCCAACGCCGACGCAAGTCTTACCGCGATCAAGTCGATCGATGCCGCACTGCTGGCCGCGTCTGGCCATCAGGCAGTCGGTGTCCGGCGCGACGCACTTCTGCCCGGCGCTGCGGGGAATCGAAAAGGAAACGCTATGCAAACGCTGCAGGAAGTGCGCGAAGTACGCGCGGCGAAAGCCAACCGGATGAAGGAACTGATCGAGCTCATGAAGCAGCCCGACTACCAGACATCCGACGAAGAGAGTCAGGAATTCGATTCGCTGACTGACGAAGTCAAAACGCTCGACGTCGACATTCGCGTCAAGCAGTTCGAAGCGATGCAGGCGGCGGCGGCGACGCCGGTGCGCGGCAAGTCGGCCGACGAAGGGCGCTCGAGCCGCGGCGGTATCGCGTTCGTGCGCAAGGCCGACCCGGAACCGCGCTACAAAGGCGAGGCATACACGCGCGTTTTGATCGCGAAGGCGCTGGGCATGATGCACGGCGAGGCGCCGGCCATGATCGCCGAGAAGCGTTGGGGCCGGACGCATCCGCAACTGGTGCAATTCATTCGCGCGGCAGTGGCCGGCGGCGGCACCGGGTCGGGCGAGTGGGGTGCGGAACTGGCGGCGGCCGATACCCGCTACACGGGCGACTTCATCGAATATCTGTACTCGAAAACGGTCTTCGACCAGCTGCCATTGCGGGAAATTCCGGCGCGGGTCCACGTCAAAGGAGCAGATGGCACCTTCATCGGCTACTGGACCGGAGAATCGAAGGCAATCGCCATGTCCAAAGCCGACTACAGCGATGTCGAGCTGTCGCCGTTGAAAGTGGCGGCGCTGACGGTGATCTCGATGGAACTGCTCGAGGACTCGCAGCCGAGTGCCGAAACGCTGATCCGTGACGGCCTGGCGGAAGCATCAGCGCAACGGATCGACCTGACGTTCCTGTCGGCGACGGCGGCGACGCCGGGCGTATCGCCGGCCGGCATCAAGTACAACGTATCGCCAATCTCGCCGACGGGCACCGATCTGGCAGCACTGCGCAATGACCTGCAGGCGCTGATGGCACCATTCGTCACCAACAAGATGGCAAGCGGCATCCAATTGGTGATGAATCCGGCATCGGGCCTGGCGATCGGGATGATGTACGGCGCGCTCGATCAGTTGGCCTATCCGGGCATCAACGAGAACGGCGGCACGCTGGGCTCGCGTTCGGTCATCGTCGGCGACAACGTGACGGCGGGCGACATCATCGCGATCAGGTCGCAGGACGTGTGGAAGATCGGCGACTCCGGTATCCGGGTATCGATGTCGAAGGAGGCCACGATCGAGCAGAGCGATGCACCGACCGGGGCAACCGATACGCCGGTTGCGCAATCGGCTTACCCAACCAACATGTTCCAGGAAGAGTCGGTGGCCTTCAAGGTGACGAGAAGGATCAACTGGCAGAAGCGGCGCTCGACGGCCGTGCAGTGGATCCCGGGCGCCGACTATGGCGGCGTGACGAGTTAAGAGCAGGTTGAGTGCAGCCGGGTCCGCAAGGGCTCGGCTTTTTTCGGGGCAGACGATGAGAATGAAATGCACGAAGTCGCTGGTCTATGCCGGCAAGCGGTATCAGGTCGGCGACGAGTTCGAAGTGACATCGAAGCAGGACGCGAAGATCCTGGCCGCGATCCGCAAGGCAGTGCGGGCGCCGGACGTGGTGCCGGCATGGCAACCAGTCGCCGAGGAAGCGCGCAAGAAGCGCACCTATACGCGGCGCGATCTGGTCGCCGAGGAGCCGCGCGTCGTGCTGCCGGTGCCGGTGGTTGAAGTCAGCGAGCCGGTCAAAGAATGAATGTCGTGACGCGGGTGCGCGCTGCGGTGACGGCGTTCCTGCGGCCGCGCGCGGGTGCGCTGTCGCCAGTCGATAGCGAGCGCGGCTGGATCACGCTGCGCAGCGAGCACGGCGCGCACTGGCAATCCGATACGCACATCAGCGACGACAACATTTTCGGCAACGTACCGGTGTATTCGTGCGTGACGCTGATCACCAGCGATGTCGGCAAGGTGGGCTTGCGATTGATGGAACCGAAGGACGGCGTGTGGATCGAGACGCGCAGTTCTGCCTTTACGCCCGTCCTGAAGAAGCCGAATCACTACCAGACGCGCCAGCAATTCATTGAAAGCTGGACGATCAGCAAACTGCTGCGCGGCAATGCCTACGTGCTCAAGATCCGCGACGCGCGGCAGATCGTGACGGCGATGTATGTGCTCGATCCGGATCGGGTGCAGCCGCTGGTGGCGCCGGATGGCTCGGTGTTCTATGCGTTGCAGGAAGATCCGTTGAGCCTGCTGCCGGTGGCGTATCCGGCGGTGCCGGCGAGCGAGATCATTCACGATCGGATGGAGTGCCCGCATCATCCGCTGGTCGGCGTGAGCCCGCTGACGGCGGCGTATCTGCCGGCGGCGCAGGGGCTGCGGATACAAAACAATTCGGAAGGGTTTTTCCGCAACATGAGCCGGCCTTCGGGCATCCTGACGGCGCCGGGCAAGATCGACAACGAGACGGCCAACCGGCTCGACATCGAGTGGAATAAGAATTATGGCGGCGGCAACCTGGGCCGGACGGCGGTGCTCGGGTCCGATCTGAAGTATCAGGCGATCACGATCACCGCAGTCGACGCGCAGCTCGTCGAGCAGTTGAAGCTTTCCAGTGAGCAGATATGCGCCGCGTTTCATGTGCCGGCCTACATGATCGGCGTCGGCCCGACACCTGCGTACAACAACATCCAGGCGCTGAACCAGCAGTACTACAGCCAGTGTTTGCAAAAACTCTACAACGCGATCGAGGATCTGCTGGACGACGGGCTCGGGCTGTGGTCGGCCGGCTATCGATCAGAGTTCAACCTGGAAGACTTGTTGAGGATGGATAGCACCGGGCAAGCCGATTTTGTAAGCAAGCTGGTCGGGGCCGGCGTGATGACGCCCAACGAAGGCCGGGCACGGTTCGCGCTGCTGCCCGTCGAGGGCGGCGAAGACTGTTATCTCCAGCAGCAGTATTGGGGGCTCGGGCAACTGTCCGAGCGCACGTCGGCACCGGACGGCAAGATGCCGACAGCGGCACCGGCACCAACGCCGGCAGCGCCAGCCGAGGATGAACAGAAAGCCGCGCGCGAAGTGGGCCGGCTGCTGGCAACCTTCACCAGGGGGCTCGAGCATGTTTGACGGCCAGCAGTTAGGCGAACAGCTAACGGTCGTCGTGCGCGATTACGTCGCGCGCTCGACGGCGACATTCACCGCGCAGATCGACGAACTGCGGCAGCGGATTGCTGCGATCCCGGCGGGCAAGGATGGGGCGCCGGGTGAACGCGGCGAGAGTGTCATTGGTCCGCAAGGCCCGACGGGATTACCGGGCGAAAAAGGCGAGAAGGGCGACGCGATCACCGGACCTACGGGTCCGATCGGATTACCCGGCGAGAAGGGCGACCGGGGCGAAAAGGGCGAGCCGGGTATCGGGCTGGTCGGGCCGGAAGGGCCGGCAGGGGCGCCAGGAATCGCTGGGGCGAACGGAAAAGACGCGGACGAGGGATTCATCCTCGCCGCCGTCAAAAACGCTGTAGCGGCGATTCCAAGGCCGATCGACGGCCGCGACGGCAAGGATGCGCCGCCGGTGGACATCGACGCCGTCGTCACCAAGGTGCTCGAGCTCGTCCCGAAGGCCGCCGACGGGCGCGATGGGCGCGACGGGCTGCCGGGGCCGACGGGCATCAGCGGCATTGACGGGGCGCCGGGCCGGGACGGCAAGGATGCAACGGTGCAGATCGACGACTTCGCGATGCTGATCGACGGCCGCAACCTGTCGGTCATCATCAAGTGCGGCGAACAGACGATTCGCCGCGAGGTGACACTGGCCGGGATACCACTCTACCGTGGCATGTACAAGCACGGCGACGCCTACGATCACGGCGACATGATCACGCACGGCGGTTCGCTCTGGCATAACCGCGAGGACGGCAACAAGGCCGGGCCGCCGGGCAACGGGTGGAGCTTAGTGGCGAAACGTGGGAAAGACGCATCGTGATCTTCACCGTCGAACGTCTCTCGAATCCTGAGATCGAGCCGATGACGCTGGCCGAGGCGCGGCTCGCGTTGAGCGAATTCGCAGGCGTCACCGATCGCGACGCCGAGATCACGGCGCTGATCACCGCGGCGCGCGAGTGGGTGGAAGGCTTCACCGGGCGCACGCTGATCGATACGGCGTGGCGCCTGTCGCTGGAAAGCGAGACGGGCGATCCGCCGTCGTCGGTCAACGGCATCCTGCTGCGCCGCTCGCCGGTACTGGAAGTCACGCGGGTCGATACCGGTGATGCCGACGAGGACGAGATCGATGTCGCCAACTATGTGGTGCGCGATGCGCGGACGAAATTTCCGCGACTGGTCGCCATCGGCGGGACGAGTTTGGCACCGACGGCCGGCGGCGTGCTGCGCATCACCTTCCGCGCCGGGTATGCCGACCTGTCTGACTCGTCGGGCAGCGCAGCCGATGTGCCGGAACGTTTCCGGACGGCGATGAAGTGGTTCATGTTGGCGAACTACGATCCAGACGAGCAGTCCGAGGCGCGGCTCGAGCGGGCCGAGCAGATCATCCGGCCGGAGTGCGCGGACTATGGTTTCGCGTGAAACCAGAGTGGGGCGGGAAAACCGTCGTCTGCATCGCCAGCGGGCCGAGCCTGACGCCGGTCGACTGTGCGCGGGTCAAGATCATGGGCTACAAAACGCTGGTGACGAATACGACGTTCCGTCTCTGCCCGTGGGCCGACATTCTCGTTGGGCACGACGCGCGCTGGTGGCGGCAGTACGGCGCGGAAGTGCGGGTCGCCTTCGCCGGGCGCAAGCTCGCCGGGCAGCAAGCGGCGAAACAATACGGGCCTGAGATCGTGAATTGGGCGACGGTCTATCAGAATTCCGGCGCGCTCGCGGTGTCGTGCGCGGTCGCGGCCGGCGTGTCGAAGGTGCTGCTGCTGGGTTACGACGCGAGTCCTGATGCGGATGGGCGCAAGCACTGGCACGAGGATCACCCATTGGGTCTGGACAATTGCAAGAGCATTGAACGGTGGGGATACCAGTTCGGAAAACTCGCGGCGGAAGCGAAGGCGGCCAACGTCGAAGTGATCAACGCAAGCCGACGGACGAAGCTCGACTGCTTCCCGCGCGCGGTGCTCGAGGACGTTCTGTGATGGGCGACGTTCACGTCCTGGGAATGCACGGCATGGGCGACTGTATCCATGCGCGGGCGATCATCCGGCAACTGCTGCAACGCTATGCGCGCGTCTGGCTCGAGACGCCGTGGCCGTGCCTGTATCACGATCTCGTCGAGTCCGGCAAATTGATACTTATCAACAAACGCAGCCGGTTACGCACACAGGCCAAAAACGCCGAGCGCGAACGGGCGGCATTCTCGAAGCGCCGGCCGCCATTCGGCGCCGCACAGGTTCGCATCTGGTATCCGCCGGCACTAGTGCGCGAGCGCGGCTCGGTACTGGGCGCGATGCTGCACGCCACGAAGCTGGACGAGAGTCACTACGACTTCAGCCTGCCATTGCCCGACGCGTGGCAGATACGGGCGGCGGAACTGATCGAGGCGCTGGCGCCGACGAAACCGATCCTGATCTATCGGCCGCTGGTCGAGCGCACGGAGTGGAATGGTTGCGCGGCACGCAACCCGGACGCGGCGGCGTACCGGCATCTGCTGGAAGTGATACGCGATCAGTTTTACGTGATCAGTGTCGCCGATCTGGAACCGGGCGTCGAATGGCTGACTGGGGATGAAATGCCGGCTGACGTGCAGTTCCACCGTGGCGAGCTCGACATCGAGATCCTGGCGGCGCTGACGCAACGGGCGGCGCTCACCTTCGCATCGCCGGGCTTTCTGGTGCCGCTGTCGCAGGCGCTCGCGGTGCCCAGCGTCTGTGTTTTCGGTGGCTACGAGAACGGCT
>DATEZE010000156.1:0-11074 GCA_035255845.1 Burkholderiaceae bacterium | reverse complement strand
ACCGCAAATGAGTGCGCTTTTTCACGCTGTCTTCGACACCAACGTGCTTCTGGACTTCTGGGTGTTTGCGAACCGGGGCGCTGCACCGCTTCGGACGGCGCTGGAGGCGGGCACAGTCGGTGCGTGGCGCAGCGGACCCGTGATCGACGAATTGAGCGACGTGTTGGCGCGGCCGGGCTTGCAATCGTCGAGCCGATCGCCGCCATCGCACGCATGACGACACCGCAGGCCGCGCATGGCTGAGCGATCGCTGGCCCTTGCGCTGACCAAGGCCGGCGCGCCGCTGCAGCCGATCGACCGCGAAGTTCCGACGCCTGCGACCGACGAGGTCCTGCTGCGAATTCATGCCTGCGGCGTGTGCCGCACGGACCTGCACATCGTCGACGGTGACCTCGCGTTGCCTCAGCTGCCGCGGGTGCCTGGACACGAGGTCGTCGGCAGCGTGATCGAGCTCGGTGCCGGTGTCCGGCGCTTCCGCCTTGGTGATCGCATCGGCGTCCCGTGGCTCGGCGCCACCTGCCAGGTGTGCCGCTACTGTCGCTCACGGCGCGAAAACCTGTGCGACGCTCCGCAGTTCACCGGATACACGCGCGATGGCGGCTATGCACAGCACGCGGTGGCGCGCGCCGATTACTGTTATCCGCTGCCGGCAGGCATCGACGACGCGCATGCCGCGCCGCTGCTGTGCGCGGGGCTGATTGGCTACCGCGCGCTGCGCATGGCCGGTGACGCGGCGCGCATCGGGCTCTATGGTTTCGGCGCGGCGGCGCACCTGGTTGCGCAGGTCGCGATCGCGCAGGGGCGCGAGATCTTTGCGTTCACCCGACCGCAGGACGACACCGGGCAGGCGTTCGCGCGCTCACTCGGCTGCGCGTGGGCCGGCGGCTCCGACTCGGCGCCACCCACCGCGCTCGACGCGGCGCTGATCTTTGCGCCAGTCGGTGCGCTGCTGCCCGCGGCGCTTGCAGCCACCGTCAAAGGCGGCGTCGTGGTCTGTGCCGGCATCCATATGACCGACATTCCGTCGTTTCCATACCGGCTGCTGTGGGGCGAGCGCATCGTGTGCTCAGTCGCCAACCTGACCCGCGAAGACGGCGACGAGTTCTTCACGCTAGTGCAGCGACACCCTCCGCGCGCCAGCATCGAGGTGTTTCCGCTGCGCGAGGCCAATGCGGCGCTCGCCGCACTGCGCACCGGGAGCGTGAACGGGGCCGCGGTGCTCGACTGCCGCTAGCGGTTTCAGACCGCGGCCGGCACGGCCGATTCCAGGACGAGGTGCCGCAACGCGCGCGCGTCGTCGAGCGCGTGGTGCCGCCTCAGGTTGAGGCGCTGCGTGACGTCGTCGAGCGCTTCGTAGGCGATCGGCACGCGCCGCCACTGCACGTTGGGCGGCAGCTGCTCGCTGCCGAACAGTTCCGACAGCGCCCAGCGATCGAAGCCCGAATCGCTGATGATCGTTGTCGGCATCTTGCGCGCGCGCTCCGACAGCCACTCGGTCAACGCCTCTGCGCCCATCGCCTTCGGCACCGCATCGCCGTCGAGCAGCGGGATCACGGTATCGTGCACGAAGGAACTCGCGGTGGCGACATCCCAGCCTTCGAGCTCGGCGTAGAACGCGGTCGCATCAGTCGCCACAGCACCGACGCTGATCAGCTGCGGCGCCGTGAGGTTGGTGAATTCGCTGTCGATGAACACGTAGGTCTGGCCAGGGTCGGGCCGGAATACAACGCTGGGCACCGGCAGGATGCGGAACAGCAGCAGTTCATCCGCGTATCTTCCTGCAGGCAGCGAAAGCTTCGCCACGACTTCCTGCGCCGGCAGGTCGGTCTCGCGGAATCCGGCGCGCCGCATTGCGCGCAGCGCCTTGACGTTGCGCCGTGATGGTCTGGCGAGGAAACGATTGACGCCGTAGTTGGTCTGCAGCCAGTCGCACAGCACGACGAGCGACTCCGAACCGTAACCGTGCCCGGCGACGCGCCGCTCCGCGAGCCAGATGTCGAGTTCGACCACGTCGTTCAGCACGTCGATTGGACCGTGCGAGATGCAGCCGATCTCCTCGCCCTGGACCGTGATGACGTACATGCGCCCGGCGTACGGCCGCGTGCCCTCGTAGAAGTGGCGCGGAAACGACTGCGAGAACTCCTCGAGCGCAGGGATCGGCCGGTCCGGAAACATTGGGGCGCCCATCAGGTTGGCGGTCAGGTCGGACCCGATCAGCCACTCGTAGGTGCGCGCACGATCGGTGTCGCGCGCGCGTCGCAACGTGACCTTGGTCCCGGCGATGACCGTCATAGTGCAGACCTCGCCAGATGCTGCTGGATCGGGCCCAGAATGTCCGCACCGAGGCGGGCGCTGCGCGCGGCGCTCCAGCCGCAGTGCGCATCCGGCGCGTTGGCGTTGTCCTTGAACGGCATTTCGAGGGTCAGTGACAGGCAGCCGAAGGTATGGCCGACGTACTTCGAAGCGAGCTTGAGCACATCGTCCTGGTACTTGCTGGCCGAGTAGCCGTGCTCGCTCTGGAAATCCGTATTGGCCGCGCGGAAGTCCGCCGCGAACGCTGCCTGCTCGGCCTGCTGGCGCGCGCTGAACCCCGGCAGCATCTCACTGCCTGCGATGAACACGTACGGCAGAACTTCGTCGCCGTGAATATCGAAGAATGCGGCGCATCCGGTGGCATGCAGCGCGTCGCGCACGGCCAGCACTTCGGGACTCCGTCCCGCGGAAGGCTGCAGCCACTCGCGGTTGAGGTTGGCTCCCGCCGCGTTGGTCCGGAGGTTGCCGAGTACGGAGCCGTCGGGATTCATGTTGGGAACGATGTAAAAGGTCGCCATTCTCTGCAGTTCGCGCGACACCGCGTCCGCAGGGTCGAGCAGCCGCTGCAGGAGTCCTTCGACGAACCATTCGGCCATCGTTTCGCCGGGGTGTTGGCGCGCGATGATCCACACCGGCTGCGCGCCTTCGCCGACGACCAACCGGTCGAGATCGCGCCCCTGCAAGCTGCTGCCGAGTCGCTCGCGCCGGCCGCCGCCTGCCACGCAGTCTGCCAGCAGCGCAAGGTGCCGTTCCCATGAATACGGCTCGAAGTACGCGACAAACATCGTAGGAACCGGCGGCAGGTCGATCGACATCGTCCGGCCGTCGTAACGCGTCGGCACGCGAGTCCAGCGGCGTCCGTCATTGCTGGCCACCGCACGGTAATCGTTCCAACCCGCCGGATACGTGGTGTCGCCGGCATTGGCGAAATCCACGCGTGCGCCCGCGGATCCGATGCCGTCGATGCGGAAGTGAAACCACTGCACGAATTCGGAGCGAGTGCCGTCGGCCTTCAAATCGGGCCGGATACGCACCTCGGCCACCGCGCTGTCGGTCGCGACCAAGTCGATCGCCCCGCTGTCGAAGTTGCTGTCGAGCATGAGTGTCATAGCCGAAAAGTATATATAGTCGGCGCGCTCTAACCGCCTGTTTTGCCTGTGAATTCATGAACGCACCCGAGCCGGCCACACGCCTTCCCCGCGTCGGCACGACGATCTTCTCAGTGATGTCGCAGCTGGCGATGAAGCACGGCGCTGTCAACCTCGGCCAAGGGTTCCCGGACTTCAACTGCGATCCGGTCCTCCAGCAGCACCTCGACGCGGCTGTGCACGCCGGCCACAACCAGTACGCGCCGATGCCTGGCGTGCCGGCGCTGCGGCTCGCGCTCGCCGCGAAATGCGAAGCGCTCTACGGCCAGAGCTATGACGCCGAGACAGAGATCACCATCACGGCCGGAGCGACGCAAGCCGTGATGGCGAGCGTCATCGCGCTCGTGCAGCCCGGTGACGAAGTGATCGTGTTCGAGCCGACATACGACAGTTATGTCCCTTCGATCGTGCTTGCCGGCGCGACGCCCCGCTTCGTTCCGCTCGACGCGGCCAACGGTTACGCGCCCGACTGGGACCGGGTGCGCGCAGCGATCACGCCGCGCACGCGCCTGCTAATGCTCAACTTTCCGCACAACCCGACAGGCCGGACACTGCGCACCGAGGATCTGACCGCTCTGGAGGAAATCGTCACGCACCACGGCATCCTGCTGATTTCCGACGAGGTCTACGAGCACATCGTGTTCGACGACCGGCTGCATCTGTCGCTGATGCGCTCGAGCGTGCTCGCCGAGCGCACGGTCGTGGTCTCGAGCTTCGGCAAGACGTTCCACACGACCGGGTGGAAGGTCGGTTATGCGATGGCGCCGCGCGAGCTGACGGCGGAGATCCGCAAGGTCCACCAGTTCATGGTGTTTGCGGTCAACACGCCGGCGCAGCACGCGTTTGCCGCATATCTGCAGACTCCGGCGCCCTACCTCGAGCTGCCGGCGTTCTACCAGGCGAAGCGTGACCTGCTGATCGCGGGGCTGCGCTCGACGCCGTTCCGCGTGCTGCCGTGTGAAGGTACGTACTTCGTGCTCGCGGATTATTCCGCGCTCAGTGCAGCGCCGGAACCCGAATTCGCGCAGACGATGATCGCGAAGTACGGCGTCGCGGTGATTCCAGTATCGGTGTTCTACGACGTGCCGACCGATCGGCGCGTCGTGCGCTTTTGTTTCGCCAAGAAAGACGAAACCCTGCGCGAGGCCTTGCGACGCATCGCAGCGGCGCTGTAGCGGCCCGCGTAGACCGTGCAATGACGCTGGCGAATTGGCAGACTATTGGGTCTGCTGTGTTCGCTGAAGATCAAAGCCATCCAAGAGGACATCCGCGATGAGTATCACGCGACACGATCAGAGCGCCATCCTTTCGCAAGCCGTCGAACACGGCGGCACCGTATACCTGGCAGGCATCGTGGCGAAAGATTTGACCAAGGATGCCAAGGGACAGACCCAGGAGATCCTCGCGGAAATCGATCGGCTGCTCGCCAAATGTGGCTCGAGCAAGTCCAAGCTACTCCAGTGTCATATCTGGGTGACGGACATACGCAACCGGGCGCCGATGAACGAGGTGTGGACCGATTGGATCGACAAGACCAACCTCCCAGCGCGCGCGTGCGTGGAAGCCAAGCTCGCTGACCCAAAGGCCCTGGTCGAGATAATGGTCATTGCGGCCAAATAGTGGGTTAGGCGTGGGCGTCCTCACATGCCGATGATGGCGGCCTTGGTCGCCACGTGGGCGCACAGAAATGGTCTCAGGCCGGGGTGCGAAAGTCGGTCGGCGACACACCGGTCCAGCGTTTGAAGGCCCGCGTGAAGTTACTGGTGTCGGTGAAGCCGAGTAGAAATGTGATCTCGGTCACCGAACGCGTCGCCTGACGCAGATAACTGCACGCGAGTTCCTTGCGCGTGTCATCGAGCAGTGTCTGAAAATTCGTGCCGCGTTGCGCCAACTTCGAGTGCAAGCTGGACGAACTGAGGCCGAGCGCGCGAGCGACCTTGTCCCGATTGCAATCACCGTCAGGAAGGCGCTCGATGATTTTCTGCGTCACTCCGGCGATGACATCGTTTTTGTCGAGACGGGCCAGATAGCCGACGACGATGTTGTCGTTGACCTGCGCCAGTTCCGGGCAAGAGCCCCCAAGCGGTTCTTCGAGGTCCGCTTTTTCGAACACGAGCACGCTGTCGACCTGCGAAAACAAAACCGGTGCGCGCATCAGCGCTTCGTAGGGCGCTGCTCCCTCGCGCGGCATCGATCGATGAAACTCGACCCGCACAGGACTGAATTTTTGCCGGTACAGCAGCCGCATCGTCAGGATAAGAAAGCCGAAAAAAGCATCTTCGGTCTCGTCGCTGATGTCGACGCGATGCCTGAAACGCAGAAAGACCATTCCGTCGGCGTCCGTGAGGCTGACGTCCGCCGCTTGTGAGACGAGTCTGAAATACCGTTCGAGGCGCCGACAGAAATCCATCAGCGTGTCACTTGCCGTCAGCGCAAAACCAAGCGCGTGAAGATTGGAGATATGAACGTACCGCGCAACGGTCAGGCCGAAATACGGATTGTTAGTGACGTCCACGCACATCCGATACAACCGCGTCAGAGTGGCGGTCGGTAACCGGCTCATTGGATCGTTGGCCAGATCGCTCGGCACGCCGGCTGCGCGGAAAATGCGAGTGCTGTCGATGCCGGAAGATTCGAGCGCCCGCGCGATCGCCAGGCCATAGCTACCTATCGCCGTGGGTTCGTCAGCCACGAGGATCGCGTCGCCCGGTGCGGTCGCGAGCGGTGCGTCCGCTTTCAATTGCGGCATGGCGTGTCTGAAATGACCGTCGAAGTGGCTGTGATGACCGGTGCCCGCCGCGCACTCGCCCGAGACTGCAGGCTGCCCGCCGTGAGGCTCGGATGGTAGCCGAAGCTTCACAACGCCGAGATCTTGCGTGCGACGGGCGAGATCGAAGAGCTGCAATCTGTGGCGTGATCCCCATCACTGCACGGTGATTGGCTGGCCATGCAGCCATATTGCCGGTCAGGTCAATACGGTCGATCCGGCCATTCGTACCCGCAGGACCAGCACTTTGGCGGCAATGACCTGCGGCCCTGCCCAGCATCCTTACGATCAATCCACTCACTTCCGCGTTGCCTGCTCCGCCAGCCGCAGAAAAGTGGCCAGGCACAAGTTCACGGAGATTCCATGTCTGAAGACGTGTTGTTGTTCGAAGCGATGGGTCCTGTCGCGAGGTTGACCTTGAATAGGCCGAAGGCGATGAACTCGCTGAACCTGGCTGTTCTGGCCGAGTTCGATCGTCGCCTGCTGGAAATTGCAGCGAACGATGAACTGCGAGTTCTGATTCTGACCGGTACGGGTGCAGCCTTTTGCGCCGGCGCCGACCTGAAGGAAGTGCTGGCGGGACAGAACCTCGAACCGGGTGAGCAAGATTTCCTGGATCGCGCGAATCTCGTCTACGGGCGGCTTCGCAACTTCTCCAAACCTGTAGTGGCCGCACTTAACGGCGTCACGATGGCCGGTGGCCTCGAACTGGCGATGTGTGCCGACATCGTGGTCGCCGCCGAAAGCGCAACGATCGCCGACGCGCACGCCAACTTCGGTGTGTATCCGGGCGCGGGTGGGGCGGCAATCCTGCCGCGTCTGATTCCGCTGAACATGGCGATGTACCTGTTGCTGACCGGCAAGTCGCTGTCCGCTGCCGACATGAAAGCCTGCGGCCTGGTGTGCGAAGTGCATCCGGACAAAGACTTTGCAGCTGCAGTGCTGAAGCTGGCCAACCATATCGCGCAGAAAAGTCCAGTTGCCCTACGCCGCATGAAGGCGGTGGCCCGTGCTTCGTCTGACAAGTCGCGTGACGATGCGCTGCTGCACGAGCAGGTGATGCTGCGCGAGCACATGCGTTCCTTCGATTTTCATGAAGGACTGCAGGCGTTTGCCGAGAAGCGCGCCCCGCAGTTTCAAGGCCGTTGAATCCAATTCCTTTAGGTGAACTCGCGATGAAAGACATCTACGTGGTCGGCATTGGCATGACGCCGTTTGGACGGCTGCTCGACCGCAGCGTCTACGACATGGTCGGCGAAGCAGTCGGCCTCGCGCTCAAGGATTCCGGCTGCGAAGCCGCAGACATCGGCTCGGCCTTCTACGGAACCCTGACCAACGGACAATTTCAAGGCCAGACGGCCATTCCCGGACCGATTGCCATGAGGCGCCTCGGCATCGAGGGCATCCCAGTGTTCACTGTCGAGAACGCCTGCGCTTCGGGCTCTTCGGCCTTCAACTTGGCAACCCTCGCTCTGCGCGCGGGTAGCTGCGACATCGCGCTGGCGGTCGGCGCCGAGAAGATGAACATCCCCGACAAGGCCAAGATGTTTTCCGCTTTCGATGGCGGCTGGGATGTGTCATCGGTGGAGCAGAACAAGGCGACGCTGCTGGCGATGGGCGAAGGCGTTGTGCCACCGCCTGGCACGATGTCCGACCGGCCTTACAGCGTTTTCATGGACATCTACGCGGCTCTATGTCGCTATCACATGAAGACGTACGGCACGACGCAGCGGCAGATCGCCGCGGTGGCTGCCAAGAATCATCGGCATTCGGTGCACAACCCGCTGGCGCAATTCCAGAAGCCGTTCACCATCGACGAAGTTCTCGCTTCGCCTCCGATTGCCTATCCGCTGACCACGCTGATGTGCTCGCCGATCAGCGATGGGGCGGCTGCAGCCATCCTATGCAACGCCGACGGTTTGAAGCGACTGAATGGATCGGCTGCCCGGGCCGTGCGTGTGCTTGCGAGTGTCGTGCAGACGGGATCGACGCGCGGTCTCGATGAGCCCGAGAAAATCGTTGCTCATCGCGCTGCCATCAAGGCTTACGAGCAGGCCGGCGTCGCGCCGAAGGATGTCGACGTCGCCGAGGTGCATGACGCTTCGGCGATGGGCGAGATCCTCAATGTCGAATCGCTGATGCTGGTGCCTTTCGGCGAAGGCGGCCCGATGGCCGAACGCGGCGAGTTCACGATCGGCGGCAGGATTCCAGTCAATCCCTCGGGCGGTCTTGAATCGAAGGGCCATCCGATCGGCGCGACCGGACTAGGACAGATCCACGAACTGGTCACGCAATTGCGCGGCGAAGCTGGCAAGCGCCAGGTCGAAAACGCGCGCATCGCGATCCAGGAAAACGGCGGCGGACTCTACGGCATCGAAGAAGCCGTAGTGGCCGTCAATGTCTTCGCCAAACAGTAACCGAGGCCGCCATGGGACACGTCATCAGAACTGAAGAGCAGCAGGCGGCGGTCGACGGTTTGCGTCGCTTTCTCGACGCCAAGGTCGATCCGATCTTTAGCAAGGAGTATCGCGACAAGTTCGTTCCGCGCGAGAAGATGGGCGAGCTCGTGCGTGAGCTGACGCAATACGGACTCATTTCAGGCGCGGTCAGCGAAGCCCGTGGCGGGCTTGGCATCGACTGGCTGACGATGATCATGCTGTTCGAAGAGGTCGCGACGACCTCGGCCGACCTGTCCGTACCGGTGCTGATCAATTCCTTCGGTGCTTACATGATCGAACAGCTGGCACCGGAGCACCTGCGCGAACGGTACCTGCCGGGGCTGGTCAGCGGAGATCTTTTTTGCAGCATCGGCATTTCGGAGCCGGACGTCGGTTCCAACGTGCTCGAGATCAAGACGCGGGCGCGGCGCGACGGCGACCACTTCATTCTCAACGGCGAAAAGACCTGGATCAGCAACGGCTCGTATTCCGACTTCCTGATCTGCACCGCGCGCACGGGCGACGATCCGCGGCGCGGCCTGACGCATTTCCTGCTTGACCGCAAAGAGCACCCGTATGAGGTGCGTGAAATCCACAAGATCGCCTGGAACAGCCAATCGACTGCACAGATCTTCCTGACCGATGTTCGCGTTCCCGCCTCCAACATCATCGGCAAGGAAGGCGAAGCGCTGAAGAACACGCTGTCGATGTTCGAGCGTTCGCGTGTCTTCGTGGCCGCGCAGGGCCTGGGCCTCAGCAGACGCGCGCTCGAGGAGGCGGTTCGCTACGCCAAGGAACGCCGCCAGCACGGCAAGGTGATCGCCGG
The DNA here is from genome assembly GCA_035255845.1 of Burkholderiaceae bacterium. Taxonomy (GTDB): domain Bacteria; phylum Pseudomonadota; class Gammaproteobacteria; order Burkholderiales; family Burkholderiaceae_F; genus JALORV01. The sequence continues at coordinate 1,582 of DATEZE010000156.1, read as the reverse complement.
GCATCAGCTGATCGCGGCGATGCTGGCCGAGATGGCGACCAACGTCGACGCCTCGCGCCTGCTGGTTTACCGCGCGGCTTCGATGATCGAAGCCGGCGTGCCGGCTGAGATGGAAGCCGCGATGGCCAAGTATTTCGCCTGCGAGGCGGCGGTCACCGTAACCCGCCAGGCGGTGCAGATCCACGGCGGCAACGGCGTCACCAAGGAGTTTCTGGTCGAGAAACTCGCGCGCGAGGCGATCGTCGCGCCGATTCCCGAAGGGACCACCCAGATTCAACAACTGCTGATCGGTCGGGCGTTGACCGGCGTCAACGCTTTCTGACCGCCGCGATCCGCGAAATCCAAACTCGATAGGACACAAAATGCGCATTCAAGACAAAGTCGTCGTCATTACCGGCGGCGCCTCCGGCCTCGGACTGGCCACTGCTCACTATCTCTTGAAGGAGAAGGGCGCCTACATCGCGATCTTCGATTTGAACGTCGAAACCGGTGAAAAGGCCTTGGCCGACCTCGGAGCAGAAAACGCGATGTTCGTGCAGACCGACGTCAGCAACGAGGAATCGGTGCAGAAAGCGGTCGATGCCGTGATGACGCGCTTTGGCGCGATTCACGTCTGCATCAACGGAGCGGCGTTGCCGACTGCGTTCAAAGTACTCGGCAAGGAAGGCAAGGCGGCGCCGCTCGCCCGGTTCGCTCAAACCACGGCGGTCAATCTCAACGGTGTCTTCAACGTCATGTCGAAGTGCGCCGAGCAAATGGCGAAGAACGAGGCCGAGGCAGGAGAAGAGCGCGGAGTGGTGATCAACGTGTCGTCAGGCGCCGCCTACGAGGGCCAGGTCGGGCAGGCCGCCTATGCGGCCACCAAGGCCGCGATCATCGGCATGAACATGCCGGCGGCGCGCGAACTCGGAGCGGTCGGAGTGCGCGTCAACGCGATCGCCCCGGGTCTTTTCCTGACGCCCATGGTCGCGGGGCTCGACGAAAAGGTGCTGACCTCCCTGAAAGATCAGATGGAAGCTCCCAAGCGTCTCGGCGACATGCGAGAGTTTGCCCATGCGTGCGCATTCATCATCGAGAATGCTTACGTCAACGCCGAGACCGTCCGACTCGACGGCGCGGCCCGGTTGCGGGCGCGCTAAGGCCTGCTCCACCCGGACTTCAGCAGGCTCGTCCGCACGCTCGGACTCCCCTGATGGGGGGCGCGGCGACGTACCGGGACCCTTAGCCTCTGCGAAAGTGCCGCGTCGGATGGCGCGGGCGAATCGAGGATCGATCTATGGCGGCACCATTCGATTTTGACTGGATCGTGATCGGCTCGGGTTTTGGCGGCAGCGTCTCCGCGCTGCGGTTGACCGAGAAGGGTTACAGCGTCGCGGTACTCGAATGCGGTCGACGCTTTCGCGACGAAGACCTGCCGCGCAACGCGTGGCAATTGAATCGGATGTTCTGGGCGCCGCCCCTGGGCCTGAAGGGAATCTGGCGGTTGACCGTTTTCAAGGACATCTTCATCCTCAGCGGATCGGCCGTCGGCGGCGGCAGCCTCGCGTACGCCGCGACCCTTTACCGCGCGCCAACCGCCTAT
>DATEZE010000155.1:0-7076 GCA_035255845.1 Burkholderiaceae bacterium | reverse complement strand
CGGAGCAGTATCGTGTTCTCCGCCGAGAGGGCACTGAGTCTCCGTTTTCAAGTGCGCTCAACGCCGAAAAGCGACGCGGCGTGTTCCGCTGCGTCGCCTGCGACCTGCCGCTTTTTTCCAGCTCGAAGAAGTTCGACAGCGGTACCGGCTGGCCGAGTTTCTACGAGGCACTGCCCGAAGCCTTCGGTTTCACGACCGACTACAAACTGATCCTGCCGCGCACCGAGTATCACTGCACTCGCTGCGGAGGGCACCACGGCCATGTGTTCGACGACGGCCCTGCGCCAACGGGCAAGCGCTATTGCAACAACGGGGTCTGTCTGAAATTTGAACCGGAGACCGCCTGATGAATCGCTGGAGTCGGTGGCTCGCGCTGGCCCTTTTTATCGCCCCCGCAGCTTGGTCGCAGCCGAAGCCTGCGCCGCAAACCGAAACGGCCGTTTTTGCGGGCGGCTGCTTCTGGTGCGTCGAATCCGATTTCGACAAGGTCGACGGCGTTTTGTCGACGACAGCGGGCTTTGTCGGGGGGCACACTGCGAATCCGACCTACCGCGAGGTGTCGGCCGGCGGGACCGGCTACACCGAGGCGGTTCGGGTTGAATTCGATCCGGCGCGCGTCAGTTATGCGCAGTTGCTCGAGAAGTTCTGGCCAACGATCGACCCGACGGCAAAAGACCAGCAGTTCTGCGATGTTGGTTCGCAGTACCGCACCGGCATCTATCCGCTGAACGAACAGCAGCTGAGGGCAGCGACGGCGTCGAAGGCGGCCCTTGAAAAGACGAAGCCTTTTCGCCAGCCGATCGTCACGGAGATCGTGATGGCCGGGACGTTTTATCCGGCCGAGGAGTATCACCAGGACTACTACTTGAAGAACCCGATCCGGTACGCGTTCTATCGCCGTAACTGCGGGCGCGATGCGCGTCTGAAGGAGTTGTGGGGCGACAAGGCGCCAAAGCACTAGGACTGCGGGCTGCCTCTCAGGCTTCGAGAAACGGCACCGCGTTGAACCGGCCGCGCAGCGCGCGCTGCGGATCCAGCTTCCACCACTGGCCGATGATCGCGGCATAGATCGCGCGGAAGTCGAGCGTGTGCTGCAGATTGCCGTCGGCATCCAATCGGTCTAGCGCGGGCCGCGCGCCGTAGATGGTGCCACCCTTGACTCGCGGTCCGAACGCGAAGTGCACCCCCGCAGTGCCGTGGTCAGTGCCGCCACTGCCGTTCTCTCGCGGCCTGCGGCCGAACTCTGAGTAGCTGAGCACAACTGTGTCGTCCCATACGCCGGCTTCCTGCAGCGCCCCGCGCAGTGCGACCACGCCGTCGGCGACCTGCCGCAGCAAATTGGCCTGAACCGCGAGCTGGTTCTGGTGGGTGTCGAAGCCGCTCTGGGTGATCCGGATCACCGGGACGCGGCGTGTGCCAGCGATCATCGCAGCCTGGCGTGTTGCCTGGCCAAATGGGGTGCGCGGAAACTCGGTAGACAAGGGTCGTGTAGATGCCAGCTCGGCACCGGCGCGGACGACATCATTTTCCACTCGCACTATGTGCGCGAGTGCGCCGCGCGCCGGCGGCTCCGCGCCGGAGGCCAGGTGCGACTGGGCCGAGAATCGCTGCGCGTCCGCCAGCGCGACGGCGCGCGCGCCACCGGACAAAGGGCCAAGGTCTGCCGCGCCAAGGATGACTCCGTCGGCAGATGCCGCCTTGAAGACTGCCGAGGTCTCCGCGACACGCGTGAGCCATCCGGTCTGCACGATCTCCCTGCTCGACGATGCCGTGTCCCAGATCTCGATCGAGCGGAAGTGCGAAAGATCGGGCTGCGGGTAGCCGACGCCCTGCAGCACCGCCATTTCGCCGGCTTTCCATAGCGGCAGCCACGGCGCGAGCGATCCATGAAGTGCCGCTCCCGGCCCGAGCGGGACGACGGCGTCGCCGCGCAGCGCGAGGCGAGGCCGTAGATCGTAGTAACGGCCGTCCTCGATCGGCACCACGGTGTTCAGGCCGTCGTTGCCACCGCGCAGTTCGATCAGGATCAGTAGCCGCGGAGGTGTCTCCGTCATTGCGGCGCGTGCCCAACCGCTGAACGACGCTGCGGCGACGCCTGCACCCGTCATCAGGAAGCCTCGGCGGTCCATTGCGCTCACTTCAGCTGGTATGCCGGGTCGAGCAGCAAAGCGCGGAGCGCATCAAACGCAAGCGTCCCGGCAGCCGGCACAGCGACCGGCCGGACCACCATCAGCGCTGCGGACAACCGTTCGATTTCGCCGGCAGTCAACGCGCGTTCGGGGGCCAGTCCGCCGCTTGCTTTCAGCACCACGGCGGGGTCCACATAGGCCGCCGTGAGCTGCGCCGCCTCCAGGCGTCGCCGCAGATTCGCGCCTGCGGGTGATTCTTCCATGCCGGTCATCAGCGCACGCGCCTCGCGAGCGGCAACGGTCGGACTCGCCAGCGCCCGTTCGATGACCTGCTTGCGCACCAATAGTGTCTGCGTGTTGATCCAAGCTTCGCCGCCAGGCCAGCCGCGTACGTTCGGTGCCGAAAAGAGGTTCTGTCCCATCGCCGCCACGGCGGCGGCCGCACCGGTGTCGTTGCCAATGCGCCCGCCAGTCTGGCGCACGAGGCCGACGAAGAGTTCGACCGGTGACTTCACCAGCGCAAGCTCCTCATTTCCATCAACGATTTCAGGCTGGTTCAGCACTTCGCGCAATGCGGCTGCGATGTTGTAGCCGCTGTCACGGAACCGACGCGCAATCAGGCCAACGCGCGCCGGATCCGGCGTCGGCGAAACGAACTCGCGCCAGAGCTTGGCAGCGATGAACTCGGCGGTCGCTGGCTGGGCCAGGAGGACGTCGAGCACTTCATCGCCGGTAAGCCGGCCCGTCACGCCAAACACGGTCTTGCTGCCCTCATCGTGGAACCCCGGGCGATAGACAAAGGCCAGCGTTTCGGGGTCGAGGCTGAATCCGGTGAACGCACGCGCGGATTCCTTGATGTCGAGCTCGGTGTAGTGGCCCTGTCCGAGCGTAAAAAGCTCCATCACTTCACGCGCGAAGTTTTCGTTGGGCTTGCCGCGACGGCTGGTGGCCGAATCGAGATACACCACCATCGCTGGGTCCCGCGCGACCGCGTGCAGCATCGTCTTGAAATTGCCGACAGCATGCTGGCGCAGCAGTACGTTCTGGCGGAACATCATCTGTGCCCAGCGCACCTTGGGTTGCGCCGACACAAAATGGTTGTGCCAGAAGAGCGTCATGCGCTCGGTGAGCGCCGAGGGCGTCGCCACCATTTCGGCAAGCCACCAGCGCCGCAGATCCAGACCCTGCCTCAGATTGCGTTGACGCTCCGCCTTCTGTCGCTCTTCGGACAAGGTACGGAACTCGCGTGGACCGATCACCGGTTCTTCGATCCAGTCCGGAGGAGGCGTGGACGCAGTCGTCCTTACGCCCGCAAGCAGACGGTCGACAGCCTGGACCTGTGTCAGCGGCGCGAACACGCTGAGTTCAGGCGCCGATGGTGCGAAACCGGTGCGCGTGAGTAACCGCTGCGCGCGTTCCGGACCGAGCGGTTCAGCTAATCCATCGCCTGCGACGGCAAGCGACAGCAGCAGAACGATTGCACGAATGATCGCGTTCGCTGGGCTCGTGGAATGCATGCAACGATCGTAAAGCGCACTGCGATTCCAGTGCACGCACCGGAGGTGGGAAAGCGGACCCGACGCCGTAAAGTGTGTAACCAGGTGTTGCCGCGGTGCCGGGCGGATCAGCGCCCGATCTGCCGGTCGCGCGCAGCGGCAGTTGCCATCCGCGTCTGCCGTGCAGAAATGGGAACGCATCCCATCCGTTCGGACGAATGGCGCGTGACACCGTCCACTCGGTCGATGCGAAATCACCCAAGACAGGCGAGGCTTAGTGCTTCGCACGCGCCGAAAACAACATTAACTTGCGTCCGGCTAGTGATCGAGGCTGGCCGCGTCCTTCGAACCCCACCGCATTCACTCCATCCGCCGACCGTGATGCACGAACTCGGAACGTTTGAAGACGCCCGCAGCAGGGTGCTCGCCAATGCTGAGCGCATGCTGCTCGGAGTCAAGCGTGTCATCGCCGAGCCGGTCGATTCGGTCGAGGCCGGCGTCGCGCTGCTATCGAGCCTGCGCAAGCAGGCTCATGAGCACCTGAACCAGATCCAGCACGAGCAGATGATCGTCCGCGCCGCCGAATGGCTCGTGCAGCACGGAATTGCGACGACTGACACCCGCTGGCTTTGGAATCCGCGTCGCGGCGCCGAAAACGGCGGACCGGATCTGCTCGGCAAGTCGGGCGAGATGATCCGGGTCTGTGCTGAAGTGAACGCCCTAGAGGAGCCGGTCGGTGTGATCGATGCACAGATGCGGCGGGCGCTGGCCCGGCTGGCCACGCTCGAAGGCCGTCGCTTCTATTTCGTGCGCACCGCCTCGATGAAGAGGCGAGCCGTCACCAAGGTCGTCAAGACCGGCTGCGATATTGCAGTTGTGCAGCTGCCGCCGGCGACCCTCGGGCCTTCACTGGCATTCGCGGCGCCTATCACTTCTCTGGCCGTGTCCCCGTTCGGCACTCCGCGCTGAAACCGGCTAGAAGCTGGCCGGCTATCCCAGCAGTCGGCCGAGCACTACTCCGGAAGCGAGCAGCGCCGCGTAGGCCAGTTCGAGCTTGAAGGTTCGGACCAGAATGCGGTTATAGGCGAGCCCCGGCGCGCTATGCGCGAAGTCGCGCTGCAGACGCAATGCCACGGGTGCCAGCAGCACCGGAGCGAGCACGCCAGGCGACGCGAGCCATGCCATCGGCAGCAGCAGTGCAAAGGCAGTCGCGAGACTCAGTGTGTACACGCCGAGCGACGCCCGCGTGCCGAATACCACTGCGAAAGTTCGTCGGCCGACGCTGCGATCGTGCGCGATGTCGCGGTGGTTGTTCACCACGAGAGCCGAAGCGGCGAGTGCACCGAGTGCGACCGCTGCGAACCAAGTGATCGTGCCGACGCTGCCGGTCTGCACGAAATCGGAACCCGCCACCGCGGCGAGGCCGAAGAACACGAAGACGACGAGTTCGCCGAACGGCGTGTAGGCGATCGGCCGGGGTCCGCCCATGTAGGCGAGTGCGGCAACCAGCGAGCCGAGGCCGACGGCGAGGACCGGCACGCCGTGGGCGGCGACCAACGGCAGTCCGAGGGCCACGGTCACTCCGCAGCAGACGACGATGGCCGTACGGACCTGTCCGACGGCGAGCCAGCCGTTGGCCGTCGCCCGTGGCAATCCGGTGCGATTACCCGCGCGCTCGGCGCCGCGCACGGTGTAGCCGACATCGTTCTGCAGGTTGGAGATCACCTGCAGCAACACCGCGCAGCCGAGCGCCAGCAGCATCGTCGTCGCGTCGAATCGCCCGGTGCGATCCCAGGCGAGCGCAGTGCCGACGAGCACCGGACTGACCGCGACCAGCAGACTTGGCAGCCGACAGGCAACGCCCCAGGCAGCCAGCGACCCCGGGGCGATGGCAGGCGTTGAGGCGGCGGAGGTGGTCATGCTGGGCAAGGCGGTATCAGCATCGCTGCATTATCGCGAACGACAGCGTCGGCGTGGAGCCGAAAAAGTGGCTAGAGCCGTAGTCAGGTCAAGAAGTCGACGGGCAGTGACAGATCGAGGCTGCCGGACGCGGCGGTGAGGACGCTAGATTCTGTGACGCAGCGGCCGTAGAGCCGGCCCGAGCGTTTCGAGCATCGCCCGGTCGAGCTTGCCGGTGGGCGCGAGCGGCAGCGCCCGCGCCCAGACAACGCGCCTTGGCCGCTTGTAGACGGCCAGCCGTCCCGCCAAGAACTGAAGCAACTGGTTCTCGCGCTCGGCGTCGAGCGCATGCTCATAAGGAGCCGAGGCGACGAGCACGGCCGCCACGATCTGGCCCCAGGCCTCGTCGGGAACGCCGAAAACGGCGGCGGCTTCGATGCACGGACAGTCCTCGAGCATGCGCTCGACCTCGGCCGGGTAGACGTTTTCACCGCCGCTGACGATCAGATCTGTACGCCGCGCGTGCAGATGCAGGCAGCCCGCTGAGTCGAACTCGCCCAGGTCGCCGGTATCGAACCAGTCGTCCGGCGCCAGCGGGGTTTGGCCGAGGTAGCCGGACATGCACATTGCTCCGCGCACCACGATGCGCTCTCCATGGGCGCGCACCTCGGCGCCGGCCAGTGGCCGTCCGGCGCCGGCGGGGGCCGGGTCGAAGCGCTGCGCATAAGGTGTGGCCACGACCTGGGAGCACGTTTCGGTGCAGCCATAGGTGATGACCAGCGGAATGCCCCGATCGGTCGCGCGCGCGAGCAGCTTCGGCGACGCGCTCGCACCGCCAAGCAATACCGCGCGCAGTCGCGGCGGAGGGCGCCAGTTCGGATTTCTGTCGAGCAGCTGCGCAAGCATTGTCGGCACCAGCGAGAGCAGCGTGACTCGATGCTCATCGATCCAGCGCGGCAGCGCCGCCGCATCGAACGCGGGCATCAGCACAACCGCCCGACGCGCGATGAGGCAGCGGGTCACGATCGACAGGCCGCCGACGCGAGCCAGCGGCAGCGCCAGCAGCCAGCAATCATCGTCGTGCCAGCCGAGATTGGCAGCACTCGCACGGGCGGATGCGACGAGCGCGCGACGCGTCAACACAGCGCCGCGCGCGCGGCCTGTTGTCCCCGAGGTGTACAGGATCGCTGCGGCATCCTGAGGCAATCCAGCGGCAGCACCTCGCGTGCTTTCGATCTCCTCGGCCTGCTCGGCCGGCGTGTGTCTCGGATGCAGCAGCAGTGCGGGGCGCCGAGCTTCGAGCAGCGCGTACAGCGTGAGCAACACCTCGAGCATATTGACGCCGGTCACCGGCACCGGATCGCGGCCGGACGGCAGCGCGTCGATGCACGGCGCGACGCGCGCGGCGAGTTCGACGAAGCTGTAGCCGCGGCCGTCGACACGCAGCGCTGTGCGTTCGCCCGCATCCTGTGCGGCCGCGCGGATCGACAGCGGGTCGTTCACTCGGCCGCGGCTTCGGGACGGCGACGCCTGAGCTCAGGGCAGCCGCGGG
>DATEZE010000154.1:0-21144 GCA_035255845.1 Burkholderiaceae bacterium | reverse complement strand
AACCGGTGGCGCCACCCGCCAGCGCGGCGACCGGGCCGCTGCCCAACGACCCTCGCAGCAGCCGGCGTGCAATCTGATCAAGATACTGGCCTGTCACGCCGACGCCCAGCGTCGTCAGCAATTCGCGGATCTGAGTCTTGTCAGCTTCCGCGCCGTACATCCGGCCGATGCGATGGACGAGTCTTAGCTGCAGCGGAATGATGGCCATCGACGCAAGCGACTGCGGCAGCAGTTCGAGAGCACTGTTGAGCACTGAGGCGTCGACGATGAGCCGATCGATTGCTTCATCGCGGACGCTGTCGACCTGAACGTCCGGGCACACCGCCGCCGCGGACTCGAACGGCGGCAGTGGCTGCGTCGCCAACTGGTCGACTGTCATCGCAGTCTCGACGATCGCGGGTTGGTCAAGGCCGAGCCGCTGGCCGAGCTCGGCAAGAAATCGTGTCTCGGCCTCGTTGCGCAGGCCATCGGCGTCGCAGACTCCGACGGCCAGTTCGAACGCCAGCCGGCGTGCCTCCGGAGTGGCAAGAACGGGTACCAGACCTTCCAGAGACACCCGCCGCTCCAGCACCTGCGCGAGCAACACGGCGAGGTCGAGTTCACCAGCGAGCGCGCCGGCAACGCGACGCCACTCGGCGCGTTCGCGCTCCTCGGTCCGGCTGTCGGCGAGTGCCGCCATCAGCGCGATCGCCATGATGGCGCGTGGCTGCGTAAGTTCCATGATGAAGTCCAGTGGGCCGGCGTCACATTCCCGCCGCTATTCTGCCGCTCACGACGGAATTCGCATTGGCGGATTGGTCCCAGCCGGTGCTTTGGATCAGTCCCGCAACTTGCGGGTGGCATAGACTGAATACGAGTGCAGCGTCGTCCCCGTGACAAGCCGGAGGCCAAATGAAGATTTTCGTCCCCGTGGATGGCAGCGCGTACAGCCGCGCCGCCGTGGAGTTTGTCGCGTCCCGGTCGACGCTGATCGGCACCGACCCGCAGGTTGAACTCATCAACGTTCAGTTCGCGGTGCCGGTGCGGGCAGTGCGCATCGTCGGCAAGTCGGCACTCAGCGAATACTACGAGAGCGAATCGGACAAGGTCCTGAAACCGGCGCTGCGACGACTGCAGAAGGCCGGCCTCAGCGCTACTGCACGTTGTCTCGTGGGGAGCCCCGGCGAGGAGATCAGCGCCGCCGCGATTAGGGAGGGCGTCGACCTGATCGTAATGGGAGTGCACGGGCACACCGCACTCGGCGGCCTGCTGGTCGGATCAGTCACGAACCAGGTGCTCGCGCGGACCAAGATTCCGCTTCTGGTACTTCACCATCGGGAAATCCCGACGCGGGACGCGCTGAAGGTTGGTATTGCAGTCGACGGCAGCAAGTTTGGTCGCGAGGCCGTCAAGTACGTGCTGCGCCATCTGGCACTCTTCGGTGACCGGCCCGATGTCACGCTACTAAATGTTGTCGGTGATTTTGCAGGCGCGATCATGCCGGACATGAGTGGCATCGCACTGCCTGCATTCTCCGCAGACGAGGTCCGCGCGATGCAAAGGAAGGCCTTCGAAGCTGCGGTCGCGCCTGTCCGCAAGCTGCTCGCAAAAGGCAACCTCCCCGCCGCCGAAGTCTGCCTGGTCGGCAATCCGGCTGACGAACTCGCGGCCTACGCCAAGAAGAAGAAGCTCGACATCCTGGTCATGGGATCGCACGGCTACGGAGCATTCAGGGCGGCGGTGATGGGTTCCGTCACCAGGCGGGTGATGGCACATTCGCGTGTGCCGCTGCTGCTGGTCCGGCACGCCTAGCCCTCCTTGGGGCTATCCCGGACGCCGGCAGCGCAGCCAGCATTTACACTGCGCAGCTTCGGGCCGCGTTCCACAGAGCGCCGGACCGGCGCAACGACACCGCCGATCGCGCGAGCGGCCACATGCGGAATGACCCTGCGAGCGGCCGATGACGCCACTGCCGCCCGCAGCTTGCGACCGATGAGCGAAATCCGAGCACTGCTCCTCACCGATGTGGTCGACAGCACCAAGCTCGCCGAGTCGATCGGCGACACGGCGATGGCGCAGGTGTGGGCCGCGCACGACCGCATCGCGCGCGACCTGCTGCAGCGGCATCACGGTCGCGAAATCGACAAGACCGACGGCATGCTGATGTTGTTCGAGCGGGCGGTCGACGCCGTTGCCTTCACGATGGCATACCACCCCGCGCTCGCCGCCATGGACACACCGGTGCGGGCGCGCGCAGGAATCCATGTAGGTCCGGTGCTTCTGCGCGAAAACAGCGCCGCCGACGTCACCCTCGGCGCCAAGTTGCTCGAGGTGGACGGGCTCGCGAAGCCGACCGCGGCGCGCGTGATGTCGCTGGCGCGCGGCGGACAGACGCTGATCACCACTGAAGCGCGCGACGCACTCGGCAACACCGAGCTCAAGGTCGAGTCGCACGGCCACTGGATGGTCAAGGGCGTTGCCGATCCAATCGAGATCTTCGAAGTCGCGCCGCCCGCCGCTCGCTGCATCGCTCCCGAAGACACCGAGAAAGTGTTCCGTGTCGTGCGTGCCGCCGAGTGGTGGATGCCGGTGAGCGACATCCCCAACAATCTGCCGCACCAGTCGACGTCGTTCATCGGCCGCGAAGCTGAACTCGACGAAGTCAAGACACTTCTGCACAAGGTTCGCCTGCTGACCTTGCTCGGAATGGGCGGTCTGGGCAAGACTCGCCTTGAACTGCAGGTGGCGGCCGAATCAATCCACCTGTTTCCGGATGGCGCCTGGTTCATCGACCTTGCGCCGCTGCGCGACGAAGCACTCGTCGTCTCCGAGGCGGCACAGGTGATCGGCGTGCAGCAGGAGCCCGACCGTCCGTTGCTGCAGTCGGTCTGCGCGCACCTGAAGTCGCGCCGCACGCTGATCGTGCTCGACAACTGCGAGCACCTGGTAAAGGCTGCCGCCGACCTCGCCCACGCCATCCTGCGCTCCGCGCCGCAAGTGCGCATCATCGCTTCAAGCCGTGAAGCGCTCCACGTCCCCGGTGAGCAGAGTTACCCGTTGCACCCGCTGCCGCTGCCATCGCGGGGCGCAACTCCCGAGCAGCTGATGCAATCTCCGGCGGTGCGGTTGTTCGTGGAGCGTGCGCGCCAGAGCAACCCGACATTCAGCCTCGACGCCGCCCATGCTACCGAGGTCGCCGACCTGGTGGCGCGACTCGAAGGTATCCCGCTGGCGCTCGAACTCGCCGCTGCGCGGGTCCGCTCCTTGTCCGTCGCGGAGATCAACGCGCGGCTGAAGGATCGCTACAAGATCCTGACCGGCGGCGCGCGCGTGCTGCAGGAGCGGCAGCAGACGCTGCGGGCGTTGGTCGACTGGTCGTACGACCTGCTTAGCCCGCCGGAACGGACGCTGTTTGCGCGCCTCGGCATCTTTGTTGGCGGCTTCGACGTCGAAGCGGCCGAACAGGTGTGCGGAGTCGATCCGCTGCAGGCCGATGACGTGCTCGATATTCTCGCCTCGCTCGTCGACAAATCGCTGGTTCTGCTCGACGAGCACGAGAATGTGGGTCGCTACGGCATGCTCGAGACGATCCGGGAATACGCACGCGAGAAGCTGGAGCAGGAGGCCGAACTGACGCCCATCGGCCTGAGACACTGTGAGCACTTCTTTGCGAAGGCCAAGCAGGCTCGGGACGGAATGGAGGGTTCAGAGCAGGCCGAATGGGTCCAGCGCGTCGAAGCGGACATCGACAATGTCCGGAGCGCAATGTCGTTTGCCCTCGATGGCAGCGCCGATCCTTTCATTGCGGTGAAGATGGCCGTTGAAATGATGCAGTTCTGGATGCTGCGCGGCTATTCCACCGAGGGTCGTCAACTGGTCCGCAGGGCCCTGGGCGTGCCCAAGATTGCCGCATCCAACATTGCGCAGGCTTGGGCGCTCAATGTGGGCGCCTGCCTGGCGGAAAGCCAGAGCGACTATGGCGAGGCCCGTGACATGCTCGAGCGATGCCTCGTGCTGCGGCGGCGCCTCGGAAATCCCTTTGATATCGCTGCAGCGTTGTCGACACTTTCACTCGTCCGATTGCACACCGGTGATACGAGAGCAGCGGCCGAGGGCGAGCGCGAGGCTCTGCAAATCTTTCGTGCACTCGGAAATCGGCATGGCGAACTCATCGGACTGTTGCACCTTGGTCAGGTGGATGAATACCTCGGCAACGATCAGGAAGCGAAGTCATATTTCGAAATGGCGTTTTCGATAGCGCGTGAGATCAAGCACCAGGAAACCCAGGGCGAGTGTGAACTTCGCCTCGGACAGGTCGCTTTCTTCTGTGGCGAGTCGAGCGACGCCGAGCTCTGGTTCAAACGGTCACTAACACTGTGCCGCGAGGCCGCCGATCGGCGTGGCGAGGCCAACGCGATCCGGTGGCTGGGCAAGTGCGACCTCCGCGCGGGCATCACCGCTTCCGCGCGAGCCCGGCTCATTGAGGCATTACGCGCATTCCGAAAATTCGAGATGTGGGACAAGACGCTTGGTTGCCTCGAGGACGTTGCCGAGCTTTGCCAGCTCGAAGCGCAACCCGCGCTGTCGATCCGCCTATCGGCAGCGACGCAGCGCGCACGAGAAAAGCTCGGGTTACCGCGAGCGCCCAGGGCAGAAACACGACAGGCGGAACTGGTCGCGGTCTATCGGGCGACCGTGCAGGGCGAATCCGCCGAAGATGCCTGGAACACAGGCAGCACCTGGGACATCGAAGAGGCGATCGCCAACGCGCTTGAATCGACCGAAGCGCGTCTAGCGACAGCCTAATTGCAGCGGACGGTCAGCGAGTTCGCCGGTAGCTGCGGTTCACGGCAGCGAAGGTCGCCAGCAACGCGATCACCGCCAACGCGAGACTGCCGGGCTCGGGAACAACTCTGAACGTGATGAACGCATTTGCGTCGCTACGGCCGCGCGTCTCGTCGCCATCGGGCGGGTTGGAAATGAACCCCATGCGCGCGATGTTGTCCTCGAAGAACAACACGAATTCCGTATAAGGGCCGCCAGCCAGCGGCAGCGTCGAAGGCACGGAGTAATCAAAGGAACCGAAAAGACCCGCGAGAACGCCATTCTCGATGTTCATGCGTTCAACTACCGACGACGGTTCGTCGAACGCCAGCGTCTCTTGGAACGCGGGGTTCGTCGGATCGCTGACCTTGTAGAACTCCACGTCGGCCGAGAGTATCTTCATGCCGAAGTTGGAGCAGCTCTCAAAGTTGAACACCCAGCCCGATTTGGCGAGGCACGCATCCGGGACGAAGAACGTCGCTTCCCCGCGCCAACCGAGATCCGGAAAAGCCGCACCGAAGGACGGATCCCACCTCCCGATGATGACTGCTGCACTGGACGGTGCAGCGTAGGCCGCCGTCATCGCGACGATCACTGTCGTCAAAATGCGTTTCAAATTTCCAATCAGCCGCAGTGACATGAGCATCCTTCCAGACCCGCGTGGTGGCTTCTTCTTTTGTCTCAAGCCGCGAGTGATTCTAGGTGTCCGTGAGTCGCCGCGTCCACCGATCTAGAGCGCCGTTGGTCGCTTTTGCGACTGGCCGCTCGCTGTCGGATTTCTTGACACGTTGATGCGCGAGGATGGTTGCGAGCGGGATAATCCGCGGACCGAAGCAAGGTCTTAGAGGGTGAGACGAAATGAAGCGCACTGGTGTGATGCGCCTGCTTGCACTGTTGTCGATCGCGCTGCTGTCGATCGGCACCGCGTTCCCGCAATCCGGCAAGCCGATCCGCATCCTTGTCGGCTTCCCCGCAGGCGGAGGCACCGACGCCATTGCGCGCACGCTGGCCGAGCACTTGAAGGATCCGCTCGGCGTTCCGGTGATCGTCGAGAACCGGGCCGGGGCTGGCGGGCAGATCGCCGCGCAGGCCTTGAAGGCGGCCGCGCCCGACGGCACGACCTACTTCATCTCGCATGACCACACGATCTCGATCCTGCCGCTGGTGGTGAAGAACCCGGGATTCGACCCTGCGCGCGACTTTGTCCCGGTCGCGGGCTTCGCGACCTTCGTCAACGCGCTCGCGCTCTCGGGCGGCACGCCACCGAAGACGTTCCGGGACTACGTTGCCTGGGTCCGCGATCAGGGCGGCAAGTCGGCGATCGGCGTGCCGGCACCGGCGTCGGTCCCAGAGTTCCTCGTAAAGGTCCTCGGCGAAAAGTATGGTCTCGACCTGGTCGCCGCCCCATATCGCGGCAGCGCGCCGATGATCGGCGACATGCTCGGCAATCAGATTCCAGCGGGCATCGCCTCGGTGCCCGAGCTCATCGAAAACCACAAGGCCGGAAGGATGCGAGTCGTCGCCGTGCTCGGCGCCGTCCGGCAGGCCGCGATGCCCGAGGTGCCGACCTTCGCCGAACTCGGCCTCACCGGCTTCGAGGACGTGCCGTACTACGCGTTCTTCGCTCCTGCGGGCACGCCGCAGGTCGAGGTCGACCGCTTCGCGGCAGCCCTTGGCAAGGTGATTGCGCTGCCCGAAGTGCGCGACAAGTTCATCGCCTGGGGCCTGAGCGTCGGACTGATGCCGCAGGCACAGCTCGCAGCGCGGGAGCGCGCCTACGCGCAGGCGTGGGCGCGGATCATCAAGTCGAGCGGCTACCAGCCGCAATGATCGAAGGCCCCCGCCACCTGCACGCGGGGGCGCACTCGGCTCAGGCCATCGCGATCTGTTCGGACTCGATCGCGATTGCGTTGGCGGCCGCCGCCGTGACCGCAACAATGCGGCCGACGTCGCGCAACTGGTCGACGCTCGTGCCGGACTCCTTGAGCAGCGTGTAGTGCGACTGCACGCAGAAGTGACACTTGCCGACGATCGACGCGGCCAGCGCAAACAGTTCGAACAGGCGCTTGTCGACGCCACCATGCGTCGCGTAGGCCTGCATTCGTAGCTGCGCCGGTCGTGCCTTCAACTCGGCATCACCTGTCATTTCAACGTACGGGTACCAGGCATTGTTCATCGCCATCAGCGCAGCAGCGGTCACCGCCGCATTGGCTTCGACTTCGGGAAGCGCGGCGCGGAATGCCGTGACCAGGCGCGGACTCTTCGCCGCATACGCCGCGGCCAGCGCGACTCCGAGCGCCTCCTGCGCCGGCAGCGAAGATCGCGCGATTGTGCTGTCGAGGTTGATCCGCACGTCCTTCGCGTAGTCGGGGATCAGCCGCTTGATCTCGTTTAGTGCTTCCAAGTGCAACTCCTCTTCTCTGATAATCCCGGCGCGGCGGGTCGACCGCGTCGGGTAGTCGATGTGCATGGGACAGCGGCCGCCCGGGTTTCCTCGCGGGAGCGCCGGTGACCAACCGCTCGGCGCCTAGTGCGCCGTTGCCGTTACCGATTGCAGCGTCGCCTGGCCCACCGCGCGATTGCACGGGCACAGCTCGTCGGTCTGCAGCCCATCGAGCACGCGCAGCACCTCCTCGGGGTTGCGGCCGACGTTTAGGTTGTTGACCGAGACGTGCTGCACGACGTTGTCCGGGTCGACGATGAAGGTCGCCCGCAGCGCCACGCCTTCCTTGGCGTCGCGGATGCCGAGCATGTCGACCAATGCGCCCGTCGTGTCCGCGAACATCCAGTGGTTCAGGCGGTCGAGATCCTTGTGATCGCGCCGCCATGCGAGCTTGACGAACTCGTTGTCGGTCGATCCGGCGAGCAGCACCGCGTCGCGGTCCTCGAAGTCGTCAGCGAGCCTGGCGAAACCGACGATCTCGGTCGGGCAGACGAACGTGAAGTCCTTCGGGTAGAAATAGATGACCTTCCACTTGCCGGGAAAGGAGTTCTCCGTGATCTCCTCGAAGGCGCTGGCGCCATTTTCTTCGTGCTGATTGAACCCCGGCTTCACGCCGGTGACGCGGAATGGGTCGAGCTTCTGCCCTACGGTCTTCATACATGCTCCTGGTTTGTCATCGGATGGCGGACGCCGGTGCGTCCTGCAGCCATTAGTTTTGGGCTATTGAAGGCACTTTTCAAATTTGAATTTTCAATTGAGTCGATAGCCGGCGGCCGCGACTGAAGCTCGCGGACCCGCGTCTGCAAGAATCCGGGCGTGAAAGAAGCGCGACCCTTCGACTCCAGCCGCTGGCTGGCCTGGTTTTTCGTCACGGTCTGGGGATCCGGCTATCTCGCCACCAAGGTCGGCCTGCAGTACGCGCCACCATTCACGTTCCTTACGCTGCGCTTCGCCCTCGGCGTCGCGCTCGTCGTGCCGCTGGCCCTTGTCTCCCGGCCGAACTGGCCGCGTGGACGGCTTATCGCCCATGTCGTCGTCGCCGGCCTTCTGATGCACGCGGTCAACCTGGGGGGCAGCCACTATGCGCAGTACCTCGGGATGTCTGCCGGGATCACCGCATTGATCCTCGCGTTACAGCCGCTGATCACGGCGCTGATCGCCGCGCCGCTGCTGAACGAGCAGCCGCGGCCGCCACAATGGCTCGGGATCGGGCTCGGACTGCTCGGGGTCGCGCTGGTCGTCTGGCACAAGATCGACCTGCGCGCTCTAACGCTCCCAGCCTTGGCCGCAGTATCAATATCACTGGCGGCAATCACCGCGGGCACGCTGTACCAGCGCATCTTCTGCCCGGTCGTTGATCTGCGCGCGGCAGGCGCAGTTCAGTTCATCGCGAGCCTCGTTGTGCTCGCACCGCTCGCGGTTCTGGTCGAGGGGTTTCCGGTTCAATGGGCCTGGCCGCTGCTCGCCAGCATCGTGTTTCTCGTAGTGCTGGCCTCGATCCTGGCGGTCAACGCGCTGCATACGCTGATGCGCCGCGGTCAGGCGACGCGAGTCACCAGCCTGCTCTACCTGACACCGATCATCGCGGTCGCACTCGAATGGGCGATGTTCGGCGTCCGGCCGACGCTGTTGACGATGGTCGGCATTGCGATCACCTGCGCCGGTGTCGCACTCGTGGCCTGGCGGCCGGCGCCGCCCGAGCGCACCGGACAGCTGGCATGAAGCATCTCGGGTTCGGGCGGATCATCGTGTTTGTCGTGCTGACGCACACGGCTTTCGGTGCCGCGCGCGTCACTTCGTCGTTGTACGCGCTGTCAAATCGGGCCTCGGCCTTTACCGTCGGGGTCGTGATCGCCCTGTTCGCTCTGATCCCGGCGCTGCTCGCGGTGCGCGCTGGCCGCTGGCTCGACCGCGTCGGCCCGCTGCGGCCGATGCTGCTCGGCACGACGCTGATGACATTCGGCGCGTTGCTGCCCGCCGTGTTCCCGTACGCCACCGCCGATGTCGCGCCGCTTCTGGTCGGTGCAGCGCTGCTCGGCACCGGCTTCATGTACCTGCAGATGACCGCGCAGCATCTTGTCGGGATGCTGGCCGATCCGGCACGGCGCCCGGCCGCATTCTCTTTGTTGGCGCTCGGGTTCTCGACGTCTGGACTGATCGCACCTGTGGCGAGCGGCTTCATGATCGACGCGTTCGGTCATCGCGCCACCTTTGCCGCGGTCTTCGCACTTCTGACCGTGACCCTCGTACTGCTCGTCACGCAGCGTCGCCGCGTGCCCACACACGATGTGCACGCGCGTCCCGTCGAATCGACGGATCCGTTCGAACTGCTGCGCCATCCGGATGTGCGCGCGATTCTCATCGTCAGCGGCCTAATCTCGATGGGCTGGGACATGCAATCCTTCCTGATTCCGGTCTATGGCAACAGTGTCGGCCTCGCCGCATCGCAGATTGGCCTGGTGCTCGGCAGCTTCGCGGCCGCGACTTTCGTGATCCGGCTGGCGATGCCCGCACTGTCGCGCCGTTACCATGAGTGGCAAGTGCTGTTATTCACTCTGCTTGTATCGGCGGTGGCGTTCGGGCTGATGCCGCTGTTCAGTACCATGGCCCCATTGATGGGCGTCGCTTTCCTGCTTGGACTGGGTCTCGGATCGGCGCAGCCGAACGTCATGTCACTGCTGCACGACAGGGCGCCGCGCGGCCGTGTCGGTGAAGCACTGGGCCTGCGAACGACGATCATGAACAGCAGTCACGTCGTGCTGCCGCTGGTCATCGGTGCCTTTGGCTCCGTGCTCGGCGCAGCGGCAGGGTTCTGGCTGATGGCGACCGCCCTGACCGGAGGGGGATGGAGCGCGCGCCAACGCCTGCGAGTCGAGCGTCACGGGCCAGACGAGGAATGAACCCCGACTTCGGCATGCCGCACCGGCTGAGCTACGAGGAACTCGAGGTCTCGCTCGAGGGATTTCTTTCCGGCTGGGACCGCACGCAGCCGCTCTGGGTGTTCGGCTACGGTTCGCTAATCTGGAAGCCGGACCTGTCGTTCGACCTCAGGTCCCCGGCTCGTGTGCACGGCTACCACCGACGCTTATGCCTGTGGAGCCGGATCAACCGCGGTACGCCGCAATGCCCGGGGCTGGTCGCCGGACTCGATCGTGGCGGATCGTGCGCCGGAGTCGTGTATCGAGTGCCCGCGGTTGCGGTGCGCAGCCAGTTTTCGCAGCTGTGGCAGCGCGAAATGATGACCAACTCGTACGAGCCGCGCACGCTCGAGTGCCGGCTCGGCGACGGCTCCTTCGTCGATGCGGTCGCCTTCGTCGTCCGGCGCGACGCACCGAACTACGCCGGGCGCCTCGATGAGCAGCGCATCCTCGACGTGTTCACGAGCGGCAGCTGCGGCCGCTACGGCACGAGCCTCGATTACCTCGTCAATACGATCTGCGCGCTGCGTACACATGGCATCGTTGACCCGCACCTCGAGCGCCTGGCCCGGCGCGCCGGAATCGATCCAGCAACGTGGCGCGTCGCCGCGTCTGCCTAGAATCGCGCCATGAATGAGATCGTGCGGCTGCGCACCGAATACAAGAAGGGCGCGCTCGACGAGGAGCACGCGGACACCGACCCGATCCGCCAGTTCACGCGCTGGTGGGACGAAGTGACCCGCGCGCAACTGCCCGAGCCCAACGCGATGACGCTAGCCACCGCCGATTGCAACGGCGCGCCGTCGGCCCGTGTCGTGCTGCTCAAGGGCTACGACGAACACGGCTTCGTGTTCTTCACCAACTACCTCAGCCGCAAGGGACGCGAACTGGCCGAAAATCCGCGGGGCGCACTGCTGTTCTTCTGGGTCGAGCTCGAACGCCAGGTGCGGATCGAAGGCCGCATCGATCAGATCGCCGCCGCCGAGTCCGACGAGTACTACCGCAGCCGTCCGCTCGCGAGCCGTATCGGAGCGTGGGCCTCACCGCAGAGCGAGCCGATTGCCGGCAAGGCGTGGCTGATGGCGAGGGCCGCGGAAATGGGCTTGAAGCACGGGCTTAACCCGGAGCGCCCGCCTAACTGGGGCGGATACCGCCTGTGGCCGACCGAAATTGAGTTCTGGCAAGGACGCCCTTCACGGCTGCACGATCGGCTGCGCTATAGCCGGTCCGCGGCGGGCTGGGAACGCGCGCGGCTAGCACCTTGATTGACGGTCCGCAAGTGCGCTGCTTTCGGCGCTCGCTTCGATGCATCGCGCCGCACGCCTCAGCGGCTATGATCGGGGTTACGCCAGACCGGGGGGTTGGATGAGCGAGCAGCCGATTTCGATCATCATCGTCGAGGACGAACCGGAGTTCCGCCGCCGTTTCGTACAAATCGTCGAGAATGAGCCGAGCATGAACCTGGTCGGCGTCGCCGCCAACAAGCGCGAAGCGCAGGCAATCCTGGACCGCGAAAGCTTCGACGTCATGTTGATCGACCTCGGCCTGCCCGATGGCAGCGGCATCGAACTGATCCGCCAGGTCAGCCAGAAGAAGCCCGACGTCGACATCATGGTCGTGACGGTCTTCGGCGACGAGCAGCACGTGGTCTCGTCGATCGAGGCCGGCGCGACCGGCTACATCCTCAAGGACTCCGCGCCGGCTGATGTGATCTCCTGCATCCGACTGTTGCGCGCAGGCGGCTCGCCGGTCAGCCCGGTCGTGGCCCGCAGCGTCCTGCGCGCGATCCGCAACCGCATGGGCAGCGCCGCGCCGGCACGCGTGCAGGGCGCTGAACAAAACCCGCTGTCGGCCCGCGAGACCGAGATCCTGCAGTTGCTCGCCAAAGGCATGAGCTTCAACGAAATCGGCGAGATTCTCGGCATTTCGCCGCATACCGTTACCGCCCACATCAAAAAGATCTATCGCAAGCTCGCGGTGCACTCTCGCGGCGAGGCCGTGTACGAGGCTACCCAGATGGGATTACTGCGCACTTGAGCGCAACGACCTCGCGCGCGGGTAACGTTGGAATGAGCGCGCGGCTTGTCCTGCGGTGGGTCGGCCGCAGTGGAGCGCTGTTCGCCGTGCTGTTGCTGCTGATCGTGGCGATGGCAGATGCCCGGGCTGACGAGCTGCTTCAGCTCCGCAGCATCGAATTCGTCGCGGGCCAGAAGGCCACGCTGCCGGGATCCGAGACGGTCTGGCAATCGCACGCTTTGCCGATGCGATGGTCGGCATCCGGTGGCGCGCGCCAGGGCCTGTGGCTGCGGCTGGGGTTCGATCTGACGGAGACTCCGTCCGAAGGCTGGGGCCTGCTCCTGCAGCGGCTGCCGACCGGCGGCACGCTGTTTCTGAACGGCCACATGATCGCCGAACTGCCGGTTGATTCAGAAACCCAGCGCGTCCGGTGGCGCCGCCCGCACCTGATCAATCTGCCGCCCGAGTTCCTGCGCGTTGGCCGCAATGAAGCGCTGATCTACACGTCCTACGGCAACGGTGTGCACGGTGTCGGCACAATCGACGTCGGCCCCGCCGCGGACCTGCAGCCGCGCTACGGGCGCGGTTTCTTCGTCAGCCACACGCTGCGCTGGGTCTCGCTGCTGCTGACCATGCTGCTCGCAGTCGGCTTTGCCGCGCTATGGGTGCGCCGCAAGAGCGAGAGCCTGTCGGGCCTGTTGTCGCTGATCGCGGCGTTCTGGGCGCTGTCGTTGCTCGACTCGACTTTCGAGGTGCTCTCGGCCGGGGCGTATTCGCTCAGCCGCTGGGGCTTCTACCTCGGCACTGCGGCCTTCACCGCGCTGGCGACGATCACGATGTGGCGACAGAGTGGACGCGAACGCGGCCGTGCCGAGATCGGCGTCGGGATCCTGGCCGCAATGGGGCCGCTGCTTTATCTGCTTTCCGGCGACAGCTTCGACCTGACGGTGGGCCCGCTCTGGCAAGGCATCATGCTGGGCACGCTCGCGCTAGGCGTCCTTTCGCTGGCGCGTCGCGCGCTGTCCGAGAATGCGCTGCTGCTGCGATTCATCGTCGGCGCGCTGATCGTCGCGCTGGCCGCTGCCGTCCACGACTTTCTCGTCGGCATCGGAGTTCTGCCGTTTGCCAGCCCAGCACTGCTGAACGTCGCGACCCCGTTGCTGGTCGTCGCACTGGGTGCCGCGCTGATCGATCGCTTCGTGCGCTCGCTGGCCGAGGTCGAGAAGACCAACAGCGAGCTCGAGACCCGCATCCACGAGCGCGAGCAGCTGCTGAAGCGCAACTTCGACCGGCTGCGCGAGAGCGAGCGCGTCAAGGCAAGCGCACAGGAACGCCAGCGCATCATGCAGGACATGCACGACGGGCTCGGCTCGCAGTTGCTGTCCTCGCTGATGCTGGTCGAGCGCGGCGCGATGACCAACGAGCAGGTGGCGCAGATCCTGCGCGAGTCCATCGACGACATGCGGCTCGCAATCGACGCGCTCGCGGCCGACGACTCCGACCTGCTGTCCGCGCTCGGCAACATGCGCTTCCGCATGGAGCCGCGGCTGAGAGCAGCCGGCATGGAACTGCAATGGGACGCGCGCAACCTGCCCGAAGAGGTCGACATCGATCCCAACGCAGTGCTGCCGGTGCTGCGCATCGCGCAGGAGGCGCTGACCAACGCGATCAAGCACAGTCGCGCGCGCGTGGTTCGAGTCACGCTCGGTGTCGATCGCGACGGCGACTCACAGTTGCTGTCGATCCGCATCACCGACAACGGCCGCGGGCTGGCCGCGACCGGCAATATCGCGGGCCGTGGCCTGCAGAACATGAAGAGCCGCGCGGCGCGCATCGCCGCGTTCCTGAAGGTTGAGTCGGTGCCCGGTGCCGGCACGATGATTTTTTTGCGCCTGCCGCTCGATCCAAGCCCCGGACCCACCACGCGCGCGATGCAGCTTTCGCTCGATACCGAAGCGGTGATCGAGCAACTGAAGCAGAGCTGAGAACGACGTGATCGCGGCGGTCGCAAGTTGCCGCAACGAGCCTCTCGCAGCGGTCAATAGTGACTGCACCCGCCCAAGGTCTGCATTGGCGGCCCCGCTGAACCGGCTGTACGCGTGCTCGGAGTGGCGTGCGGCGACGGGAGCGATGCGTACACTTTCGCGCCCATGACGGACTCCCTATTCGACGACGCGCCATCGCCGGATCCGATAGTCATGCGCGTGCGACCGGCCGCGGTGGGCGAGGCGCTGCAGCGGCTGGGTCGGCGACTGCCGCAGGACGTGTTCCTCGGCACCTCTTCGTGGAGCTTCCCGGGGTGGCAGGGACTGGTGTATGCCGATGCCTGCAGCGAATCGCTGCTTGCCCGCGACGGGCTCTCGGCGTATGCGCAGCATCCGCTGCTGCGGATGGTCGGCATCGACCGCGGCTACTACCAGCCGATGCCGCGCGACGAGTTCGCGCGCTATGCCAGCCAGGTGCCCGAGTCATTCAGGTTCCTGGTCAAAGCGCCGGCGCTGGTCACCGATGCAATCCAGCGCGGCGAGCGAGGCGCGCCACTGCAATCGAACCCGCACTTTCTCGACGCCGCGATTGCCGGCGAGCAGTTCGTGCGGCCCGCGCTCGAGGGCCTGGGGCAGCACGCGGGCCCGCTGCTGTTCCAGCTGCCGCCGCTGCCGGCCGAAATGACCAGCGCCGATTCCGCACCGGCAACGATCGAGCGCATCGGCGCCTTCCTCACCGCGCTTCCATCCCGTGTCGGCGAGCTGCAGCCGCTCTATGCCGTCGAGTTGCGCAACGCCGAGCTGCTGACGCCGCGCTTCGTGCGCATGCTGCGCGAGTCCGGCGCGCGACTGACGGTCGGTGTGCACGCCCGCATGCCCGCAGCGGCGCGGCAGAGCGCGGCCCTGCGCGGGCTCGATGCGACCGACGATGAAGGTGACGACTGGCGCTTGAAAGGTCCGCTCGTCGTGCGCTGGAACCTGCACTCCGGCTTCCGCTACGACGACGCGAAGAATCGCTATGCGCCGTTCGATCGGCTGATCGATGTGGACATCGCCACGCGCGGCACGCTGGTGCACCTCGTGCACGTCGCGCAAAAAAGCGGTCAGCCGAGTTTTATCATTGCCAACAACAAGGCCGAGGGCAGTGCGCCGTTGTCGCTGATCGAGCTGGCGAAGTCCATCGTCGGGTGAACCGCCCGGCGGCGACCGAGAACAGCGGACGCGTGCGCGGCCCGCTCGATCCGTTCAGTGAAACACCTCGAAGCTGCCGCACCGTGCCCATTGCTGTACCAACACGCGCACCGCCTCGATGAGTTGACCGGGTGCTCTCGAATTACCGTCGTGCAGCAGCACGACGTCGCCCGCGTGCAGGCGCTCAGCGGCACCCCGCGCTTTGGCCGGCGTGAAGGCGAAGCGCGTATCAAAGTATCGCCGGTTCCAGTGCACCAGAGGCAGGTCGAGCATGCGCAAGGTCTGGATCAGTGGCGGCGTCGTGACTCCCGCGGGCGATCGGAAGCCGAAGCAGGGGCGCCCGGTTAAATCCTCCAGCTGTTGCTGCGAGCGCCGAATCCAGGCTTCGAGTCGCGACCGTGCCTGAAAGAAACGGCAGTACGTGTGATCCCAGGAGTGATCGCCGACCGCGTGCCCCGCGGCGAGCATCCGACGCAGAATCGGCCCATGGCGCGCCGCCTTTTCCCCGATGACGAAAAAGGTTGCGCGCACCGCCAACTCATCGAACAGATCGAGCAGGCGCGGCGTTACGTCCGGATCGGGTCCGTCGTCAAAGGTCAGGAAAATGCCCGGACTGCCGGGCAACTGTCGCACCCACTGAAACACCGCGAGTCTCCGAACGCGCTGAAACCGCCGACCTGACCGATTGAAGCCAGACCCGCGGGGGTCAGTTTCGCGCAGTCGAGCCTGGTTGTGCAGGATCTTCGCGCGATGCACGAGCCGGCGAAAGCCAAAGTTGAGCCCGTTGTCGGGCGCACTGCTCCGCAACGGCGGTCGCCACGCTCACGCCGCGTAACGGTTCCCGTCGGCATCGATCGCCAGATACCGAACGCCCTGCGACTGAAGGAAGGCGAGTGCCGGCTCGACCGCCTGCAGCATGGCGACCGTCGCGCAGGCCCCCGCTGCGATCGCAAGCGGAGCGACCACCGATACCGACTGCCAGCTACTCACGGGCCAGCCGGTGCGCGGGTCCATCACGTGGCAGTAGCGCCGGCCGTCGACGATCATGTAGCGCTCATAGTCACCTGACGTAGCCAGTGCGCCCATCGCTACGTCGAGTCTCGCCAGTGTCTCGCCCGGCTCGGCGCGCGGGTTCTGCACCGCGATGCGCCATGGGCTGCCGTCGGGCGCAGCACCGATGACTCGCACGTCACCACCGAGGTTCACAAGTCCGTGCACTGCGCCATGTTCGAGCAACACGGCGCCGGCGCGGTCTGCCGCGTACTCCTTGCCGATTCCGCCGAAATCGATCTCCATGCCTGCGCGCGGAAGGTGCACCGTGACGCCATCCCACGCGACCTGCGACCAGCCGATCAGCGGCAGCAGCTCATCGAGTTGCTGCTGCGACGGGAGTCGCTGCGACTTGAAGTCCCACGCGCGCCGAAGCACACCGCTGGTCAGGTCGAAGCGGCCTTCGCTCTGCGCGTGCAGCGCGGCGCC
Source organism: Burkholderiaceae bacterium (assembly GCA_035255845.1). Classification (GTDB taxonomy): domain Bacteria; phylum Pseudomonadota; class Gammaproteobacteria; order Burkholderiales; family Burkholderiaceae_F; genus JALORV01. The sequence continues at coordinate 4,309 of DATEZE010000154.1, read as the reverse complement.
GAAGTCGATCAGACCGGCGGTCTCCGCGTCGACCGCGAGCGGCGACTGGCCCGCGGCGCGGTTGATCGCCGTAGTGACGCTGTCATCGCGATAGCGCGAGTACTTCGTCTCGATGCGCCGGACCTCGGCGATCGCCGCGTCGGCCCATGCCTGCGCGGTCACGCCGTCAGGTGCGTGCAGCCGCACCTCGCACTGCGAGGCCATCGCCTTGAACTCGAAGATGAAGGGAGCGGGCATCACGACAGGCGCGATGCTACTGATCTACGGCAGCATGCGAGTACGAGACGCCGACGCACAGACGCGGCTCTAGTCCCTCCCTCGTGGAGGGAGGGTCGGGGGGAGCGCTGCGGTTGAAGGTCGGCTGAGCGCACGGCCGTTCCGAAGCTCAGCCGACTGACTTGCCGTCTCGGTCCGAGTGCACGTGCGACCGCGCAGCGGTCGCGTACACGAGGACCGTCAGAACTTACGCGTCACACCCACCTGGTATATCTGCGCCTTGAACGTTTCCAGACCGGGGCTGCCGTCCCCACCAAGGCGCCAGCCAGCTTGCTGTTCGTAGAACTCGGCTTTGCCATCGATGATCCAGCCTCCGGCGAATGCCTTCGACACCTTCAGACCAGCAGTGATCGCACCAAAGGCCGACAGGCGTTGGTCCTCGCTGTAGAACGCAGTCGGATTCAGCAGGTAGCCCGGTGGGAACGGCGCACCCAGCAGCGGATCGTAGACGGGGTCGAAGTAGAAGAACGCAGCACTCTGCGCCGTATAGCGCAGGCCCGGAGTCAGCACCCATCCGCCCGGCAGCGTCTGCGCCCAATCGAGGGTCAGCGTGTTTGCAGAGATTTCCCAGTCGTCGTGGTAGTAGCGGTACGACGTGCGCAGAGTCGCGTCGGCCCAATCGAAGTAATGGTTCCAGCGCGCGAGCACGGCGTTCTGGCTGCGCGTGGTCGGACGGTTGTCGACGCCGTAGTAGGCTTTGTAAGGGTCGGTCAGGTAGCCGCTCTGATACGCGTGGTAGAAGTTCAGCTGCGCGGTATCGTTGGGCGTCAAAACCTGCGACACACCGACGATCGCGTCGTACGTTCGCTTGTAGTAAGTCTGCGGCGTTCCGACGGTCGGGAAAACCTGATCGCCGGAATAACCGCCGCCGAGCGTAAATGTCGTGTTCTGGTCCGGCGTCGCGTGCCGGATCGTGACCCCGCCCGCGATCGAGCGGTAGTCATTCTCGTCGGAATACGCGGCTCGCACCGCGACCGAGGTGCGATTCGCAAAGTACTTGGTGAACGTAACATCGGCGGCCGTGCGTCCGTCCTGGATGCCCTTGCCCGATGCGCCGGACAGCGTCGTGTGGTAGTACGGCGATGCGCCTGAGATGCTGTCATAGACCGCACCGATCTCGAAGACCCAGTCGTCGACGATCGGAGTCAGCAGGTACAGCGCCGGCGACTTGATCGTCATGCGGTCGCCCGACTGCTGGTAGTCCTTGTAGTACAGGAACTTGAACTGCACCAACGTCGCGTTCGGCGCGGTCACCTGGGCCTGCGATGTGCCCGGCAGCAGGCCGGGCAACGCCAGGGCGGCCGCCAGAATGGAGCGCGCCGGAGTACGGGTCTTGTTCTGCATGATGTTCAGTTGCACCCGCATCCGCCACCGCCGACGCCGGCGCCGCCGGATGCCGCTTCCTTGCTGAAATAGGTGTGATCGGCGAAGCGCGACTCGAGCGTGTCGGGGTCGAACGCCATTTCAGGCTTGGCCAGATTGCCCTTCTGCCAAGGCTGCACCTTCGGCATCGACTCGCAAGCCGTCACGAGCACGCAGGCAGCTACCACCAGCAACACGCGCTTCATCGTCATCCCCTTTGTCTTACTTGCGACCCGAAAGCGCGCCCGCGATCTGCTTCTCGAGTTCATCGCGATCACCGTCGCGGAATCCGACATGAATCGCCCGCACCACACCGTCAGGTCCGATCAGGAACGACGTCGGCATGCCCTTCGGCTGATAGGCCTCGGCCACCTTGCCTGTGGTGTCATACGCAACAGTGAACTTGGCCGGCGTGCCTTCGAGGAACTTGGCGGCATCCTCGCGCTTCTTGTCGACGTTGACGCCGATGACCGTGAGACCCTTGGCACCGTACTTGGCTTGCATGTCGTTCATCCACGGGAACGACTGCTTGCACGGTGCGCACCACGACGCCCAGAAATCAACGTAGACGACCCGTCCCTTCAATTCCGCCAGGCGCACGTTCTGCGCGACGGAAGACGGCAGGTCGAACGCGGGTGCAGCCTTGCCGACATCCTGTGCCGACGCCAGACCCATGGTCAGTGCGGCACAAACTGCCGCCAGTGACTTTCCGAAGCGCATCGTCGATCCTCCCCGTGATTGACCCCGGGGATGGTAACGACACGCGTCAGCGCTTACATCGCGGATTGCGGCTAATCCCCAGCCGATTTCCTTCGTTTCGCCGCAAACGTCTTCCTGAACTTCACCACCTTGGGCGCGACAACAAACATGCAGTAACCCTGTGCTGGATTGTTGCGGAAGTACTCCTGGTGATAGTCCTCGGCCCTCCAGTAGGTGCCGGCATCGACAACTTCGGTGACGACCGGATGCTTGAGATGCGACTCGAGTTCGCGAATGACGTCATCGGCCACGCTACGCTGTTCGGATGAGTGAAGGTAGATCGCCGACCGATACTGGATGCCGACGTCATTGCCCTGACGGTTCGGCGTTGTCGGGTCGTGGATCGAGAAGAAGATTTCCAGCAGCTCGCGATAGCTGATGCGAGCCGGGTCGAACTCGATGCGGACCACTTCGGCATGGCCGGTCGTGCCTTCACAGACCTGCCGGTAGCTGGGTCGCTCCGAGTTGCCTCCGGTATAGCCGGATTCGACGTCGACGACGCCCTCGACATCCTCGAACACGGCTTCGAGGCACCAAAAGCAGCCACCGGCCAGAGTGGCGAATTCGTTTCCGGGGCGTGGCTGCGCGCTGAGCGGATGCTGATCGACATCAACTTTCCTTTCGGATCTCGGGCCGTTTTGTCGCGTGGCAGGCGCGCGTCTTACGTCGCACGCACTCGACTCATCAGAACGGGAACGCGGTCGAGCAGAGGAACAGCGCGGAGCTCGCGCCGAGCAAGCTGACAGTTACGAATTCCGCGCCTTCGCCGCGCGGCACCTCGAGCAATTCATACGCTCCTGTCGTCCACCAGGCGATGCTGATGAAGAACGCGACGAGAACTACCAGGATGCCGGGCAGCAGCAACAGTGACAATCCTGCGACGTAAAGCGGCACCGAGCCGACGACGAACACGGCCAGGGCTGTCCGCCAGCGGCGTGGACGTTGATACAACGGCAGCACCAGCGTGCCGACGACCGCCTGCACGAAGGGGGCGAGTGCCAGTGCAAGCCAGAGCAGTCCGACGCGCGATCCCTCATTGTCGGGCCGTGCAGAATAGCCGAGGACCGGATTCCATTCGGTATTGAAGAGCCGCACACCGGCCTCGGCCGCAAGTGCCACGCCGAGCGCGCCGGCCAGCGGAATCAGCAGGAGCAGAAGCAGCGCGTCATCGCGTTCGCAGCGGCGGCGCACACGGTCCCACAGACCTTCAGGTTCGAGCAGCGACATCGTCAACGCCTATGCCGGCAAGTCCACGTTGTGATCTGCCTTGCCGACATAAGTACGCCATCGCGGCGGGCTAGAGGACAGTCGGCTCGTCGGGCAGCTCGTTCGGATTGCGCTCGCCCGCGGCCAGCGGAAAATGCCGCGCCAGCAGCGCGCCGACAGCCTGTACGGCCACGATCGCACCGGCCTCGAACGACCGTGCGCGGAATGCGTCGCGCATCGCTGCGGCAACGTTGTTCCACTCTTCCACTGACACGTGGGGCGCTACGCCGCGATCGGCAACGATCTCGATCTGGTGGTCGGCCAACGCCACGTAGATCAGCACGCCGTTGTTGTGCTCGGTGTCCCAGACGCGCAGCTTCGCGAACATCATCAGTGCGCGCTCGCGTGCCGGCGCGTCGCGAAGCAGGTAGCTCATCGGTAAGGCAGCTTCGACCGCGAAGCGGATCTCGCCGCTGTGCATGGCTTCGCTCTCGACGATGGCCTGCCGGATCCTCTGCAGCACGGCCTCCGGAAAGGCGCGACGGACCGAGCCAGGTGTCGTGACCCAATGTCGCAGCGTGCGTCCGATGTCCATCTTGCGTTACCAGCTGCTGCCGCCACCGCCGCCGGCGAAGTCGCCGCCGCCGCCAGAGCTCCAACCGCCTCCTCCGCCACCTCCGCCCCAGCCACCACCGCCGCTCCAGCC
>DATEZE010000153.1:0-18548 GCA_035255845.1 Burkholderiaceae bacterium | reverse complement strand
GAATCCGCGCCAGAACGCCAATCCGTCCGCGAGCCGGCGTACGGACCGGCCCGTCAATCACTTCGTGGTGATCGGCTGCGGCCTTGCGCTGCTGCTCGGCGCATTCGCCATGCAATGGCTTGAATCGGCAGGATCGAATGCGGAGGCCAGCGCGGCCGTCGCAGCCGCGGCACAGGCGCGCGCGGCTGCCGCCCGTGCAAAGCCCGCTCAGCCGACCTACGCCGAACGCGAAGCCCAGCAGCGCGCCGACCAGGAGCGCATCGCTGCCGAAGAGGCTGCCGAGAAGTCCAAGCGCGCGAGCCTGCTTGCGGACGCCGAAGTTGAAGCGCGGGCCCGTGCCGAGCGCGAAGAAATGGCGCGCAAACGCGCGGCCGTGGAACTGGCGCAGCGCGCAGCCACTGAGAGCGAAGAAGCGTGGAAGCGCTTCTACAAGCCTTCAGCCGCCTGCAAGGATTCGAGCTCCGCAACGGTCGAGTGCGTCAACGAGTACGTGAAGGCGAAGCGCGAATTTGAGGTTCGCCGCGCTTCCGAGGGCGTGCGCTAGCGCCGGCGCTCTGGCAGGGGGACCACGATGAACGCTCGGGACGCATCACAGCAGCGCGCGCGCCCGCGCGCGGCGCCGCCAGAAGCAGGCACGGCGAATCCGATGCCGCGGCCATCCGCAAAACCGGTGCCGCGCGAGACCCCTGCCCCACAGGCCCCGGCACGCGCACCATTGATCGACCTGCCGCGGCTGCGCCACGCCGAGCCGGCCCAGCGCCGCCGCCTGATCGCAGTGACGGCTGTCACTGCGCTCTGGTTTGGGTTCACCGTATGGGCCGCGTCGTTCTGGTTCGAAGCACTGGCCGATGCAGTGGGCATCGTGGCCGCGACTTTTTTCACCGGCGGACTGGCGCTGATACCAAGCACGATGAACATGTTCATCGTCGCGAGTCTGCTGCTCGATAAGCGCCCGCCGCGACGTGCGCTGGCCCGCTACCCGGCGCTGTCGGTGCTGATGTACGTGCGCGATCAGGCGCAATCGATTGCGCAGACGATCGAAAGCATCCGACGCCAGGAATACCCCGGACCGTTCGAAGTGATTTTGATCGACGATGCATCGACCGATCGCACCGCGCAGATCGTCCACGACATGGGTTACCGCTGGATCAAGGTGCTGCGTCAGAGCCGCAACCGCGGCAAGGCGGCCGCGATGAACCGCGCGCTCGAGTCGGCCCAGCATGACCTCGTGGTGACGCTCGATGCCGACGCGATCCTGTTCGGCGATGCGCTGTGGAGCATGGTCGAGCGCTACATGACGGCCGAGCCCGACGTGCGTGCGATCTCCGGCTGCGTACTGGTACGCAATTCACGCGACAACTGGTTGACCCGCGCGCAGGAGTGGGACTACTTCCACGGCCTGGCGTCGATGAAGCGGATGCAGTCGCGCTACCAGGGCACGGTGGTCGCCGAAGCGGCGTTCACGATTTACGACCGCGTGGCGCTGAAGGAACTCGGCGGCTGGCGCTCTGACGTGGCCGAAGACGTGCTACTGACCTGGGACATGCTGCAAAAAGGCTGGCGCGTCGGCTTTGCCGAGGACGCGTGCTGCTTCATCATCGTCCCCGCCGACGTCAAGTCGTTCCTGCAGCAGCGCATGCGGCACGCACGCGTGACGTTGCGCGCGCTGGCGGAGCTGCCGGGCGAGCTCGTCAAGCGCCGCCGCACCTCGATGCTGTTCGTCGTCTGGCACCTGCTGTTTCCGTGGACCGACCTCGCATTCACGCTCGGCTTCATCCCGGGCGTGATCCTGTCGATCGCCTACAGCAGCCACTTGCTGATGGGTCCGATGGTGCTGACGTTGTTGCCGGCGGTATTGCTGCTGAACCTCGTGATCTTCTTCGTGATGCGCTCGATGTTCAACGATCACGGCCTGAAAGTCCGGCGCAATGTCGGCGGGCTGCTCGTGTACGTCTTCGGCTACAGCTTGCTGCTGCAGCCTGCGCGCGTCGCCGGCTACCTGGCGAGCCTGGTCCGGCCCCGCCCGGCCAAACCGGAATCCGCCGAATAGCTGTTCGGCAGGGGCGGCTGTCCGCCCTCCTACCTCGTTAGGCGAACGCTTCCAGCGTCAGCTTGTAGCGCTGGGCCCTTTCCACATACTCGCTGGCGTTGTTCGCGATGCCCTTGATGTCTTCGGCCTTGAGCTCGCGCACGACTTTGGCGGGGCTGCCGACGATCAAAACATTATCGGGAAAGATCTTGCCCTCGGTAACGAGCGCCCCGGCGCCGACGATGCAGTTCTTTCCGATCTCGGCGCCATTCATGACCGTGGCCTGGATACCGATCATTGTCCCGTCTCCGATCCGGCAACCATGCAATGTCGCCTGATGCCCGACGGTCACGCGCTTGCCGATGCGTAGCGGAAAGCCGATGTCGGTGTGCAGCACGGCACCCTCCTGGACATTGCTGTCCTCACCGACTTCGATCCGCTCGTTGTCTCCGCGGATCACCGCGTTGAACCAGACGCTCGAGCGCCGTTCCAGGGTGACGCATCCGATCACTATTGCTCCGGGCGCGACATAGGCGCTGCCGTCGATCCGGGTCTCGTAGGGGGGCAGGCTATAGATGGTCATGGTGTCGCCTTGTTCAGCTTGGTGTGATATCAAAAACTTGCGCGGAAGCAATGCGACGGTCGCAGTTGCCGCCTCCTTCATCGGATGCGCACGGTTCGGCGGCAATGTGCAGGTCCGCCCAACGGGTCGCAATGCTCAATTCGCCGCCCGCATCACAGGAAGCCGATCGACAGCCATGGCACGGCCGCGACAACGATGGTGCCAACCAGCAGCGCGAGCATGTAACCGATGATTGGGCGGATGCCCTTGTCCGGGTGGACCCGGCCAATGGCGCAGGCGGCGTAGTAGCCGACACCGAGCGGAGGCGCGAACAGGCCCAGGCCCATCGACAGCACGACCACCATCGCATAGTGAACCTCGTGAATTCCGAGTTCGCGCGCGATCGGAAACAGCAACGGGCCGAACAGCACGATCGCGGGGATGCCCTCCAGCACGGACCCGAGCACGACAAAGGTCACCAGCGAGACGGCCAGGAACATGGATGCGCCCCCGGGCAATGCAGCCATCGCCTGCGCGAGCGAGCGTGAGAATCCGGACTGCGTAAGACCCCAGGCCATCGCCGTCGCTGTCCCGATGATCAGCAGGATTGCGCCCGACAGCGAAGCCGTCGCGACCAGCATCGGGCCGAGGCGCTTCCACTCGAACTGTCGGTATATGAAAAGGCCAGCCAGCACGGCATAGACGATGCCAATCGTCGAGACCTCGGTGGCGGTCGCGACGCCTTCCACGACGGCCGCGCGAATGATGAACGGCAGTGCCAGCGCCGGCAGCGCGATGGCCCCGAACTTCACGACCTGAGCGCGCGGCAGGCGGATCACATGCCGCAGGTCTTCCCTGCGCGATCTGAACCAGACGACGACACAAAGCAGGAGACCGAGGACCACCGCTGGAACGAGGCCCCCCGTGAACAGGGCAGCAATCGAGACCCCAGTCACCGAGCCGATCGTGATCAGCACAAGGCTGGGCGGAACAGTCTCCGTTTGTGCACCGGTCGCCGATAGCAGCGCCACCAGGTCACCTTCGCTGGCGCCACGCTGCTTCATTTCCGGAAACAGCGCCGGTGCGATTGCAGCCATGTCCGCCGCCTTCGATCCGGAGATGCCGGAGACGAGATACATCGCGCCGACCAGCACGTAGGAAAGCCCGCCGCGCACATGGCCGAGTAGTCCTGCCAGGAACGCGATCATGGCTTTGGCCATGCCGGTCATTTCGATCAGCAGTCCGAGGAAGACGAACAGCGGGACGGCAAGCAGGATCAAGTGAGACATCCCCTCGTCCATGCGGCCGACGATCACCGGCAATGCGGTGTCGGTCCCGAGCGCGAGGTAGCCGAATGTGCCCAGGCCGAAGGCGAAGGCAATTGGAATTCCGCTGAACACAGCCGCGGCCACGACGCCTACGAAGAAGATCAGCAGGTTGAACCGACCCAGGTCCTCGAACAGGCCGTGGCCCAGCGCAAAAGCGCCGACCAGGGTCATCACGATCACCGCCGCCTTGGTGCCCGTGCGCCAGTCTGCAATCTTCAACAGGCGAAGGATGGAAAACAGAATCATCAGACCGATGCCGACGGGTAACGCACCTGCACGCCAAGCGTTCGAAACCTCGAGCGCCGGCGTCGTGATGAAGCGCTCCTCCGCGGCGTAGTCCAGCGCCGGCCAGGCCACCATTGCCAGAAACGCGAGCGAGGCACACACGCTGATCGCATCGAACAACACGCGACGCTCTGGAGACAGCTTGGACAGCACCGCGGTCATGCTCATATGTTCGCCGCGACGCAGTGCAATGACCGCGCCGAGCATCGCCAGCCAGATGAAGAGCATCGAGGCGAGTTCGTCTGACCACACGAGCGGCCGGTGGAACACGAAGCGCGCGATGACGCCGGCCAGCAGCACCAGGATGTCGGCCAGCACCAACGCGCCCGCGGCGAAGTCGACCAGCGAGCCAAGCCGACGATCGAGGCGCACGATGGCATGCGAGTCATGGAAGCCCGAAGGCTGCAGGCCGTGGCCATGCCCCGGGATCTCCGCCGGGGCGCTGGACCCGCCGGCCCCGCCACGCAGGCGGAGATCGGGTCCTGCCGCATGGAGCTCGGGGATCTTGCTCATGTCAACTTGCCAACAGAACGTTCGAGGATGGCCCACGCCTCGTCGCCGTATTTGCCCTTCCATTCGTTGTAGAAACCGGCTTTGCGCAGTTGGTCGCGGAAGGCTGCGCTGCTGGGCTGGTTGAAGGCCATCCCCTTGGTTGCCAGATCCTTCTGCAGACCGGCATTCAGCTCGGCGACGTCCGCACGCTCCTTCACGGCCGCGGCATTGATGTGCTTCGCGACGATCGCCTGCAGGTCAGGCGGCAGCTTGTCCCACGCACGACGGTTGGCGAGGAACCAGAATCCATCCCACATGTGGTTCGTCAACGAACAGTACTTCTGCACTTCGAAGAGCTTCGCCGTCGAGATGATCGCCAGCGGGTTCTCCTGGCCGTCGACGATCTTCGTCTGCAGCGCCGAGTAAACCTCCGCGAAGTTGATCGACGCCGGTGAGGCGTCGAGAGCCTTGAACATCGACGTCCACAGCGGCGACACCGGGACGCGGATCTTGAAACCTTTCAGGTCAGCCGGCGCGGCGATCGGCTTGGTCGACGACGTGATCTGGCGGAATCCGTTGTCCCAGATCTTGTCCATCGCGACGATGTTCGCCTTGCCGATCTGGCCGCGGATGTAGGCGCCGAGTTCGCCGTCCATCGCCTTCCAGACGCTGGGGTAGTCGTTGAACGCGAAGCCCATGCCACTGATCGAAGCCGCCGGAACCAGCGTCGACAGGATCAGGCCCGAGAGCGTGAAGAACTCGACTCCGCCGGAGCGAAGCTGGCTGAGCACGTCGGTGTCGGACCCGAGCTGATTGTTCGGAAAGACCTGGATGTCGACGCGGCCCTTGGTCTCGGCGCGAATCGCGTCCGTCATCTCCTTGGCCCGCTGATTCATCGGATGCGTCAGCGGCAGGTTGTTCGCGTACTTGTACGTGAACTCGGCCTTCTGCGCGAAGGCACTGCGAACCGGAATGGCGAGCGCTGCCGCGGCGGCTGCGCCACGCAGGACAGTGCGACGGGTAACGTTCATGACTTGTCTCCTTGTTTGATGAATTTGATTGTTCTAAGTGATGAGCCCTTAGCTGGCGACGGCCTTCAGATCGCCGCGCTCGATGAGTCGGGCGCGGATGTCCTTCTTCGTGACCTTGCCGTAGCCGGACTTCGGCAGCGAGTCCCAGAAATAGAACTGGCGCGGCCACCGGTACTTCGCGCAGCGGCCTTCCAGATGAGCAAGCAATATTTCGGCGCTCAGGCCAGGTTGGCTCGCCACGACGATGGCGACGCCGATCTCGCCCCATTTCTCGTCCGGGACACCGAGCACGGCCACCTCGGCCACTGCCGGGTGCGTCAGCAGAACTTCCTCGACCTCGCGCGGGTAGACGTTCGATCCACCCGAGATGTACATGTCGGATTCACGGCCGGTGATGTAGAGCAGTCCGCGCGCGTCCATGCGACCGAGGTCCCCGGTATGAAACCAGCCGCCGCGAAACGCCTTGGTCGTTGCTTCGGGATTGTTGAAGTAGCCCGCGAACACGCCCGGCCCGCGGCAGCAGATCTCGCCGACGGTGCCGACCGGAACCGGCTGCAGGTTCTCGTCGAGAATCGCGACCTGCATGGCAGTGCGCGGCCGCCCACACGAGCCGATGTTGGCGTTCGGGTCCGTGTCGTCGACAGCGTGCATCGCCGGCGTAAGAACCGTGATGCATCCGGTCACTTCTCCGAGCCCGAAATACTGCACGAGCACCTGGCCGAGCTTCTGCAGCGCACGCTTCTGGTCGGCGCGGTACATCGGAGCGCCGGCGTAGATCACATAGCGCAGCGAGCTGTGGTCGAACCGATCGACCGCCGGATCCTCGACCAGCATCTTGACGATCGTCGGCACCGTGAAAGCATTGGTCACGCGATGCTTCTCGACGAGTTGCCAGACGACCTGCGGCTCGAGTTTGTCCGACGGCAGCAGCACGGTTGGCGCGCCACGCGCAACGTTGAGCAGCGCGTGGATTCCGGCGCCGTGCGACAGTGGGGCCAGCGCGATCGAGCAGTCGTTCTCGTCAGTTCCCGGAATGAGGTCGGCGAGGTGGTTCGTCACGACGAAGGCCATTTGCCCGTGGGTCAGCATCGCCGCCTTCGGCCGCCCGGTCGTTCCCGAGGTGTAGAAGTACCAGAGCGGTGTGTCCGAATTCACATCGGCCATCGCCGTCGGCGCACCGATGTTCTCGGCCACCAGCTTCTCGTAGCCGATCTCGTCTGCGCGCGGCTTGCCGATCGTGATGACTTGGCGCAGGTTCGACGAAGCCGACTTCACCGCGTCCACATGTCCGGCGAAGCAGTCCTCTGCCAGCATGACCACTGCCTTGCTGGAACTGCCGAGATAGGCAACTTCCGGCGGCGTGAGTCTGAAGTTGGTCGGCACCCAGACCGCTCCGAGGCGGAACGCGGCCCAGCAACTCTCGAACAGCGGCGCGTTGTTGCGTGACTGCACCAGAATCTTGTCGCCGGCCTTCACCCCCAGCGATCGCAGGCCCTGCACCAACGCATCGACGCGAGCGTTGATCTCGCTCCAGGTCCATACCTGCTCGCCCTGAATCAGGCCGGGTCGGTCCGGGAACAGCGCTGCCGTCTGCGCAAGCAGAATCGACAGATTGGTGACTTGTGGCTGGTTCATCGGTTGTCCCTCGGTACTGCTCTGCGTCATGAGCGCTTCGATACGGTCCGGCGAGTTCATGCCGCTTCCAGAACGCTCAGGTAGTTGGCCACCGCGGCACCACCCATGTTGAACACTGCGCCCAGCTTCGGGCTGCCGACCTGCATGTCGCCCGCCGTGCCGGTGAGTTGCATCGCGGCCATCACATGCTGCGACACCCCGGTCGCCCCAATCGGATGACCGCGTGACTTCAAGCCGCCGGACAGATTGACGGGAAGCTTGCCGTAGCGGCGCGTGACGCCGTCGAGAATGACCCGCGCACCCTCCCCGTGCTTTGCCAGGCCCATGGCTTCGTACTCGAGCAGTTCGGCGATCGTGAAACAGTCGTGCGTCTCGACGAAACCGAGGTCGTCGAGCGAGGCACCGGCCGCCTTCATTCCCCGCTGCCAGGCTAGCGCTGCACCCTCGAATTTCGTCGGGTCGCGGCGCGACAGCGGCAGGAACTCGTTGACCTGGGTCCGCGATCTCCAGCGCACCGGAGTGACGGTCGCATTGCCGCTCGGCTCGGCCGCGATGACCAGTGCAGCGGCACCGTCGGACACGAGCGAGCAGTCGGAGCGCTTCAGCGGGCCAGCGACGAACGGGTTCTTCTCCGAGGGATTGCGGCAGAAGTCATAGCCCAGGTCGCGCCGCATGTGCGCGTACGGGTTGTGCACCCCGTTGGCGTGGTTCTTCGCCGAAATGCTTGCCAGCGCATCGCTCTGGTCGCCGAAGCGCTCGAAGTAGCTGCCGGCGATGTTGCCGAACACGCCGGCGAATCCGGCGGGCGTGCTGGCTTCTTCCTTCACGTATGAGCAGCGAAGCAGAGTCTCGGCCACCTTCGCGCCGGAGACCGCATTCATGACCTCGAAGCCGACCACCAGCGCCCTCTTGATGCGTCCCGCCTCGATGGCGTCGAGCGCGGCCCAGATCGCCGAGGAGCCGGTGGCACAGGCATTTTCAGTCCGCACCGCGGGAACGTGCCGCAGTTCAGGAAACGCGAGTGCGACGAGCGCACTGCTGAAGTCCTGCGGCAGAAACCCGCCATTGAAGTGGCCGACGAAGATGCCGTCGATGTCACGCGGCTGGAGTCCAGCCGTTTGCAGCGCTTGCTCGACCGCTTCGCGAATGAGCTGTTCCGGGTCGACCGCGTCGAGCTTGCCGAAGCGGGTGTGGCCCCAGCCGATGATGTACGGTTGATTCATGTCTGTGATCCTTGCGATGTGTTCGAAATGGGTGAGGTCAGACCTGCGTCTGTCCGTTCTCGGCGATGCGCCGCCGCAGCGTCGGCAGGCCTACACCCGCCGCGTCGAATCCGCCATCGACCGCCAGCACCTGCCCGTTGATGAAACTGGATTCTTCGCCGCACAGAAAGCCGACCGCGTTGGCCATCTCGTCGGTCGTGCCGTAGCGGCCCAGCGGGATCGCGTCGTAATAGTCAGTGCGGATCGCAACGCTGTGCACGAGCTTGGCCATCTCGGTCTCGACCGGGCCCGGGCAGATGACGTTGACGCGCACGCCGACATTGCCGAGTTCGACCGCGTGCTGCTTCGTCATGTGGATCAGCGCCGCCTTGCTGGTGCCGTACGCGACGCGCAGCGTGCTGGCCCGCAGCCCGGAAATGGATGCGATGTTGACGACGGCACCGCCGCCGTTGCCCGCCATCAAAGCTCCGAACGCCTGCGTGCAAAGGAACGAACCGTCCAGGTTCGTGGCCATGACCGTGCGCCACTCCTCGAACGAGGTTTCCAGCGCCGGTTTGAACACGGCCACGCCGGCGTTGTTCACCAGCGCATCGACGCGACCGAATTTGGCGATCACATCGGCCGCGGCGCGCTCGACCTGCGCCGCATCGGACACATCGCAATGGACGGCGAGCACCGCGTCGGGCTGGGCCAGGTCCGCGACCGTGCGATCCAGCGTCTCGCGGTCACGGTCGATCAATGCGACCTTGTAGCCACGGCGGAGGAACCATTCGCCGATCGCCCGGCCGATGCCGCGGGCACCTCCGGTGACGACGGCAACGCGGAAATTGTTTTGGGTGGTCATGAGGGTCAGCAGTCGGTGATTGGAAATCAGGATTCGGTTTCAGGTAGCCACTCTTCGAGCGTCACTTCGAAGGTCACGCAAACTGGGTTCGCTCCAGCGACGAACGGGCCGCCATAGGCAAGACCGTTGGTGTCGACGACGACTCCCGTCAGCGCCGCCTGCAGCGAGCCGTCGGGCTGCGAACGGACTTCGCCGGCAAGGCTGACGATCTCCGCGGCGGGACCACGAATCACCTGGCAGGAACCGTCCGATTTCGCCAGGCAGGCGTCGACGAGGCTGCCGAGCGCGCCACGCACGAAGGCATTACGGAAGCCCTGAGCCAGGCAGAGCTTTTCGACGCTTTGCACCAGATCCTCGTTCGGGGCGATCCGGCCGTAGGCCACGCGGCCCATGCGGCCACTTTCAACCATGCGAATGTCAGCCATGCTGGGCCTCCGACTTTGGGCGAAGTAGCGGCATGCGGGTCTCCTCGTCGTAGCTAATGCGCAAGTCGAAGCCATCGAGCGCCGTCGCGACGACCTTGACCGGGCTTCGGCCAACAATGGTTTTCTCGGTCAGCACGTGGCCGCCGCGGACACTTCCATCCTGCAGGCGGAAGACGGCGTGGCAGTGGACGACCGGCGTGCCGGCGTTCGACTTGCCCAGCGTGGCGTTACCGAAAATGAAGCGGGCAGCCCCGACGACATGCGGCTTGCCGTACGTAGCGACGACCCGGCCGGTGTCGTCGGGCAGCGCGAGGCAGAAGCTCAGCGCGTCCAGGTCGCCGTCGAGCAGCGTCATCGATGCGTTCTGGACATCGACACTCGCCAGCGCCTCGACGAGCGCGTCGTAAAGGGAGCGACCCTGAGGCAGCGAGAGGCGAAAATGACGCCCTCGCTCGGCGCGCCTGTGCTCGATGCGCACCGCGCCGACGGGTCCCGGGTGAATGAGCGTGCGGGGCCTGGGCAGGCCCGGCAAACGTTCTGGCATCTCTGTCTCCTGCGCTGCATTCGTTCTTTTTTCCCGGCTTGCACTGCAGCGTTGTGCCGGGCTGAGGACGCACTCTAGGGTCGATCTTCAATCCAAGGAAGTTTAGAATTTAGATCGATCTATACACGGAGCATATCGATGGACATGCGTCATCTGCGCTGCCTCGTTGCCGTGGCCGAAGAACTGCATTTCGGGCGGGCCGCCGAGCGCCTTCACTTGACACAACCGCCGGTGAGCCTCGCGATCAAGGAGCTCGAGGAAGAACTCGGCGTGACGTTGTTCGAGCGAACCTCACGTCGGATCGCGCTGACGAGGGCCGGCGAAGACGCGTTGCGCGATGCCCGAGCCGTGCTCGCCGCGGCCGAGTCGATGCGCAAGCGCGCGCGAGAGGCCGCGCTGGGATTGATGGGATCGCTGTCGATCGGCTTCATCAGCCTGCCGGCCTACTCGTTCCTGCCGACGACGCTGCGAGCGTTCACCGAGGATTACCAGCGAGTGAAACTCACGCTCGAGGAAGGCACCACCGATCAGATCATTCACGACGTCGAGAGCGGCGGCCTCGATATCGGCATGGTGCTGCGCACCTCCGACCTACCTACGACGCTGGGCTCGAGGCTCGTTAGTGCCGAACCGCTCGTCGTCGCGATGCCCGAGTCGCACCCGCTGGCCGGCAGCAGTCGGATTGCACTGGAAAAACTTTCGCAGGAACGATTTCTCGGATTCGAGCGGCACCAGGGCCCCGTGATGTTCGACGCGATCGTCGCGGTCTGCATGCGCCATGGCTTCAGCCCGAAGCTCTTCCCTGCGCGGCAGATGCACACGATCGTCAGCCTGGTGTCCGGCGGCATCGGCGTTGCCCTCGTTCCAGGAAGCGTGCAGGTGCTGCAGCGGGAGGGCGTCGTCTACCGCAACATGAAGGGCGAGAAGACTCTCGTCGAAACGGTTGTGATCTGGCGCCGCTCCGACGACTCGCCGTTGGTCAAGGCGCTATTGACGTACCTTCCGAAGGTCAGTCAACGAAACGCCTGACCGGGCCGTCGATCCACCGAGACGTTGCTGCTTGGTACGCAAGGTGCGGCTACGATCCGTACCATCGGCTGACGTGCCCGCGCCAGGGAGTAAAAGACCATGTCCCGAAACGCGAAGCGGCGGAGGATCGCCATCCTGCTGTCCATAGTGTTGCCGCTGTCGGCACAGGCTCAGACGAAGGACTCCTGGAGGACCTCAAGTTCGCTTTCATGGGCACGCTTGAGGTGCAGAAGGGTCCGTGGGGCGCCTGGACCGATGTGATTTGCCTAAACCTGGCCTGATCAAGAAACCCGAGTACTCGCTGCGGGCGCTGCGCGACGCACGCATGATCGATGCGAAGCAGCGATTGGGTTGATGTTCCGCTGGTAACAACGCATCCACGCGGTGCTCTCCGCGCATCGCGCCCGAGCTTGTCAACCAAGAATTTTCCGGAACGCGGCCAAGGTTCGCCGCACGTCCTCCCCGGTCGTTCTCCAATTACATACGGATATCCTCATGGCCCGTTTGCCACGCCAAGTGGTACCACCAAACCAGGCTTCCCCTGACGCTTGAATTGCAGCGATGACCTGATCAGTGCGACCGTCGTGGTCGCCCCCGCGATCCAAGAACCGCGCAAGGCCCTGGTTGATAATTGGTCTGGCCAGTATTTCAACATCCGGTAACTGCGCCAAGCCTTCCACAAGTTGAGTTGCAAGATCACAGCAACGCGCGACCATCTCGCCGATGCCCGCGCGCCCCAGCTCGCGTATCGCGGCATAGACGGCGAAACCCCGACCCCGCCTGGACCACTCGGGATTCCAGTCCTTCTGCTCGCGAACACCATGCACGGGCGTCGCATAGCTTGTCACTTGCGCGAAGACGGCCCGGTGTGCGTCCGCGTCAGCGACGAATACAAAGGCGTTGTCAAACGGCACGTTCAACCATTTGTGGCCATCCGTTGCCCAAGAGTCGGCCTGCGCGACGCCGTCAAGATAGTGACGGTGTCGTTCACTCGTCGCAGCCCAGAGCCCAAAGGCGCCATCCACGTGCACCCACGCGCCAACTGCGTGAGCCAGGCTGCAAGCTGGTTCAAATGCATCGAACACGCCGGTGTTTAGATCACCTGCTTGCAAGCAGACGATCGTGGGACGATCCGCAGATCCGCTCAAGGCAGCGGCCAGATCGTCCAGCCGTATCCCGCCGCTGTCATCGCACGGCAGGATTTCCACTGCGGTGGTGCCAATGCCGAGCAGTCGAGCCGCGCGCAGGATGGACTCGTGCCGGTTTTCGCTCATCAACAGCCGCAGCGGCGGCGCATTGGCCATACCCGCCTCTTCCACATCGATGCCACGCACGCGCAACAGCTTGTGCCGCGCCGCTGCAAGGGCGGTGGTATGGGCCATCTGGCTGCCGGTAACGAAAGCAAAGGATGCGGACCGGGGCAGGCGAAGCAACTCCTGCAGCCAAGCCCCGCAGATTTCTTCCACCACTGCCTCCGCCGGAGCGGCGGCAGCCGATGCCGCGTTCTGGTCCCAAGTGGCGGTCAGCCAATCCGCGGCCAGGGCCGCCGGCAGCGCGCCCCCGATGACCCAGCCGAAGAATCGCCCGCCAGCGGAGCTGTGCAGACCACCATCGACGTCGCGAACCAGTTCGTCGATGACCGCAACCGGGTCCATGGGGTTCTGCGGCAACGGCCCCCCCAGCCGGCGACGGAGTTCAGCAGCGTCAACTGTCGCCCCAGCCGGGCGGTGCTCCAGGCTGTCAAGATAGCGGGTGGCATGTGCGTGAGCACATCGCAGGACATCGTGCTGAGGCATAGTCGGCCTCCGGCAACGCTTCGTCGATGCATCATTGCATGGGCGAATCGCGCGAGCAATGAACGTCCGTCACGTCGGCCGCCTCCCTCGGGTTATCTCAGCAATCTCCACCAGGAAACGCCATGCACTCCGATATCCGCGGCCTCCCGATCTCGACCGTAAGCGCCGAGGCGGCCGCCGCCTTCGATCACCTCGTCGCCGGCTATCTCAGCTACCGAGCCGATACGCCCACCCGTCTCGACGCAGTGCTGGCAGCAGATCCGGACTTTGCGCTGGCGCATTGCATGAAGGGCTATTTCGCGATGCTCGCGTTCAAGCAGGCCAGCGTGCCAGTGGCAGTCCAGGAAGCGCGCACCGCGCAGTCGCTCGCTGTCGCCGCCACTGCGCGCGAGCGCAACCACGTCGCCGCGCTGACGGCTTGGGCCGAAGGCGATCTCGATCGCGCCGTCGCGACGTGGGAGTCGATCCTGCGCACCCATCCGCATGATCTGGTGGCCTTCCGTCTCGCCCACTTCGTCAATTTCTGGCTCGGCCGTCCACAGGACATGGTCGCGTCAGTCGAGAACTTGATTCCGGACTGGTCAGAGGACGTACCCGGTTACTCGGTGATACTCGCCTGCCGCTGCTTCGCGCAGGAGGAGGCCGGCAACTATTTCGCCGCAGAGCCCTCGGGGCGCCGTGCCATCGAGCTCGATCCCGGCGATCTCTGGGCTGCGCATGGCGTTGCCCACGTGATGGAAATGCAGGGCCGGCGAACCGAAGGCGTCGAGTGGCTCACGACGCTCGCGCCCAACTGGGAGGGCAGCCACAACCTGCAGCACCATCTCTGGTGGCACTGCGCCTTGTTCAAGCTCGAACACGGCGAGCACGCGGCGGTGCTGGAGCTCTACGACACCCGCTTCCGTAACCTCGCCGCGCCGCTGACGATCGCCTCGCCTGATGTCTACATCGATGTGCAGAACGCCGCGTCCATGCTCTTCCGTTTGCAGCGCCTTGGTATCGACGTCGGCAATCGCTGGGAGGAACTCGCGGACAAAGCCGAAGCACGGATCGGCGACTGCCAGTCCGCCTTCACGCTGCCGCACTGGCTGATGGCGCTGACCGCCACGGACCGCACCGCCGCTGCGCAACGCATGATCGAGGCGATGCGCGCCTTCGCCAACGGCCGCGGCACCGTGCCCGCGATCGTGCGCGACTACGTGCTGCCGATTGCTGAAGCCCAACTTGCCCACGCCGCCGGACGTCACGCCGAAGCTCTAGCGCTGATGCGTCCGGCGATTGGCGGCATGTACAGGCTCGGCGGCAGCCATGCTCAGCAGGACGTGCTCGAGCAGCTCTTTGTGGATGCCGCCCTCAAGGCCGCCAGCACGAAAGACGTTCGCCTTGCTGTCGAGCGCGCCGCCGGTCGCCTTCCGATTCCGCTCGAGCGCTTTGTCGGCTGGCGCGAGGCCGCCAATCGAGCAGCGGCCGCCGCGTTGTAGGGCAAGACCGGTCTCGGCCACTTGCGGTCTTTGGCAGGAGCGCCTCGTGCGACTGCTTGAGACTGTCTGCTGCCGTTCGACTTTGACCTGCCGAATGTCGGCGGTTGCCTAGAGCGGTCGGTGAGAGTTTCCGAGGCGGCAGACCGGTCTACTTTGAAACTTGACGTTCGCCAGTCAACCGTGATTCGTACCGACCCGCTGGCTGACTCACCGACAGTACCCGTTTGGTTCGCTGAAATCATTTCACGTGAGGAAGATGGCGGATAAGACGTGAAAAGTCTGGACCGGTTTGAATCGCAGTCCGTCGCGGGTTCTGAGCAAATGGCGAATCAGTTGGCGAGACTGACTTTCGACACGATGTCCGCCACGCAAGACTTGTCGGGCACCGCGAGAAAGTCAGCACGCTGGTAGGCCGGATCGGGATAGGTGTAGTAGCCCTGTCCGTTCGAAAGGCCCATCTTCCCCTGATCGAGGAAATTCGCCTTTACATACTCGGCGTTCTTGATCATCTGTTCGTCGCCGTTGGTGTGGCCCCAGTAATTCAATATGTCGAACGTCGTCTTCATGCCGACCATGTCGACCATCCCGAACACGCCCATCGGCGCGCCGCGGTTGACCATCAGGTAGGTGCGGTCCACGTCCTCGGGCGTGGCGACACCGTTGGTCACGAGCGACTGTGCGGCCTGGAGCAGGGCGACGGACCAGGTGTTGAGCACATAGCCGTTCTGCTCCTTCTGTACTGCAATCGGCAGCATGCCGATCTCTAGCGAAAACTCCGTGACCTGGGTCAGGGTGTCTTTGGAGGTGGTCGGGTGCGCCATGATCTCAACGAAGTTCATCATCCAGATCAGGTTGGCGAAGTGCAGCGCACAGTACTGCGCGGGTCGACCCGTTGAAGCGGCGAAGTCGCGCGGCAACAGCGTGGAGGAGTTGGTCGCGACCAGAGTGTGCCCGGGCAGCAGCGGCGCCATCTTCGTGTAAACGCTGGTCTTAACCTCGGGAATCTCTGGCACCGATTCGATGACCAGATCCGCCTTGGCAACGGCCGCGGCCAGACCCGTCGTGAAGCTCAGGCGGCTGCGCGTCGCGGCGATATCGGCCGCGCTAGCGCCGACATCCTGCAGGTAAATGCCGGCGTAGTGCTCGTGCGCGGCGCGGCAGCGTGTGAGCGCGTCCTCGTTGATGTCATAGACGACGACGGTTTTGCCCTTGTAGGCGCTGTGCCAGGCGATCTGGCCGCCGAGCACGCCGGAGCCGAGAACGGTGAGGTTGTTCAATGTGGACATTTGAGATTCCTTGAGAATTTCAGGCGAGTGCCTTCTGGAAGAAGGCAAGCTGGTCGGCCAGCGCGGTTTCGCGGTTGCGGCCGACGTAGATATCGAAGTGGCCCATGTCGTATTGCTTGAGAATGACATTGGGGCCGGCCTTGCGGGCCAGCTTGACAGCCGCCGGCGCCGGTGCGACGGTGTCTTTCATGCAGGCTTGGATCAGCGTCGGGCACTTGAGATTGAGCGCTTTGCTAATGGGCCGATAGCTCATCAGTGTCAGTGCCATGCGCGCGGTCATTTCGTTCTTCCAACCGGGCCCGGCGACGGCGCCATAGCCGGACGCGGAGTCGTGGCTGCTCAGCGTTGCGAACTCGCCAGGCTGCCCAACGATTGGCAGCGTCACGGGCGACAGACCCACGAAAGCGCGTAGCTGATCGGCAAGTCCGTAGGCGGCCAGTCGTGCGAGCTGGAACGCACCGGCGTAGCGAACCATCTGCAACGTGGCGGCAAAGCCATCGACCATCGGTTGCTGCGCCGAGATCGCGGCGATGCTCGGGTCGTTGGCGGCGGTGGTGATGACATGCCCGCCGGACAACGACGTGCCCCAGAGCCCGATTCGTTTGGCATCGACACCCGGCAAAGTGCGCGCGAAAGCCACAGCCGCCTTCCAGTCCTGCAACTCCTTGCGGATGGAGAGGAGCTGGCGCGGCTGGCCGTCGCTGGCGCCGAAGTGGCGGTAGTCGAACAGCAGTACCGCAATGCCGGCCTGCACAAAACGCTCGGCAAAGGGTTCGAGGCCGCAGTCACGGGTGCCGCCGAGGCCGTGGGCCATCACGATGCATGGGCTGCTGCTGTCGGCGGATTGTGTGGGGCGGTAAAGCCAGGCGCGGCAGGTAATGCCCTGGCTCGGGAACGCAACATCGTCGCGCTGAAACGTTCTGTTTGTCATGGTGGCCTCAGGCGGCTGACGACGCTGCGGTATTGAAGGGACGCGTTGGCGCGCCAACCAGGGAGTGGCTCACTTTCGGTGCGGCGTTGAACTGGAGCACACCGTCGTCAATTGGCTCTTCGAGCAGCATCTTGGTGTCGCGGCCAAGGTGGTTCAGCACCCGCCACGGCAGCTTGCTGCCCTGTCGTGGCTGGGTTTCCTTGGAGCGCTGCACGTAACCGGAACGCAGCGCGTCCATGATGCCGGCGTCGAGCGCGCAGCCCTCGGCATCGCGCGGCACGGCTACATCCAGGCCATGGTTATCCATGTGCTGCATCAAGCGGCGCAGGTAGGCAGCAGCGAGGTCGGACTTCAGCGTCCACGGCGCGTTGGTGTAGCCGAAGATCCAGGCCATGTTGGGCAGGTCCTGCACCAGCACACCCTTGTAGGTCATCTGCCGGCTTATCGGACGAGCTTCGCCGTCCACGTACAGGTCCATGCCACCGAGCAACTGGACGTTTAGGCCCGTGGCGGTGACGATGATGTCCGCCTCCAACTCCTGGCCGGACTTCAGGCGGATGCCGGTTTCGGTAAACGTGTCGATGTGATCCGTGACCATGGAAGCCTCGCCCTTGCGCAGAGCGTTGAACAGGTCAGCATCGGGCACCGCGCACAGGCGCTCGTCCCAGGGCATGTAGTTGGGCGTGAAGTGGTGCATGTCGACATTCGGGCCGACGTGCTTGCGAACTTGCGACAGCAACCACTTGCGCATCAGCTTGGGCCAGCGCTTGCAGGCCAGGTAGAGCCCGCGCTGGATCGCGATGTTGCGCTTGCGAGCCAGTCCATGAACCCAGCTATCCGGGAGAAACTTCGCCAGCACTTCTGAAATCTTGTCGCGGTTGGGCAGCGAAAAGACGTAGGACGGCGAGCGCTGCAGCATCGTCACGTGCGCAGCTGTGCCGGCCATCGCCGGAACCAGCGTGACGGCGGTGGCGCCGCTGCCGATCACGACCACCTTCTTGCCGCTGTAGTCGAGGTTTTCCGGCCAGTGCTGCGGATGGATGCACTGCCCCTTGAACTGGTCCACGCCCGGAAAGTTGGGAAGAAAACCTTTGTCGTGGTTGTAGTAACCGGTGCAGGTGATCAGATACTTGGCGGTGTAGGTGCGCGTTTCCCCACTGGCCTCGTGCACGGCAGTGACGCTCCATTGACGCTGCCGGCTGCACCAGTTGGCCTGGGTCGTCCTGATTCCGAATCGGATCTTGCTCTCGACGCCATACTCGCGCGCCGTCTGGCGGATGTAGTTGCGGATGCCCGGGCCGTCGGCCAGCACCGTGGGTTCGTTCCAAGGACGAAACTTGAAGCCGAAGCTGGCCATGTCGGCATCGGTGCGGATGCCCGGATAGCGGAACAGGTCCCAGGTTCCGCCGATGCTGTCGCGGCGCTCGAGGATTCCCAGACGCTTCTGCGGGAAGGTCTCGGACAGCTGGCACGCGGTGCCGATACCGGACAGGCCGGCGCCAATGATCAGGACGTCAAAGTCTTCGTTCATGTCGTCTCGCTCCCGTGATGTGTTGTTTCAGTGGAGCGAAGTCTGAAGAAACCGGACTTTGATTCCTTGACTTTGTGAGACATAGTTTTTACATTT
>DATEZE010000152.1:0-9037 GCA_035255845.1 Burkholderiaceae bacterium | reverse complement strand
GTGGCTGAGGCGATCAAATTCGGCGACGTGATCTTCATCGCCGTGCCGTACGCGGCGCTTCCGGAAATCGGCCGCGACTACGGCGCGGCGCTCAAAGGCAAGATCGTCCTCGATGCGAACAACGCCGTGCAGTCGCGCGACGGTGACATCGCGCAGGAAGCCGAACGCGACGGCGTCGGCATGACGTCACAAAAGTACTTGCCCGGCGCGCGCCTCGTGCGTGCATTCAACACACTGGGGTATTCGATCTTCGCCAAGGAGGCAAATCGGCCAGAGCCGCGGATGGCGGTGCCGATTGCGGGCGACAACGCCGAAGCACTTAAGGTCGCCGAAGCACTCGTGCGGGATGCCGGATTCGAGCCCGTTGTTGTGGGCAAGCTGAGTGATGCTGCCCGGTTCCAGCGGGGTGCGCCCGGTTACGGCCAGCAGGTGACAGCTGCCGAACTCAGGAAGACATTGTCGCTCGCACCGTGACGTCGGGGCGGCACTGGCTGTCGCGCGCAGTGCCTGCCACGCCCGCCGAGCGCGCGGCGGCACTGTGGTCGTTCGCGTATTTCTTCATGCTGCTCGCCGGCTATTACGTGCTTAGGCCGGTGCGGGACCAGATGGGGATCGCCGGCGGCGTCAAGGCGCTGTCGTGGATGTTCACGGCGACGTTCGTCACTTTGCTCGTAGCCCAGCCGCTGTACGGCATGCTGGTGGCGCGAGTGCCGCGGCGGCGTTTCATTCCGATTGTCTATCACTTCTTTGTCGCAAACCTCGCGCTGTTCTGGCTGCTGCTGACACTCAAGATCGAGCCGGTTGTCGTCGCGCGAGTGTTCTTCGTGTGGGTCAGCGTCTTCAACCTGTTCGCGGTCACGGTGTTCTGGTCGTTCATGGCCGATATCTTTACTAGCGCGCAGGCAAAGCGACTGTTCGGATTCATCGGCGCAGGCGGCACCGCTGGCGCGTTGCTCGGGCCTTCAATCACTATCGCATTGTCCGTGCCGCTCGGACGGGACAATCTCCTGCTCGTCGCCGCGGTGCTGCTCGAAGTCGCCGTCTATTGCGTGTACCGTCTCGAGCGGACTGCCGGCCCCTCACGGCAAGACGTCCGCGCCGACCAGCGGATCGGCGGCGGCGCGTTCGCTGCGTTTACCGAAGTGCTGCGTTCGCCGTATCTGCTCGGGATTGCGGCCTGGGTGAGCCTGCTGTCGTTCGGCGCGACGATCCTCTATTTCGCGCAGGCGAATCTGGTATTGGCTTCGGTGGAGGGCGCCGCAGCACAGACGCGTGTCTTCGCGAGCGTCGATCTCGCAGTCAGCGTGCTGACCCTCCTGACCCAGGTCGTCGCAACCGGGCCGATCTTGAAACGCTTCGGCACAGCGGTCGCCGCTGGTGCGCTGCCGGCTGTATACATCGTCGGTTTTGCGGTGCTCGCACTGGTGCCCACTCTCACGGTCGTGCTCGTGTTCCAGGTTGTGCAGCGCTGGGCAAACTTCTCCATCGCTAATCCGGCGCGGCAAATCTTTTTCACCGTCATCGGTCGCGAGGAGAAATACAAGGCGAAGAACCTGATCGACGTCGTGGTCTATCGCGGCTCGGACGCGCTGTACGGCTGGGTGTACGAAGGCATGCAAGTGCTGGGATTGAAGCTAGGTGCGATTGCGGCATGTGCGTTGCCCGTGTCGCTGGCTTGGCTGGCTTTGTCTGCAGCGCTGGGCCGCACACAGGAACGGCGCGCCGTGCTCGCGCCTAGCCCGATTCCTGGAGATTGATCATGCCGATATCGCGCCGCAACTTCGTCGGGCTGCCGCTCGCCGCACTCGTGCTGCAGCCTGTCTTTGCCGAGGCCGCGAGCGAATCTGCGATTCTCACGCGCGCCATCCCGAGCACCGGCGAGCGCCTCCCCGCGGTCGGCCTCGGCACGGCGTCGGTGTTCGATCGCGACGACTCGGAAACACGCCGCCGCGCAGCCGATGTCGTGCAGGCTCTCGTCGCCGGGGGTGGTCGACTGATCGACACCGGCTCGACCTATGGCAACGCCGAGAGCGTGCTGGGGGCGGTAGTGCAGGCCTCGAAGCTGCGGGACCGACTCTTTCTGGCGACCAAAGCCGAGGCGCCGGACATCGATGAGTTCAAGCGTTCGCTCGCGCGCCTCAACGTGTCCAGCGTCGATCTCATGCAGTTGCACAACGTTCGCGATGCGCGTCAATCGCTCGCTCAGTTCCGTGACTGGAAAGCTCAGGGCCTGTGCCGCTATGTCGGAATCACGTCGACGTACCACCAGGACTTCACCGCGGTCGAGGCGGTGCTGAAGAAAGAAAAGCCGGATTTCGTGCAGATCGACTACTCAATTGACAATCGCCTGGCAGAAGAACGCATCATTCCGGTCGCGGCCGAAATGCGCGTCGCGGTACTGACTGCATTACCACTCGGACGCGCGCGGCTCTTTCGGGCAGTGCGCGGCAAGACGATTCCCGACTGGGCGCAGCCTTTCGCGGCGACCTGGGCGCAGTTCTTCCTCAAGTTCCTGCTCGCCGATGAGCGAGTCACGGCGGTCATCCCCGGTACTTCGAACGCGGAGCACATGGCCGACAATCTCGGCGCGATGCGCGGCCGCCTGCCGAATCAGGAAGAGCGCGAACGCATGGTGGCATTCGCCGCAACGCTTTAGCGTGGCCGTCAGATACGGATTGCGACTGTGCAGCCGTGATCCACGAATACACGGCCGGCACGGCGCTCACGCATCTTCGAGGGTAAGCGGGATCGCTCTGAACATCCCTTTCTGCGCTGGCCGCGCGTCCGTTGGAACCTTTGCACCGTGATCTGCAAACTGATGGCATTAACCAAACCGAAGGGAGAATCGGCAATGAAGCGCGTCCTATATGGCAGCGTTCTGACGGCGGCGGCGATAGCCACCGCGACCCTGGTGTATTCAAATTCAGCATCCACCCAGACGCTGCCCCATCCCTCCACCGTGCGCACTGTGGAGACCACGTACATGCCGGTGGGAGTTTCCACGATGGGTACCACAGGCTCCGTTGCTTGGTTCATTGAAACCAATTCCGACAAGGAGCGCCGGCCAATTGCTTGCGTAGCCGTTTCCGGCAACGTGGAGTGCAAGCGAGGCACTTTTCCGCAGCCTTGACCCGCTCCGAGCCATCGGGTCGCTTGCTGCGCACGGGCGTCTAAACTGCGCCCCGATTCAGATATAAGAACCCGATCGTTGCACGCAGGGTTGCAATTCGGATGCGGTCTGTAGAGCAGTGCCGTTCAGCGACCTTGTAAGCTCCTGATTCAAATACTCGGAAGCGTGGCCGAGCGGTTTAAGGCACCGGTCTTGAAAACCGGCAAGGGCTCACGCCCTTCGTGAGTTCGAATCTCACCGCTTCCGCCATATCCTTGTCACCACCGATGACGGCCCGACTGTCGCTGGAGAAGATCACCAAGCGCTTCGGCGAGACCGTCGCCAATGACGCGATCACGCTCGACGTGATGCCGGGCGAGATCGTGGCGGTGCTCGGCGAAAACGGCGCCGGCAAGAGCACGCTGATGAAGATTGTCTACGGCGTCGTTCGCCCGGACGCCGGACGGATCGCGATCGACGGGCGCGAGGTCGAGATCGAAAGCCCGGCACTCGCGCGGGCTCTCGGAATCTCGATGGTGTTTCAGCACTTCGTGCTGTTCGAGTCGCTGACGCTGGCAGAAAACGTTGCGTTGGGGCTTCCGCCGGAGTCGCTCGGGCGGCTGACCCCGCGCATGCGTGAACTGGCGCAGCGCTACGACCTTGAAGTCGATCCGGAAAAGCGGGTGCACGATCTTTCGGTCGGCGAGCGGCAGCGGGTCGAGATCCTGCGTGCGCTGATGTCGTCGCCGCGGCTGCTGATCCTCGACGAGCCGACCTCGGTGCTGAAACCGCAGGCGATCGAGCGGCTGTTCGGCACGCTCGAACGTCTCGCGGCCGATGGCGTCAGTATCCTTTTCATCAGTCACAAGCTCGATGAGATCCGCCGCGTGACGCATCGCTGCGCCGTGCTGCGCGCCGGTCGGCTGGTCGCGATCGTCGATCCCCGCCGCGAGAGCGAGGCGAGCTTGGCCCGCCTGATGATCGGCGCCGATCCGCCGACGATCGCCGCGCACGAATCACCCGCTGGCGCGCTCGCGCTCTCGGTGCGCGGGCTCGATACCTCGGATTCGTCGGAGCGCGAGCGCTGGCTGCACGACCTCGAGATCGAGCTCTGCTGTGGCGAGATCGTCGGCATCGCCGGCGTCTCAGGCAATGGCCAGGCGGCGCTGATGGAAGTGCTCGCCGGTGAGTGGCTCGGCGTCAGGGGATCGATCCGCCTGTTCGGCGAAGAGGTTGGCGCGTTGTCGACGCGCGCTCGGCGCGAGCGCGGGCTGCGCTACATCCCGGAGGATCGCCTCGGCCATGCGGCAGTGGCCGATCTCACATTGCGCGACAACCTCGCGCTGACGCGCGACGAATTGCGCGCCGGCGGCTTCATGCACACAGGCGCGGCACGCGTCCTTGCTGAGGGGCTGATCCGGCATTACGCGGTGAAGGCGACCGGACCGGATGCGCCCGCCGGCAGTCTGTCGGGCGGCAACCTGCAGAAGTTCATCGTCGGTCGCGAAATCGAAGCGCGGCCACGCGTGCTGTTAGTCAATCAGCCCACGTGGGGCGTGGACGTCGGTGCGGCGGCCGCGATCCGCAATGAACTGATCGCTTTGCGCCGATCAGGCCGTGCAATTCTGGTCGTCTCCGAAGACCTCGACGAACTGTTCAAGTTGAGTGACCGGCTGTTCGTGATGTCAAAGGGGAGGATTTCGCCAGGCGTGCGTCCGGGCGACATTGGCGTCCAGGAAATCGGCCGCTGGATGTCGGGACTGTGGCCGCGCGCCGAGGCCACCGCGTGAATCTCCGCTACGCGCTCGTGCCGCGAGCCGAGCGCGCACGCATCATGGTCTGGGCTTCGCCGCTGATCGCGGTCGCTTTGACGCTGGCTGCGGGCGCGCTGCTCTTTGCACTGATGGGCCGTGATCCGCTGCAGGCGCTCAGGGTGTTCTTCTGGGAGCCACTCGCGACGCAGCGCGGCTGGTCCGAACTCGGGCTCAAGGCGACGCCGCTGATTCTGTGCGCGGTGGGTCTGGCAGCGTGCTTCCGTGCCAATGTCTGGAACATCGGAGCTGAAGGCCAGTTGATCGCAGGTGCGATTGCGGGCGGTGGCATCGCTTTGCTCGCAAGCCGCGACAGCACGCGCGCAATGGTCCCGGCGGTCATCGTTGCCTCGGCGCTCGGCGGCGCTGCCTGGGCGGCCGTGACCGCGTGGCTGCGCGACCGCTACAACGCCAACGAGATCCTCGTCAGCCTGATGTTGGTGTACGTCGCGCAACTGCTGCTGGCGTGGTTGGTTCAGGGCGTCTGGAAGGATCCCGAGGGATACGGATTTCCGCAGTCGCGGCTGTTCGAGGCTGCGGCGCGCATGCCGATCGTGCTCGACGGCACGCGGCTCAACATCGGTTTTCCGCTGGCATTGATAGCCGCGGGCGCACTGTGGTTCGCGCTCGAGCGAATGGTCATCGGCTTCCAGCTGCGGGTGGCGGGGCTCGCGCCGCGCGCGGCACGGTATGCCGGATTTTCCGAGCGGCGCCTGTTATGGCTGTCGCTGCTGCTCAGCGGCGCACTCGCCGGCATCGCGGGCGGCATCGAGGTGGCCGGACCGATCGGACAACTGACGCCGACGATCTCGCCCGGCTACGGTTTCGCCGCGATCATTGTGGCCTTCGTCGGCCGATTGCATCCGCTTGGCGTGGTGCTGGCCTCATTGCTGATGGCCCAGTTTTACATCGGCGGAGAACTGGCGCAGTCCCGGCTCGGTCTACCGTCGGCGCTCACCGGCGTGTACCAGGGGATGCTGCTGTTCTTCCTGCTCGCCTGCGACACGCTGATCACACATCGCGTCGTCCGGCGCGTTCGCTTGGCAGCTGCGGCATGAACGAGATCGCATCGCTGGTCGCCGCCACGCTGAGTGCCGGCACGCCGCTGCTGCTGGCCGCGACCGGCGTCGTGGTCAGCGAGAAGAGTGGGGTCGTGAACCTCGGCATCGAGGGCATGATGCTGGTCGCGGCGGCGGCGGGTTTCGGCGCCGCGCATGCGAGCGGCATCCCGGAGGTCGGATTCCTCGCCGGCGTGGCGGCGGGCATCGCGCTCGCGCTGCTGTTCGCCGCGCTCACGCTCGGCCTGCTGACGAACCAGTACGCGACGGGGCTGGCGCTGGCGCTGTTCGGCGCCGGGATTTCCGCCTTCCTCGGCCAGGCGCTGCAGGGCGAGAGCCTGTCGCCGCGTGCCGGCGACGGCATTCCCGGCCTGCGCGACATCCCGATTGTCGGTCCGGCTTTGTTCGCGCAACACTGGCTCGTCTACTTCGCGCTGATCGCGGCGGCCGCTGTGGCCGGATTCCTTTACCGAACGCGCGCCGGATTGGTGCTACGCGCGGTCGGCGAATCGCCAGACGCTGCCCACGCGCTCGGAATTCCGGTGCGGCGCGTCCGGCTGGCTGCGGTGGTGTTCGGCGGCGGGTGTGCCGGGCTGGCGGGCGCGTTTCTCTCGGTGATCTATACGCCGCTGTGGTCCGAAGGCATGGTCGCCGGGCGTGGCTGGATCGCACTCGCGCTGGTCACCTTCGGTACGTGGCGTCCGGGGCGCGTCATGCTGGGCGCCTATCTGTTTGGCGGCGTGACGATGCTGCAGTTTTTCCTGCAGGGGCAGGGCGTCGAGATTCCGACGCAGCTTCTGGCAATGACGCCGTATCTCGCGACGATCGCAGTGCTGGCCTTGATTTCGCGCAATCCGCGCTGGATTCGACTCAACATGCCGGCATCACTCGGCAAGCCTTTCAACCCAAACGTCTGACGCCGCACATCGCAACGGGCTCCATTCGGGCGCCGACCGCGATCGCGCACTGTCATTCGGCGCTGGGCCTCGTCATGGCGACAGGATCGATCCAGCGGTCGAACTCCTCGCCGGTGACATGGCCGAGCGCAAGCGCGGCCTCACGCAGCGTTGTGCCGTCATGGTGCGCCTTGTGCGCGATCGCTGCGGCCCGGTCATAGCCGATGTGCGGCGCCAGCGCCGTCACGAGCATCAGCGAACGATTGAGCAGTTCGGCGATCCGCTGCGGCCGCGCTTCGATGCCGCGCGCGCAGTACTCCTCGAAGTGCCGCATCCCGTCGGCCAGCAGGCGCACGCTGGCGAGCGCATTGCTGGCGAGCAGCGGTTTGTAGACGTTCAGCTCGAAGTTGCCGCGGGCGCCGCCGAAATTGATCGCCACGTCGTTGCCGAACACCTGGGCGCAGATCATCAGCAACGACTCGCTCTGCGTCGGGTTGATCTTCCCGGGCATTATCGAGCTGCCCGGTTCGTTTTCCGGAATCGAAATTTCGCCGAGTCCCGAACGTGGGCCGCTCGCGAGCCAGCGCACGTCTTCGGCGATCTTCGCGAGCGCTGCGGCGAGCGTCTTGCAGGCGCCATGCGCGAAAACAACGGCGTCGTGCGCCGCCAGTGCCGCAAAGCGGTTCGGCGCTACGGTGAACGGCAGGCCGGTGCTGGCGGCCAGATCGGCCGCCACGCGCGCGCCGAACTGCGGATGGGTCGCGAGCCCGGTGCCGACCGCAGTCCCGCCGATAGCCAACGGATACAGCGCCCGCACTCCCGCTTCGACCGCTTCGCGCGTGAAGTCGAGCTGCGCAACGTAACCGGAGAACTCCTGGCCGAGCGTCAGCGGTGTCGCGTCCTGCAGATGCGTGCGCCCGATCTTGACGATGTGGGAAAACTGCGCGGCCTTACCGGCCAGCGTGCTGCGCAAGGCGTCGAGGGCCGGCAGCAGGCGCCGGACGATCTCGAGCACCAGCGCGACGTGGATGGCCGTCGGGATCACGTCGTTGGACGACTGCCCGCGGTTGACATGGTCATTCGGATGCACGGTGCGGCTGCCGCGTGGGAGCCCCAGCAGTTCGGCCGCGCGATTGGCGATCACCTCGTTGGCGTTCATGTTGCTCTGCGTGCCCGATCCCGTCTGCCACACCGGCAGCGGAAAGTGCTCGTCGTGTTTGCCGCCAACGACTTCGTCGGCGGCTGCGGTGATTGCCTCCGCCATCGAAGCATCGAGCAGGCCGAGCTCACTGTTGACCCTCGCGGCAGCCGCCTTGATTCGGGCGATCGCGTGAAGGAGCGGCAGCGGCATGCAGTCGCCACGGGGAAAGTGCAGCAGCGCGCGCTGCGTCTGTGCACCCCAGAGCGCGTTTGCGGGCACCTCGATCGCACCGAAACTGTCGCGCTCGGTGCGGGTTGGCGACGGCGGGGTCATGGCATTTCCTCGGTCGGGCGGGCAGAACCCTAAGGTAGCGGATAGCGTGCGCAGCGTGGGCCCTTGTCGCAAAATGGCGGGGTCCGGGGCACGTGAAGTGCAGGCATAACTCCATGAGCAAGGCCTTTGTTAAGGATGATGCCGCCGACGACGGCGACGATGACGAGGTCCTGCCGCCGCCTCTGCCGCAGGGAGTGCGTAACTACATGATGCCGTCGGGCTACCAGCGGTTGCGCGACGAACTCGCGCACCTTGTTAAGACCGAGCGGCCCGAAGTGGTGCGGGTGGTGTCATGGGCCGCGTCCAACGGCGACCGCTCCGAAAATGGCGACTACATTTACGGCAAGAAACGGCTGCGCGAGATCGATCGCCGGATCCGATTCCTGACCAAGCGACTCGACGTCGCTGAAGTCGTCGACCCGAGCACGCGGCCGGCGACCGACCAGATCTTCTTCGGCGCCACGGTCACCTACGAGTCGGCCGGTCAGCAGAACGAAATCACGATCGTCGGCATCGACGAGGTCGATCCGGCGCACGGCCGCGTCAGCTGGATTTCCCCGATTGCGCGCGCATTGCTGAAGGCGCGCGAAGGTGACGTGGTGCAGCTGAAGACGCCGGTGGGCGTCGAAACTCTCGAGATCGTCGCGGTGCGCTACGCAGCGTCGTGAGACTGGGTGCGCGAGCCGCCA
>DATEZE010000151.1:0-7672 GCA_035255845.1 Burkholderiaceae bacterium | reverse complement strand
CCTTCGGCGATCTTAGAGAGGCTCACGTTCAGCGCCGCGTCGAGCCTCGGCCGCTCCGCAGGCGCAAGCCGAACCAGGCTCCCGTGAGCGGCCGCGGCGACCGCGGCCTCCACCGAAATTCCGGCGGGCGCCGCGACGTCGATCGCGTAAGCGCCATTCTTCCGGTCGACGGCGCGCACTGTGTCGTAGATCGCGCCGTGAACAATCGAGAGCGTGCGCGATTGCAGAATCGAATTGGGAGGGACGGCGGTCGCGTTCAACGCGATCACATTCCAGTCGGTCACCGCATCAGCCTGCGCGTGCTCGATGGGGAACACGCATAGCGTCGTTAGAGCCGAGGCGGTGAGGATTTGCAGGATACCGTTGCGGGCCATTGATGCTCCTCCGATTTCTTCCGAAGCGATCTGTGCAACGCTAAGCGCACGGCGCCGATAGGTCCAATGCATTTATTGTTTCGATACCGATGCACAACTGTTATAAGTCTGCTTTATGAACATTCGCCACTTGCGCGCCTTTGCAACGATCGCCGATGCGGGCGGCTTCGCCCGGGCCGCCACTGTCTTGCACCTGAGCCAGCCCGCCTTGTCCCGGCAGATCCAGGCGCTCGAAGGCGACCTTGGTGTGCCGCTGTTCGACCGCATCGGTCGGCGCGCGCAACTGACGTCGCAAGGCGAAGACCTGCTGAGGCGCGGTCGGCGACTGCTTGCCGAAGCCGAGTCGCTCGGCGAGCGGGCTCGCGAGCTCAAGAGCGGCGAAGCTGGAATCCTGAGGGTCGGCGCGACACCACAGGTGATCGAGAACCTGCTCGCGCCTTTTCTGATCCTCTATCGGCGCCGACATCCCGGCGTGGAGGTCCACCTGGTGGAGGATGGCGGCGCGCGACTGCTCGGCCGGCTCGAACACGGCGAAACCCATCTCAGCATTACGCCGGCTGGCACGACGCGCCTTGAAGGCCGGCTGCTATATCCGATACATGTGGTCGCTGCACTGCCGTCTGCGCACCGCTTGGCTCGCCGAACCTTGCTCGAGATTGCCGAACTTGAAGACGAGCCGTTGCTGCTGCCGCAACGCGGGTTCGGTTCGCGGGAGTGGTTCGACATCGCGTGTGACATTGCGCATATCCGGCCGCGGGTGCTCCTGGAGAGCGCGGCACCGCACACGCTGGTCGCCCTCGCTGCGACCGATTACGCGATTGCAATCGTTCCCTCGAATGCCCGTGTGCCAAGGGACAGCGTCCGCGCGAGTCCGCTCGTTCATCGCGGCGCGTCGATCGGCAGGTGGGCGCATATCGCGTGGGATCCGCAGCGGTTTCTGCCACCGTACGCGGAGCATTTCGTAACCGAGCTTGTGGCCCATTGCCGGCGCGACTTTCCCGGTCGCGAACTCATCAAGCGCGCGCCACCTCTGCCGCAGCCAAGAAAGTAACTTCGTTGCGTCGCCTCGTGCGACGATGTGGGACGCTTTTCGCAGATGTAGACGTTCCGCTCTCGCATGCTTCGCCTGAATCCGGCTTTAGTCGTCTTGCTGTTGCGACCGGCTCGTCAGCGCGGCCGCACAGAGGTCACGCAGCACGCCCTCGGCGCCGCCATCGCGCTCTGTTGTCTCCTCACAGCGCCGGCGTCTTCGGCGCAGACGGCTCGGCCGGATCTACCGGCGGTTGCGGTGCGGGTGGTGGATCTCACCAATACCTTCCGTGCTCGCAATGGGCTCCTTTCGGTGTCGATCGAGCCGCGGCTGAGTCGCGCGGCGCAGGATTTCGCCGATGTCTTGGCGGCGAAGGATCGCCTCGGTCACGATATCGACGGGCGCGCTCCGACCGAGCGTGTCGACGCAGCGGGGTACCGCCACTGCATGGTTGCCGAGAACATCGCCTATCTGTTCGATTCGGTCGGATTCACGACCGAGCAGTTGGCCGCGCGCCTGGTGCACGGCTGGGAACAATCCGCGGAGCATCGCCGCAACATGCTGCTCGCGCCGGTGATGCACATTGGGGTCGGCGTTGCGCAGAATGCGAGCAATGGGCATTACTACGCCGTCCAGCTCTTCGGGCGCTCGAGCAGCGCGGCCATCCGGTTTGAAGTCGCCAACGGCGCCGATGTCGACCTGCGCTATGAGGTCGATCGCGAAGCCTTCAACCTTGCGCCGCACGTCACGCGCACGCATACGCGTTGCATCGATGCATCGCTGGCGATCCTTGCGCCGGACTCGAACGAGCGCCCCGGCATTCGCGTCCGCGACGGCGCCCGCTACGTCATTGTTCGCGATCCGGCGGGACAGTTGCAGCTTCAGATGCAGTAGCAGCGGTGGCCGCGCTGTTACGTGGCCGCCTTCCCTCGAATCGCCGAGCGGTCCGCGATCCGCTGCAGAGACTGCAACAGGCGTGGATGCGTCGCCATAACGCGGACTGCTTCACGCTCGGATGCAGCCGCCTTCGCGCGTACAAGCTCCATCAGCCGCGCGCGCTCCGTGCGCGTCCAACCGCGGACGTCAAGCAATGCGTAGAGCGGGCAGAGCATGTCCCAGGCGTGGCGTTGTAGTCCAGTCAGCTGGTCGAGATTCGGCATGCCGCATACCGCGTGGGCTTTGGCACTCGCAAGGTGCAGCACCTGCGCGCGGTCCGCGTGCAGCTCACCAAGGAAGCTTCCAACAGCCAGCCCCAGTTTGGCCACGAGCACCAGCGGCCCGGGCTTCGCGGGATCGAGATCGAAGAAGACGTGATGCCCGGCAAGGGCCCTCAGTACATCCTCGCTGCTGCGGCGGCCCGGATCCTTGCGCAGCCGAGCCGTTTCGGCAGCAACACGCAGCTTCGCTGCCCGCGCCCGCGGGCGGAACCCCAGCTTGTAGTAGAACCACCAGGCGCCGGAGGCGATGCCTTCGTCATTGCCGTCGCCGAGCTGATACGGCTCGATGCTGAACGATGTGCAACGGAAGAGCGCACGCAAGGTCGCCAGCAGGCGCGCGAAGACGTGAGCCGATTCGGCGCCGCGAAATGTCTCGAACGTGTTGAACGAGACGGCCGCCGTGCTGCCGATCATGTCCGACTGGTGGTAGCCGATCGGCACGCCGTTGTGCAATGACAGGCCGCCGTAAATGGCGGGCAGCGCGATGCGCCGCTCGGGTGCCGTGCCGATCAGCGCGAAAGCGAGGCCGTCGTCGTCGTCGATCCACCACGTGTCGGCGGCATTGCCGTAGGCGAACGCATCGAGATCGCGCTCGCGCGTCGCCATCGATGCACGCGCCAGATCGATCAGCTCACGCGCGACACTGCGTGTCACCTGCCGGACGCGACGCGGCTCACGACCGATTTCCTCGCGCAAATTGGGCCGATCGCTGCGCAGCGGTCGCGTTCGGTAGGTGCGTTCCGCGCCGGAAAAGTGGGCCAGGGTGCGCGACGGCGTCGTGCCGCCCGGCATCAGCTCGCAGCTCGGATTGATCGCGTCATAGAACGCTTCGCGGGTGCGGTCGTTGCCGGGCATTGCAGCTACCCGTTCGACGAGGAAGGTGGCATCCGTCCGTTTGCCGCGCAGGTGATCGAGCGCCGCATAGCCCGGCAGATGCGATTCGCGCAGCGCATAGGCCTCAAGCGGAGTCACCAGTGAGGGCAGCATCTTGGTGATCGACTCTTCGGCCACCGTGTCGCTGCGATCGAGCCTGAGCTGGTCCGGCCAGCGCGCGGCGAGCCAGCGAGCGGTCGGATAGAAGAACGGAAACCAGAGCATGGTGCCGACGATTCCGCTGGAATACAGCTCATCGCGATGAGACCGCAGATCGCCGCGATGCTCGAAGCGCCGGAGCATGCGCACGGCCTGTCGCAGGACAAGAATGTTGTCCGGATAGCCGCGTGCAAAACAGAGCAACTCGTGCAGACACCGCACCTGGGTCGCGGTGCGCAGCCGCGCGCGTTCGAGCCGGCGCAACAGCCGCAGGCGTTCGACGGCGACCGCGGATCCGCTCTGCAGCCGCAGGCGTTCCAGTCGGGCGAGTGCATGGACCGAAGACTGAATCATGTCGCCGTATGCATCGTGCGGTTTCGTCGGAGCGTGGCGGCGCGCAGTGTCGCACGCGCGCTGCGGCGGCGAGAATCGGTCCATGTGACGAAATAGGCTGCGTAAAATCGCGCGCTCCCGCAAACCGTGATTGCGACCTGCCTGGAGTCACCCATGTCACGCATCACCTCTGTCGCATCCGCTGTTCTCGTTGCCGCGCTGGTCACGGCGTGCGGCAAGCCCGAGCCGGCGGCGCCGAAGGCCGAGGCCGCAAAGCCTGCAGAGGCGGCGAAAGCGGAGCCGCTGAAAGTGGCCTTCGTCTACGTCAGCCCGGTGGGCGACGCCGGTTGGACAGCGCAGCACAACGCCGGTCGACTGGCGCTCGAACGTGCGCTCGGTGACAAGGTCAAGACGAGTTTCGTCGAGAAGGTGCCGGAAGGCGCAGATGCCGAGCGCGTGATTCGCGACCTGGCACAGCAAGGCAACGCGCTGATCTTCACGACGTCATTCGGCTTCATGAACCCGACTATCAAGGTGGCCGAAGAGTTTCCGAACACCCGGTTCGAGCATGCAACCGGTTACAAAACCGCAGCAAACGTCAACACATACAACGCCCGGTTCTACGAAGGCCGCTACCTTGCCGGAATGGTCGCGGGCGGGATGAGCAAGACCGGCCAACTCGGTTACGTCGCGGCGTTTCCGATCCCCGAGGTATTGCAGGGCATCAATGCGTTCACGCTGGGTGCGCGTTCAGTGAACCCGAAGGCGCAGGTGCGTGTCGTCTGGGTCAACAGCTGGTACGACCCCGGCAAGGAGCGCGACGCGGCCAACACGCTGATGGGGCAGGGCGCCGATGTCGTGACCCACCACACCGATTCGACGGCGGCGGTCGCGGCCGCCGAGGAAAAAGGCAAGATGGCCATTGCCTACCATTCCGACATGCGCAAGTACGGGCCGAACGCGCAGCTTGCGGCTGTCACGCACCACTGGGGCGACTACTACACGGCGCGTGCGCGGGCTGTGATGGACGGCACCTGGTCGGTGGCGCCGGTGTGGGGCGGCATCAAGGAAGGCTTCATCAAGCTCGAGGGGCTTTCCGAAAAGCTGCCGAAGGATCTCGTCGACGCAGTGAGAAAGCGCGAGGACGAGATCCGCGCTGGCACGTTCCACCCGTTCACCGGGCCGATCGTGACCAATGAAGGCAAGGAGATCGTCGCCGGCGGGACGCTCACCGACGAGCAATTGGGCAAGATGGATTACTACGTCGCCGGCGTCGTCGGCAAGGTGCCTACCGGAGGCAAGTGATCGTTCTCGGCGGCGGCGCGCGAGATTCAGAATTCGTATTCGATCGGTACGCGC
Source organism: Burkholderiaceae bacterium (assembly GCA_035255845.1). Taxonomy (GTDB): domain Bacteria; phylum Pseudomonadota; class Gammaproteobacteria; order Burkholderiales; family Burkholderiaceae_F; genus JALORV01. Next base: position 2,327 of record DATEZE010000151.1, on the reverse strand, counting down.
GCAGCGCGTGTGCTGCACCTAGGAAGCGAGCGGCGCGGGCGCCTGCGTCTTTCGCCTGGAGCCCGGTGCCAGCCGAACCCAGCGTGCGATGGTGAGGATGGCGACGAGCGTCACGACGAACACTGCCACCTGCATGCCGTCCGGCCGCGCCTCATAGCCGACGAGCGCGCGCAGCGCTGCGCCGAGAGCAGAACCGTTGGCAATGAAGGCGGAAGTATCCCAGAGCGGCGAGGCCAAGCTTGGGATCAGGTCGGCCTGTATCAGAAAGCCGGCCGCCTGGCTGGCCATGCCGGCGGCGACCATCACGAGCAGCACGCCGGTCCACTGAAACAGCTGCCGCAAGGGAATGCGAGCGAGGCCGGCGTACACGACGACGCCGAGCGTAACCCCGAGGAACAGTCCGAACACCGAACCTAAGAGGACGTCGCTGGCCCCAAGCTGCCCGCCAGTCATCGAACCGAACAGGAACAGCACGGTCTCGGAGCCCTCGCGCAGCACGGCGATGGCGGCGACGACGCCGACCGCGGCGAAGCTGCGCTCGCCGGAGCGAACGGCGCTCGCCACCTGTCTCGCGTCCGCAGCGAGCTCCGCTCCGTGCTGCGACATCCACACTTGGTGCCAGGCCAGCATCAGCACTGCGGCTCCGAGCACACTGGCGTTGAAGATCTCCTGGTTCGTGCCATCGATCAGTTGCGGAAATTGCGTGACCGCAAGCGCGATGCCAATCGCACCAACCGCACCTGCAGCGGCCCCGCCGGCAAGCCAGCGGCCTCGACCGTCAAGCCCACGCGTGGCCGCAACCAGAATGCCGATCAGCAGTGCCGCCTCGAGCGACTCGCGGAAGACGATGAGCGCGACTGCAAGCACGGGCTACTCCGCAATCAGTACACCGCGCGTGGTCTTCTCGCGGTACTCGTCGAAGAACGGGTAACGGCCGGGTTTCAGCGGTCCCACATTGATGGTCGCGCGGGTCCCCGGCTGGATGATCTTTTCGCGCTTCAGCTCGTGGCTTTCGAACTCGGCCGCCGCTTTGTCCTGGTTGTCGATCACCAGCTTGATCTTGACGCCGGCCTTTACTCGCACCTCCGCCGGCTCGAAGCGACCGTCGCGCAGCACGATGACGACTTCCGGGTCGGCGGCCGTCGCCGTCGCCGGCAGCAGAGTCAGTGGCGCAAGAATCAGCGCCAGTTGCAGAACAATTCGACGACGACCCATGACCCTTAGCCCTCCCTATGTGGAAATGATAATCATTCGCATTTTGGTGTCAAGTGAGCTTCAAGGATCTCGTTGTGCAGCGCAGTATTAGGTGCCGGCCGAAAGTCACAGCTACAGCCGGCGGCATGGGTTCGTGAATCGTGACGGACAACGCCCTCCGGGCGCTAAGCGCTCAATGGCGCTCCGCCGCGAGCGCGACCAACACCATTTGAGCCCGACCGTCGGCGGCGCGGAGCCGCTTTCGCTTTCAGCGAGAGGCCCAGTTTGCTGCGCAGCTGGTTGAGCATCGCGATCTGCTCGTCGGTCGGCTTGAATTCCCCGAGCCGCGGGTCGGCCATCAGCCGCTCGATGAACGTCATCAGCCGCTGCCGGTCGGCCTTTGAAGCGAGCAGCTTGGGCAGTGTGGCCAGTGCCTGGTCGGGTGCATTGCGGACGATGACTTCCTGCACGCCGCGCACTTGGTGCCATTTCGCAGGATCCATGTCCGGCAATACGTCCGCGTAGTCGGGCAGCATCTCACTGCGCAGTTGCAGGTTGTACAGCGGCAGCGGCTCGCCATGACGGGCCATTAGATAGCCGATGCGCGCGACGGCAGCCGCATAGCCGCCGCTCTCGATTCCCGCGACTGCCTGCCGCACGAGCTCGCGGCCCGCAGCGTCGCGCGCGCTGGTTTCTTCGGCCTCGGCGCGGGCGTCGTCCTGCATCGTCAGCGCAAACATCGAGCCGAAGGTCTGGAAGAACATCGCCTCGCTGGCGGCATCGCGCATGGCGCGGTAGCAGTCGAGCGTTGCGCTCCACAGCTCCGACAGCGTCCGTTCGGCCTGGCGCGGGATCGCGCCAGCATCGAGCGCCGCCCGTTGCTCGCGCACGGTGTCGGCGGCCGGGCCGAGCCAGGCCAGCCAGGGATTCAGGTCAGACAGCACCCAGCGCTCGGCGCGCAACGGATGCAGTTCGCGCGCCAGCTTGGCGCTCGCTTCGTTGGATAGCGCCTGCACCCACGGACGCGCGAACAGCTCGTAGGCGGTCTGGTTGAACTCGGAGACCTTTTCAACCGCGCGGAAAGCTTGCTCGTCCTTGCGCTTGAAACGGTTCAGCCGTCCGACGATATCCTC
>DATEZE010000150.1:0-3147 GCA_035255845.1 Burkholderiaceae bacterium | reverse complement strand
GCGGCAACGTCCTCATCGACCCGCTGCCAATGACTGAGCATGATCGGGCGCATCTTGCAGCGCTGGGTGGCGCCACGCTCATCATCATCACGAACTCCGACCACACGCGTGGCGCCCAGGGCCTCGCGCAGGAGCTTCGCGACACGCTGTGCGGACCGCGCCGAACGCGGCAGCTTCCCGTTTCCGTGCGAGCAGTGGCTCGGCGATGGGGACGAGCCCGTTCCCGGTCTGCACGTGCTTGAAATGCAAGGGAGCAAGACGCCCGGCGAGCTCGCACTCGTTCTGGAACGGACGACGCTCATTACGGGCGATCTTGTGCGCGGGCACATGGGGGGCAAGCTGAACCTCCTGCCCGACGCCAAGCTCAAGGATCAAGCACAAGCAATCGCCTCGGTCCAGCGCATTCTCGACGCGTATCCGGACATCGAAACCGTCCTGGTCGGCGATGGCTGGCCCGCTTTCCACGACGGCAGGCGTGCGCTTGCCGCGATATGCGAGCGCTGAACATCCCAGCCGGGTAGCCGCACGGTCGATCGCCGCCAAGAGGCTGCGCCCTAAAGCCTCAGCGTATTCAACCTGATCGGCAGCACGCGACCTAAGCGGAACTCAAAGGCAGGCAAAAGTGGCCGTCGCCAGCGGCGTTGGCGGCTGGCGAACAAGCGGGGACCTTAGTGAGGACCAAAGTGCGACTTGGCAGGGTCTTGTTAGTGATAACCAACTCAGAGACCCCCTTGTTTATTGGTGCTGCTGAGACGACTCGAACGTCCGACCTACTGATTACGAATCAGTTGCTCTACCAACTGAGCTACAGCAGCGCGACTCGTCGTGAAACGAGCCTGCGATTATACGGGGAGCGGAGCGATAACGCCGGTCCGGCGCGGTCCGCAGCGTGGAACCCACAGCGATGAATGCGTCTTGGTCGCGCGACCTTTTCAAGATTGGTTCTGCGCAAGGGGCTACGAGCGCACTGCTGCGCGTCGCGTTTGCGGTTGGCGTGCCGCTGTTCGGCGGACTCTGGATCGGTCACGCCCCGGCCGCCGTGTGGGGCGGAGCGACGGCGCTCTTCACCACGCTCTCCGACTTCGGTACCACGCGCAAAAGCCGCGCGGCAATGATGCTCGCCGGATGGCTGGCGGTCGTGGGCGGCGGCTTTGTCGGACATGTTGTCGTCAGCGCTGGCGGTAGCAATGAGCTTGTGATCCTCGCATCGGCTTTCGTCGCCGGCTGGGCGAGCGGCAGCCATCCCGGCGTCGCAGCGGTGACGCGCTTCTTTGCGCTCGCGGCTGCCGCCGCCACTGGGCTCCGGTTTTCCGATCCGATGATTGCCTGGTCGGTGGTCGCTGGCGGCGTATCGGCGTTTGTCGCCGCGGAACTCGTGTGGTGGCTGATCCCGCTGCCGCCCGGCGACAACGTCATCGACTGGCGCACCGGCGTGCAGCGCGCATTCCACGGCATGGATTCCGGCTGGCGATTCACGCTCGCCTACGGAGCCGCCGCGGCCGTCGCGTTGTTCGCCGCCCACGAGATAGGCGTGAGCGACGCCTACTGGGCGACACTGGTCGTGCTGATGGTTATGCGGCGCGAGGGCGTCGCTAGCTTCAGCCTGACGCTGCACTACGCAATCGGCACGTTGGCCGGCGTCGCGTTGGCGATCGCGGTTCTCAAGGTCGTCGACACGCCAATGGCCGTCGCTCTGCTGGCAACGCTGTCGGCAGCTCTGGCGCGCCTCGGGTTGGCGATCAATCCTTCGCTCGGATTCGTCGGCTTCAATTTGTTCATCCTGTTCGCGGTCCACCTCGCCACGCACGGCGCTGTCATGGACATTGCCTCGGCGCGTCTGTATGACGTGGCGATCGGCTGCGTGATCGTGATTGTCGCCACGCTGGCCATCTCCCGCCGCATCCCGGCGACGTCATCCGCGCCCTGAGTACGCACTGCGATGGCGAATGCGCTGCTGATGCTGCCCGATTTCGGGCTGATTCTGATGGGTGCGCTGCTAGCGCGTCGGCTCGGTTACTCGCGAACCTTCTGGGAAGGCGCCGAGCGGCTGGTGTACTACGTGCTGTTTCCGCCGCTGCTCTTCACTTCGACTGTCAGCGCGAAGTTCTCGCTAGCGACCGAAGGACGCATGCTGGCGGCGGCGGTCGGTGCGTTCCTGTTCGCGGTCGCCCTCGGCTTTGCGGCGCGGTGGCTGTTCAAGCCCGCGCCGGCATTCTTCGCGAGCTGCGTGCAGACGGCGTTTCGCTACAACTCGTACGTCGGACTCGCACTCGCACAATCGCTCGCCGGGGCGCGTGGCGTCGCGCTGATGGCGCTGATCATCGCGATCTGCGTGCCGCTCGCCAATACCTTCGCCGTGTTTGCGCTCGCACGCCATCGCCAGACCGGCGTGCTGCGCGAGATGGCTGTGAATCCGCTGATCATCGCGACCGTCTCGGGCCTCATTGCCAACGTGCTCGGCTTCGAGGTGCCGACGCTGCTGGGCACGTTTTTGTCGCGCCTCGGCACTGCGAGCCTCGCGATCGGGCTGCTGTGCATCGGCGCCGGGCTCACGTTCGCGTCGGTGCACGAGGAGCGGCCGACGATGAGCTACTTCATCGTGGTGAAGCTGGTCGCGACGCCGGCGATTGCGCTCGCGCTCGTGCACGCGCTCGGGCTGGCGGGCGTTCCCGCGCTGATCGTGATGCTGTTCGCGGCGTTGCCGACGGCGTCGAGCGCCTACATCCTGGCCGCGCGCATGGGCGCGCGCGCGACTCCTGTCGCCTACGCGATCACCGTGCAGACGTTGCTCGCGATGCTGACGCTGCCCATTGCGATCAGCCTGGCACCGCAGTGACGCCAGCCGCTCCGAGGCGCGTCAACGCCCACTGCACATGCTCTCGCACCAATTCACTTGGATGATCGAGTCGGCCGCGCAGCGCGGCAATGACATCTGGTGTCGCTGGCCCGTTGCCGAGCGCGACCGCGATGTTGCGCAGCCAGTTTTCGTGGCCGATGCGGCGAATTGCCGAGCCGGCCAGACGGGAATCGAATTCCTCCTCGCTCCATGCGAACAGTTGCAACAGGCTGGCCGCGTCCAGCCCATTGCGAACCCCGAAGTCAGGCACAGATGCCGTGCGCGCGAACTTGTTCCAAGGACACACAAGC
>DATEZE010000149.1:0-27686 GCA_035255845.1 Burkholderiaceae bacterium | reverse complement strand
GGCGGACGCCTGCTCCTGGCCTCTTCCATCAGCTCCGGTCAGGCGCCGTCGGAGGCCTCCGCGCGCAGTGAGACACCCTTGGCAGCGCGGACCTTGTTCTCGATTTCGAACGCCATCGCCGGATTCGAGCGAAGGTATTCGCGCGCATTGTCCTTGCCCTGACCGATTCGGTCACCGCCGTAGCTGTACCACGCGCCTGACTTTTCGACGATATTGAGTTCGGAACCCAGGTCGAGGACCTCGCCTTCACGCGAGATGCCTTCGCCATAGAGAATGTCGAAGCCCGCCTGCTTAAATGGCGGCGCAACCTTGTTCTTGACGACCTTGACCTTGGTCTCGGACCCGATCACTTCCTCGCCCTTCTTGATCGATCCGATGCGCCGGATGTCGAGTCGCACCGAGGCATAGAACTTGAGCGCGTTGCCGCCGGTCGTCGTTTCCGGGTTGCCGAACATCACGCCGATCTTCATGCGGATCTGGTTGATGAAGATGACGAGGCAGTTCGTGCGCTTGATCGATCCGGTCAATTTGCGCAGCGCCTGCGACATCAGTCGCGCCTGCAGGCCGGGAAGCGAATCGCCCATCTCACCTTCGATCTCGGCTTTCGGAGTCAGCGCCGCGACGGAGTCGATCACGATCAGGTCGACCGAACCGGAACGCACCAGTGCATCGGTGATCTCGAGCGCTTGTTCGCCGGTGTCGGGCTGCGACACCAGCAAGTCCTGCAGGTTGACGCCCAGCTTCTGCGCGTACTGGATGTCGAGCGCGTGCTCGGCATCGATGAAGGCACAGGTGCCGCCGATCTTCTGCATCTCGGCGATGACCTGTAGCGTAAGCGTCGTCTTGCCCGATGACTCGGGGCCGTAGACCTCGACCACGCGCCCGCGCGGCAGTCCGCCGACCCCGAGTGCGATGTCCAGACCGAGCGAGCCGGTTGAGACCACCTGAATGTCTTCCGCCACCTCGCCGTCGGCGAGGCGCATGACCGACCCCTTGCCGAACTGTTTCTCGATCTGTGCCAGTGCGGCCGCCAGCGCTTTCTGCCGCTCCTTGCTGTCCACCACCATGCTCCTTCCGTCGTCCATACCCGCCTCCGCTCGCCCGCGCCCCGGCCATCCGGGGCACTGAAAGTATTAACAGTGCTGGCACTGTAGATACTTCCAGTACAGTTTGTCAACCGCGCCGCCGCTATGCTGCCTTGCCGGCAAACTTTGCGGCGCCCTAGACTGCGTCCGTCGCTCGAGCTGGCTCGAGCACAAGCATACCGGCCCCCTCATGCGCATCCTGATCGCCGAAGACGACGCCGTGCTCGCCGACGGCCTGTCGCGTTCGCTGCGGGCCGGCGGTTATGCGGTCGACGTCGTGGCGAGTGGCGACGCCGCCGACACTGCGCTCACCGCGCAGTCGTTCGACCTGCTGATCCTCGATATCGGATTGCCGCGGCTATCCGGGCTTGAAGTGCTGAAGCGGCTGCGCGCCCGCAACTCGACGGTACCCGTACTGATCCTGACGGCGGCCGACAGCGTCGAGCAGCGAGTCAAGGGCCTTGACCTCGGGGCCGACGACTACATGGCGAAGCCATTCGCGCTGACGGAACTCGAGGCGCGGGTGCGGGCGCTGACCCGGCGCGCCGCGGGCGGTGCCCAGACGGTCATCAAGCACGGCCCGCTGACTCTGGACCAGGTTGGGCACGCGGCCTTCCTTGACGACAAGATGCTCGATCTGTCGGCACGCGAAATCAGCCTGCTCGAAATCCTGCTGCAGCGCCCGGGCCGACTCGTCAGCAAGGAGCAGCTGGTCGATCACATGTGCAGCTGGGGCGAGGAAGTCAGTACCAACGCGATCGAGGTCTACGTGCATCGCCTGCGTAAGAAGATCGAGACGGATGCGGTGCGCATCGTCACGGTGCGCGGGCTCGGCTACTACCTCGAGCGCTTCGCCGATCCGGCCGCCGAAGCCCCCGGCAACGCTTGAAGGCGACTGCGGATGCCTGAAGAGGGTAGCCCGAAGCGGCGCGTGCGCGTGCCCTGGACGACCGCGGTCGCGCCGGAGGCACCGCACGCGGCCGAGGCGCCGGAACGGCCGCGGGGACTGCAGAACCCTTTGCGGGCGCAGTTCGAGCAGCGCTCGCTGTTCGGCGAGATCCTCGACTGGATGCTCGCGCCGCTGCTGCTCCTGTGGCCGATGAGCGTCACGGTGACCTATATCGTCGCCCAGAGCATCGCGAATGCACCGTTTGACCGCAACCTGGCGGACGCCGTCGGTGTGCTGGCCACCCATTTGCGCGAAGCCCGCGGCGAGGTCACTCTGCAGCTGCCGATGTCCGCGCGCGAAGTGCTTCGCGCGGACGCGAGCGACACCATCTATTACATGGTGCTCGGACTGCGCGGGGAACTCATCGCCGGCGACAACGATCTGCCTCTGCCGCCGGAAGATGCGCGCCCGACGGCGCGGGAGGTGCAGTTCAGGTCCGATCCGTTCCGCGGCGACGAGATCCGCAGCGCATACACGTGGGTCGAGTTCGCTCGCGACGGCCGGCGCGACTACGCCTTCGTCGAGGTTGCCGAAACGCTCGAGAAGCGCTCGCAGCTGGCCAACGAGATCCTGCGCGGGGTCATCATTCCGCAGTTCATCGTGCTGCCGATCGCCGTTGTGCTGGTCTGGTTCGGCCTCACGCGCGGACTTGCGCCGCTCGCGCACCTGCAGGCGCGCATCCGAGCGCGACAGCCCGACGACCTTTCGCCGATCGACGGGCGCGGCGCGCCCGAGGAGATTGGACCACTGATCAGTTCCTTCAACGAGATGCTGGAGCGCCTCGCGCTGAACCTGCAGATGCAACGGCGTTTTCTCGCCGACGCCGCGCACCAGATGAAGACGCCGCTGGCGGGGCTGCGTACGCAGGCGGAGCTGGCGCTGCGCGAGACCAATCCGCAGGACTTGAAGAGCACGCTGCGCTACATCGCCAAGTCAACCGAGCGTTCGACCCATCTGATCAACCAGCTGCTCGCGTTAGCGCGTGCCGAATACCAGGCGAGCGATCCGAGCGGCTTCCAGGTCGCGGATCTGGAGCCGCTGGCGCGCGACCTGGTGCGCGACATGGTGCCCGACGCGATCCAACGCGGTGTCGACCTGGGCTTTGAGGCCGCCGATGGGCCCGCGGTGACAATCGCGGCGCCGATGCTCGTGCGTGAACTGCTGAGGAACCTGGTCGACAACGCACTGCGGTATACGCCGCGCGGCGGGAGCGTCACCGTTCGCGTGGCACGACGTGCGACATCGGTATTCCTCGAAGTCGCGGACGACGGGCCTGGCATTCCTGAGAGCGAAAGGCAGCGCGTCTTTGACCGCTTCTATCGCATCCTCGGCACCAATGTCGACGGCAGCGGGCTCGGACTCGCGATCGTCCGCGAAATCGCGCAGCAGCACGGCGCGCTCGTGCGCATCAGCAGCCCGGTCAACGCCGATCCCGAATGCCCCGGCACGCTGATGAGCGTCGAATTCGAGGCGCTCGAGCTGAATCCGCCGACTGTGGACCTGTAGGCACGCTAGAACGTCGCGGGCGCCGCCGCGGCGGCGCGTGGAGTGCACACAGCAGCGATCGCTGCTACATGTCGGTTTGACCCGCGAGTGTGCGATCGGCATAATTTCGCCCTCTCGTTGCAACCGGCCGTCCCACTAGAAGTCGCTCGCGGCCTCTCGATCGCAGTCCAACATCGCAGGCCTGCAGCGTCGAGGAGCATTGGACGAAGGGCTCGGGTCGTTAGCTCAGCCGGTAGAGCAGCGGACTTTTAATCCGTTGGTCGCAGGTTCGAATCCTGCACGACCCACCAGCAGCGGTGCCGTTGCGGGCCCAGGGTTCGTGGCAACGTGATGGCAGGCAAGTGCAGGGAATCGGGTCGTTAGCTCAGTTGGTAGAGCAGCGGACTCTTAATCCGTAGGTCGAAGGTTCGAATCCTTCACGACCCACCACCGATTTCCCCGCTCAGAATCCCGTCAGTTGCGCAGCGCTCGCGTCCCGCGGCGCTGTCACGCTCCGCTGCCGACATAGTTGCGCTCGCGGAACCACTTGGTTGCGATCCACTTCTCTCCCGCGCCGACCGGGCTGCCGCCGTGCAGTGAACGCGGGTCGAGCACGCCATTTTCCGCGTAGTACGCGAAGTACACCGCATTGCCCCGGCGCGGCAGCACATCGATACCGACTTCGGGAAACACAGTGGAACCGCCGGCCTCGACATCGTTCAGGTACATGATCAGCGTCGCGATACGCTGACCGCCTTGCGTAAGCACCTGCTCGTTGCCCGGCTGCTTGGGATCGAAATAGTCGAAGTGAGGCTTGTATTCGCCACCAGGCTCGTAGTGCAGGATCTGAATCGGCTCGCCGTGCTCGAGCGGAAACTGCACCAACTCGGCGATGCGCTGCTCGATACGCCGGATCAGGTCGTTCTCGCCGCGGTTAAAGTAGGTGCCGTAGCTGGTGCGGTGCGGATGGACATCGTAGGCACCGGTCTCGTTGTTGACAACGCTAGATCGCTCGAGCTTGCCGCGCGACAGGTGGACCATCTCGTCGCACTCCTCGGCCGACAGCAGGTTGCCGAACAGGATGATGCGCGGCGCGGTCAGCGCGAACAGCATGTGGATCTCGCGGTCCGCGGTCGCGATCGTGTTCGGCATCTCCACCAGTTGCTGGGTCAGCGTCCCGGCGTCGTCCGCCGGAGCCGCCGTGGGCTGCGTCGACACGGGCTCGGAAACCGGGGCCGGTGGATGCACTGCGGGCGGCGGCCCGGGCCTCGGCAATGCCTTGAACGCCGCCTCCGCCGCGTCACGCGCATAGCGTTCCTGATAGCCAGACGCGAGCAGTGACTGCACCGCAGTCTCGAGCGAGCTGCCGCGCTTCACCATGTCGCGGAACCAGGACTGCAGGTCGGGCGCGAGGCTCTGGAACTTCATGCCAGATTCATACGGAATGTCGACATCGAGTTTAGCGGCGGCCGTGGCACGGCAGTATCCTTTCATCTCGGCATCGCGGAGCACGACCATGCTACAGAGAGTGGGACTGCCGTCGCTCGCGGACGGCGGGCTGCTGAAGGCCGACGCCTACATCGACGGTGCGTGGCGCGCGGCAACTTCGGCCGCGCGCTTTCCCGTGTCCAACCCGGCTGACGGTCTGAAGCTGGCGGAGGTTGCCAACTGCGGCCGGGCCGAGGCCGACGCGGCGATCGAGGCTGCTGCGCGCGCCTGGCCAGACTGGCGTCGGAAGACTGCGAAGGAACGCGCCGCGGTGATGCGCGCGTGGTTCCAGCTGATCCTGGCGCACCAGGAGGACCTCGCGAAACTGATGACGGCCGAGCAGGGCAAGCCGATGGCTGAGAGCCGCGGCGAAGTCGCCTATGGCGCATCGTTCGTCGAGTGGTTCGCCGAGGAGGCCAAGCGCATCTACGGCGACACGATCCCAACGGTCGCGAACGACCGCAGGCTCTTCGTGTTCAAGGAGCCGATCGGCGTAGCGGCGGCGATCACGCCGTGGAACTTTCCGAACGCGATGATCACGCGCAAGGTGGCGCCAGCACTGGCTGCCGGCTGCACGGTGGTGGTCAAGCCGGCGGAGCAGACACCGTTGTCGGCTCTGGCGCTGGCCGAACTCGCCGCGCGCGCCGGTTTTCCGCCCGGCGTGTTCAATGTCGTGCCGGCGGATGAGGCCCGATCGATCGAGGTCGGCAAGGCGCTGTGCGAGTCACCGGTTGTCCGCAAGTTGTCGTTCACCGGGTCGACGGCTGTCGGCCGCATCCTGATGCAGCAGTCGGCGCAGACGCTGAAGAAGTTATCGCTCGAACTCGGGGGCAATGCACCGTTCATCGTGTTTGACGACGCGGATCTCGACGCCTCAGTCGAGGGCGCGCTGGCGTCGAAGTACCGCAACTCGGGCCAGACCTGCGTCTGCACCAACCGCTTCTACGTGCAGTCGGGAATTTACGACGCCTTTGTCGAGAAGCTGGCCGCGCGGGCGCAGGGGTTGAAGGTCGGCTCGGGGTTTGAAAACGGCGTGCAGCAGGGTCCGCTGATCGACACCAATGCACTGGCCAAGGTGCAGGCCCATGTGGCCGATGCGCGCGCGCACGGCGCGCGGGTGCTCACCGGCGGCGCGCCGCACGAACTCGGAGGCACGTTCTTCCAGCCAACCGTGCTGGCCGACGTGACGAGCGACATGCTGGTCGCGCGCGAGGAGACCTTCGGCCCTGTCGCCCCGGTGTTCCGCTTCACGACTGAAGACGAGGCCGTGACGCTGGCCAACTCGACCGAGTTCGGCCTTGCTGCCTATTTCTACTCGCGCGACGTCGCGCGCGTATTTCGCGTCGCAGAGCGCCTCGAGAGCGGCATGGTCGGCGTCAACACCGGCCTGATCTCGAACGAGGTTGCTCCGTTCGGCGGCGTGAAACAGTCGGGCCTTGGACGCGAAGGCTCGAAGTACGGCATCGACGAATACCTGGTGATCAAGTACGTCTGTATCGGTGGCATGGCGTGAAGCAGTACCTGAGCTGATTGCCGGCGCCTCGGCCTGCGGCCTGACGCCGTCAGGACTTCTCGGTCAGCAAGAGCTCGCGCGCGCGCGCGAGGTCGGCGCGTTGCGCGTCGCCCAACTTCGGATACGCGAGCTTCATCGCGTCCATGGCCTCGACGATCGCGGCTGCGACCACCAGACGAGTGAACCACTTGTTGTCTGCGGGCACGACGAACCACGGCGCGTCGCGTGTCGCCGTCGCGCGGATCGCGTTTTCATAGGCCGCCATGTAGTCGTTCCAGTGGCTGCGCTCCTTGACGTCGGCGACGCTGAACTTCCAGTTCTTTTCGGGCCGATCGAGCCGCTCGAGGAAGCGCTTCTTCTGTTCCTTGCGCGAGACGTGCAGAAAGAACTTCAGCACCGTCGTGCCGTTGCGGCTCAGGTAGTCCTCGAAATATGCGATGTCGCGCATCCGCTGCTCGAAAATGCGGCGCGTCACGAGCTGCTTCGGCAGCTTTTGCGACGCGAGGATCGATTCGTGCACGCGCACGATAAGCACCTCCTCGTAGTACGAGCGGTTGAAGATGCCGATGCGGCCGCGCTCCGGCAGCGCCTGCCAATGGCGCCACATCCAGTCGTGATCCATTTCCTCGTCGGATGGCTGCTTGAAGGACACGACCTGGACGCCCTGTGGATCGACGCCGCTCATCACGTGCTTGATCGTGCTGTCTTTGCCGGCCGCGTCCATCGCCTGGAACACCAGCAGGAGCGAGCGCCGGTCCTGCGCGTACAGCTTGTCCTGCTCTTCCGCAAGCCAGCGGACGCCTTCGGCCAGGCGCTGCTGCGCCTCGGGCTTGCTCTCGCTCTTCAAACCAAGCGTGTCACCCGGATCGACGTCCTTCAACCGGAACCGGGCCGAGGTGACGCGGAACGGCTCCACGAATTGCGCGATGCGCTTAAGCGCCTTGCGGGTGATGGCCATCGGATCCTCCGTCGGGGCTCAGAGCACGATCTGCGTGCCGATCTCGATCACGCGGTTCGGCGGGATGTGGAAGAAGTCCGACGCCGGCTGGGCATTGCGCAGCATCCAGCTGAACAGGCGGTCGCGCCAGCCCGCGACTCCGCGTCGCCGCCCGGTGACCAGGGTCTCGCGGGACAAGAAAAACGAAGTCGCATTGGGATCCATCTCCAGGCCGTAGTGGCGCGACAGTGTCGTCGCAATCTCGGCGATGTCGTAGGAGTCCTTGAATCCGAGGAAAAGCTTGACGTAGTAGCAACCACCGCCGAGCGCGCGGACCTCCGCCGAGTCCGCGGGGTCGACGTGTGGGATGTCACGCGCAACGGCACTCAGGAAGATCACGCGCTCGTGCAGCACGCGGTTGTGCTTCAGGTTGTGCAGCAGCGCATGAGGCACCTCGTCGATGCTGCCCGACATGAAGACCGCTGTGCCCTCGACGCGCTGCGGCGGATCGATCGAAAGTGCCTGCAGGAACGGCTCGAGCCTGAGCCCGGCGCGGTCACGCTCGTAGTTGACCAGGCCGCGGCCGCGCTTCCAGGTGCTGAAGAGAAAGAACAGGATCGCGCCGAAGGCGAGCGGGAACCACCCTCCGTGGACGATCTTCGCGGAGTTGGCCACGACAAACAGCACGTCGAGGAGCAGCAGCGGCATCAGGATCAGCGCCAGCTTCCACGGCTCCCAGTCCCAGCGATAGCGGGCGATCACAGCGACGCCCAGCGTCGTGATCACCATGGTCGAGGCGACCGCGACGCCATAGGCCGCGGCAAGCGACGACGAACTGCCGAATCCGAGCACCAGCGCGCAGACCATCAACAGCAGCAGCCAGTTGACCGCCGGAACGTAGATCTGCCCTGCGGCCGTCTCGGACGTGAAATGAATGTCCATCCGCGGCAGATAACCGAGCTTGATCGCCTGGCCGGTGATCGAAAACGCGCCGGAGATGACCGCCTGCGAAGCGATGACCGTCGCTGCGGTCGCAAGGAACACCAGGGGCAGTTGCAGCCATTCGGGCGCCAGCAGGAAGAACGGACTACGGATCGCGCCCGGCGATTCCAGCACCAGGCTGCCCTGGCCGAAGTAGTTCAATACGAGACAAGGCATCACGAGCCAGAACCAGGCGACCTGGATTGGCCGTCGCCCGAAATGGCCCATGTCCGCATAGAGCGCCTCGGCGCCCGTCAGCGCGAGAAATACCGAGGCCATGACGGTCAGCGTCGCTGTCGGGTGCGTGACGAAGAAGCTGACGGCATGCAGCGGTGACAGGGCAGCCAGCACACCCGGATGGTGGGCAATCTGCAGGGCGCCCAGGACTCCGATCGATAGGAACCACAGCAGCATGATGGGCCCGAAGACGCTGCCGACGCGGGCGGTGCCGGTGCGCTGGACGGCGAATAGCGCCACCAGGATCGTGAGCGTCAGCGGGATGACCCATGACGTGAACTGCGGCGAGACGACTTCTAGGCCTTCCACGGCCGACAGCACCGATATCGCCGGCGTGATCACGCTGTCGCCGTAGAACATCGCCGCGCCGAAAAGCCCGAGCGCGACCGCCGCGCCGGTGTACCTGCCCTCAGCCGGAAGCTGCCGCAACACGAGTGCCAGCAGCGCAAGGATGCCGCCTTCGCCGTCATTACTGGCCCGGAGCACGATCATCACGTACTTGACCGACACGACCAGCGTGATCGCCCAGAAGATCATCGACAGCACGCCGAGGACGCTCGCCTGGCTGATGCCCGCTCCGCCCTCGCCGCCGATGCTCTCCTTGAAGGCATACAACGGGCTGGTCCCGATGTCGCCATAGACCACGCCGAGCGCGGACAGGATGAGCGCCGCCGACAGCGCGTGCGGCCTGTCGTGGTCTGAACTCACGGGATTTTCGCTGAGGCCGTTGGCGACACGGTGTCAGTGGCCTTGCGGCAGGCTCGCGCGGTGCTCGGTGCTGCGCAATATGGCCTCGATCACCGTACCAGGGAGGTTGGAGCGGGTGAAGGGAATCGAACCCTCGTATGCAGCTTGGGAAGCTGCCGTTCTGCCATTGAACTACACCCGCAGTGCGTAGAATTCTAGCCTGATGGAAACCGCGACCACGATTGTCATCCACGTCAACGGCGAGGCGCGACTCGTGCGCGAACACGCCACTGTCGCGGACCTGCTTGCCGGCCTCGGTCATACCGGCCGCCGGATCGCGGTTGAACGCAACGGCGAGATCGTGCCGCGCAGCCGCCATCACGACACGGCGTTGGCTGCCGACGACTGCGTCGAGATCGTCGTCGCCGTTGGCGGCGGCTGAGACCGCACGGGGGTGCAACCGACGGTGAGCGCATGAACCAATACCTTCCTGTCCGTTTGCCTTGCGGCGGCGCGTACATCGCCCACCCGGAGAGCGCGCGGTGAACGATCCTCTGCGAATTGGCGCGCGCGAGTTCGGCTCGCGGCTGCTGCTCGGCACCGGCAAGTACCGCGACTTCGATCAGACCCGGGCCGCGGTCGAGGCGAGCGGTGCCGAGATCATCACGGTGGCGATCCGCCGCACCAACATCGGCCAGACGCCCGGCGAGCCAAACCTGCTCGATGTCGTGCCGCCGTCGAAATACACACTGCTGCCAAACAGCGCCGGCTGCTACAACGCCGAAGATGCGGTGCGCACGCTGCGCTTGGCGCGCGAATTGCTCGACGGGCATGCATTGACCAAGCTTGAGGTGCTCGGCGATCCGCAGTCGCTGTATCCGAACATGCCGGAGACGATCAGGGCCGCCGAAACTCTGGTGAAGGAAGGCTTCGAGGTGATGGTCTACTGCAGCGATGATCCGATCCAGGCACGCGTGCTGGAATCGATCGGCTGCGTCGCAGTGATGCCGCTGGCCTCGTTGATCGGCTCGGGCATGGGCATTCTGAATCCATGGAACATCCAGCTGATTCTCGAGCGCACGGGAGTGCCGGTGATCGTCGACGCCGGCGTCGGCACCGCGAGTGACGCGGCGATCGCGATGGAACTCGGCTGCGCCGGCGTGCTGATGAACACGGCCGTAGCGCAGGCGAAGGATCCTGTTCTGATGGCGAGCGCGATGAAAAAGGCCGTAGAAGCCGGCCGCGAAGCCTATCGCGCCGGCCGCATGCCAAAGCGGCTCTACAGCGGCTCGCCATCGTCGCCAAGCGCGGGCGTGATTGCGCCGTCCAAGCCCGGCGCGTGAGCACCCGATCCTCGGCGACCGACGAGCCGGCCTCGGCGCCAGAGCCGACTGGTCCTCCGGTCCGCCATATCCGCAGCTTCGCGCTGCGTCGCGGTCATGTGACGCAGGGACAGCGGCGCGCGTTCGACGAACTGCTGCCGCGCTACGGCGTGCCGTATGCGGCCCAGCCGCTCGACTTTGCGCAGATCTTCGGACGGAGCGGGCCCACGGTGCTCGAAATCGGCTTCGGCATGGGCGAGACGACGGCGGGGATCGCCGCGAGCCGTCCCGACATCAATTTCCTCGGCGTCGAGGTGTTCCTCGCGGGCGTCGGGGCACTGCTGAAACGCATCGATGCGCAGCAGCTCACTCATCTTCGTGTGATCCATCATGATGCGTTCGAGGTGCTGCGCGACATGATTGCGCCGGACTCGCTGGCCGGCGTGCATCTGTTCTTCCCGGACCCGTGGCCGAAGAAGAGGCATCAGAAGCGCCGCCTGATCTCCCAGCCCTTTGTCGGGCGGCTCGCGAGCCGAATCGAACGTGGCGGCTACCTTCACTGCGCGACCGACTGGGAAGACTATGCGGTGCAGATGCTGGAGGTGCTGGGCAACGAGCCGCTGCTCACCAACCTGCACTCGGGCTATGCGCCCGACAGCCGCAATCCGCTCGCGGTGCGTCCGACCACCAAGTTCCACGCCCGTGGCGAACGGCTCGGGCACGGCGTCCGCGACCTGGTGTTCGTCCGTCGCTGAGCGTCGTCGCTAGCCGAGCGCCGGCGGCACTGTCGGTGGATCGGCGTCCGTCAGCTGCGGCCGGTCACGGTCCTTCGCAACCAGGCAAAGGAACCCGAGCGCGCTGTCGGGCGCGGCATGAAACTGGTGCCAGACAAGCGGATCGACCGTGACCAGGTCGCGCTCGGCTATATCGTGGACGTCCCCGCCGATGCGCACGCTGCCACGGCCACGCAGAATCAGCACCGCATGCGTGTGTTCATGGCGCTCGAGTGTCGAGTACCCGCCCGGAGCGACCTCGAAGTAACGAAGTTCGGCAGCATGGTCGGGTTGCGAAAACAGCACCTGACGCGTGACATTTTTGAACGGCGCGCTGCCCTCAGCCTTGTAGCGCAGCGGTTCGACGTCGTCCCAGCGGTAATCGCCAGTTGCGTCCGGCGCGAAGCGGCGCACGCTCCTCATGTGGCCACCTCGATGCTCGCGGCGGCGACCGCGGTGACAAAGTCGCGGCTGCGTTCGGCAAGCCGCTCGCCGGCCAGCAGCAGGTTGCCACCGATCAGCAGCATCGAATCGCGGCCATAGTCGGCGACGATCTCAGGCACTCGTTCGACTGACATTCCACCCGCGGGCACCGGCAGCGCCGGCCTCAGCTCCGCCAGCGGTTCGCGCAGGCGCGCCGCGATCGCGTCGCAGGTGGACCGCGTGTAACTGAAGCGGCCGCCGTGATTGGGGAAGATCACCGCATCCGCGCCAAACGCCCGGAACAGCGTCCCGAGCAGCGCCTGCGGCGAGATCTGGTTGCCCGCAAGCGCGGGGTGCGCCAGGAACGCCATCGCCGGGAACTCGCGCCGCAGTGCGTTGAAGTTCGATACTCCAGCGATCATCGGCGTCATCAGCACCATGGCGACACCGTGCCCCTGCGCGAACTCCAGCTGCTCGCGCATCGCCTCGGCATCACCCGACAGGGCAGGCGCGTACAGCGTGCGTGTCGCGCGGCCACGATTGACACGCTCGACTTCACGCTGGCAGGCAACGACGCGCTGCTCGAATGAGGCGAGCGCGCGCGCGGGCCAGCCGTGGTCGTCCTTGATGACGTCGATCCCGGCGTCGGCGAAGATCTCAGTAATCCGCGCGAGCTCGGCCAGCGTCGTGCCGATCGGCTTCAGCGCGGTGCAAGTCAGCGGTCGGTCGAGTACCCCGGTCAGGTCACGGATCCCATCGATGCCGAGAAGCGGCCCGCGAAAACGCTCTGTCAGAGCCTCAGGCACCCGCACTTCGAGGACTTCCACGTCGCCGTGCAGCGAGCTGTTGCCGAACAGCATGTTCATCAGCTGACCGGCATCGCCACCGACGGTCTCCGCACTCAGCGCGATATCGGCCAGCGTGCAGCCGTCCGGCTGCGGTTCGAGCCGCTCGACCCGCGCAACGACTTCGCGGCGGACGCGTGCGTCCGTGACGGCCGCGAGCGGCATCTCGATGCTCTGCTCGAGCGCCAGCGACAGCGCGCGCTGCTCAGCGACAGGCCCGCTCGCATGCAGCCGATAGGTCACCCTCAGGGGGTCTTCGTCCATGGACGAATTCTACGGGCCGGGCCGGCGCGCGCGCCGTGTTGCCGGCCGCGCGCGGATCAGACGGCGCTGGGTTAGGCCGCTGCCGCTGGCTCGTCGGCGTAGACGGCGCGCTCTGCGGCCCAGGCGCGCAGCGCCTCGATTTTTTCCGCCATCACGACGCTGAGCGGGCGCGTGCGCTCGAACTCGGCCAGAACGTCCGCCGAGGCGAGCACCGCGCCGCGCGACCGCGCCTCGAACGATGCCGAGACGATCGCCTGTTCGATCTCGGCGCCGGAGCAACCTTCGGCGAGGCGCACCAGGCCGTCGATGTCGAACTGCGCTGGATCGTGGCCGCGCTTGGCAAGGTGGATGCGTGCGATCTGCGCGCGCGCGTCCGCACCCGGAAGGTCGACGAAGAAGATCTCGTCGAAGCGACCTTTGCGCACCAGTTCCGGCGGCAGCTGCGAGATGTCGTTCGCGGTCGCCACGATGAAAACCGGCTCGGTACGCTCGGCCATCCAGGTGAGCAGCGTGCCGAGCACTCTGCGTGACACGCCACCGTCGCCATCGCCACTGTCAGTTGCAATGCCCTTCTCGATTTCGTCGATCCACAGCACGCAGGGCGACATGCTCTCGGCTGCCGCAAAAGAATTTCGCAGATTGCGCTCGGTTTCACCGTAGTACTTGTTATAAAGCGCGCCAAAATCCATGCGCATCAACGGCACGCCCCACTGCCCCGCGACCGCGCGCGCCGCGAGGCTCTTGCCGCCGCCCTGAACGCCGAGCAGCACGATGCCCTTGGGCCGGTCGATGTCGGCGCCGGCCTCGAGGAACGGCTTGTGGCGCAGGTTGATCCAGTGCTTCAGCCGCGCCAGACCCCCGACATCGTCGAACCGCACCTTGCTTTCCTCGTAAGCCAGCGTCGCACTGCCGCCGAGCGCCTCATACTTGGTCGCGAGCACACGCCGCACGTCGTCAGCGTCGATCGCGCCGTCGTCGCGCATCGCCTGGCGCACGAGCCGGCGAACATCGTCTTGTTCCATGCCGAGCAGATGCATGATGAGCATCTCGAGCGCATGGCGATCGCCCCTGGGCTTCTCCCCTGACTGCGACTCGTAGCGACGCGCCTCCTCGACGACCAGCGCGCGGATATCGTCGCGGTTTGGCAGCGTCGGATGGAAGTGGGCCGACAGCCGGAGGATCTCGGGCGGAAGTTCGTCAAGGCGCGGACTGACGAACACCATGGTCCGGGCGCTACGGTAGTGCGATAGCGCGATCTCGCGGACCAGCCGCATTGACACCGGATCCTTGAAGCCCGGATGCGCATCGCACATGACGTAGATACCGTTTTGCGGTGTCTTGTCGATGTGTTTGAGCGCGTCGAGCAGCTCATTGGTCTGGTAGATCGCCTCGTCACGGCCGTGGCGGCGGATGCCGTGCGTGATGCTCCACGTCATCAGCACCTGATTTTCCAGATTCGCCGCCTGCTGCAGCACCTCGAGGATGCGCGGCTCCTCGTGCGATTCGATCAGAATGACGGGAAAGCGCGAGCGCAGCAGCGCGGTGAGTTCCTGGCTTTCGTCCTTGCGGTTCATGGCGCGACACTCTCGAAATAGAAGATCGCCACTACCACGAAGACCGACCAGCCGAGGACGATCTCGCCAAAGGTGGTGATCACCGCACTGGCCTCTTCCAGCGCAGCGTCGACGCGGCGGTCCAGCGGCGCTGTCCGGGCGGATTCCATCGCTGCGCTCAGCGTGACCAGTCCACCCACCCGCCCCAGGCCGTGAGCAGGATCACTCCGCCGAAGGCGATCCGGTACCAGCCGAAAGCGGCGAAGTCATGCGTCGAGATGTAGCGGATCAGCCAGCGGATACAGAGCCATGCCGAAGCGAACGCCAGTAGCAGCCCGACCGCAAATACAGGCAATTCAGCCGCAGCGATGACATCGCGCTGCTTCCACACCGAGTAGACGCCAGCACCGATCAGCGTCGGAATCGCCAGGTAGAAGCTGAACTCCGTCGCGGCCTTGCGCGACAGCCCGAGGATCATGCCGCCGATGATCGTCGCGCCCGACCGGCTGGTTCCCGGAATCAGCGCCAGGCATTGCATCAAGCCGACTTTGAATGCATCGAGCGCGCTCATGTCATCAACCGTCTCGACGCGCGCGTGGCGCCGGCCCTCCATGTCGCGTGCACCATAGAGGCGGCGGTGACGCGCTTCGGCCCATAGAATGATCAGCCCGCCGACAACGAACGCGGCCGCCACAGGCACCGGGTGGAACAGCCGCTCCTTGATCGCCTTGCCGAGCAGCAGCCCGAACACGACGGCAGGCATGAACGCAACGGCGACATTGATGACGAAGCGCCGCGCGGCGGCATCGCGCGCGATTCCCGCTACAGCGCCGATCAGCCGCCGGCGGTATTCCCAGATCACGGCGAACATCGCGCCCGTCTGGATTGCGATCTCGAAAGTTGCCACCTGCTCGCCGCGGAAGCCGAGCAGTGAACTGGCGACGATCAGGTGTCCGGTGGAGGAGATTGGCAGGAACTCGGTCAGTCCCTCGACAATGCCAAGTATGGCGGCCTTGGCCAGCAGGATCAGGTCCAGATGCGAACTCCGAGGGTGAGGTTAGCGAGACGCGGGGCCGACGCGTGGGCCGGCTCCCGGGGCGATGCCATGGTCACGAATCGCGACGCGCGGCGCGCAATGTTAGCGTGCGCGATAGCGGCCACCATCAACCTCTCAGGCGACCGGTTCCTCGGTTTCGATGTCGGTCGCGCTCATGTGCTGCCGCACCGTCACGTCGAGCGCATCGGCCAGTCGGCGCGCCAGCATGCAGGCGTTGCTGCTGTCGCCGCCGCGCGCGGTGTGCGACAGTGCGCTGACGAGCCCGGCTTCCGACAGCGGCGCGCGCGGCAGCCAGACTTCCTTCAGTCGATGGGCCTGGGCCCATAGCGCTCCGAGGTTGCCTTTGTCTGCGTTGTGCCGCAAACGGCCGGCGGCTCGCGCAAACTCCGCCACCAGTCGCGGATCCGCATCGGCATCGACGGCCGCCGGCGCGGGGACACCAGACAGTGCACCCAGATCGATCGCGACGCGCGACAGGTCGACCGCATAGTGCATCCGCGCTTTGAACAGCACGCCGTGCTTCTGAGTCGTCACAACCTGCGTTTCGACCCCGGCGACGTCGATCGCGCGCTGACGCGGATCGAGAACCGGCTTCGCCTTTGTGCGGCTCGTGACCTTGGGCAGCACGATGACCGGTCGGCCGACGTGCGCACTCTGCTCCGTCGTCATACCGGTTGCCGTGACGCTCACCGCGAGTTCGATGCTGCGTTCGTCCTTCGAGAGAGCGGAGAGGTGCACGATGATCTCGCCGTTCGAGGTGTTGCGAATCACCACATCGATCAGTTCGGCGGCCACCGCGCGCAGGCGTGAGGCATCACCGATCAGACCCAGCCCCTGGACCTCGGAGTCTTCGTAGCGGAAGCCAAGCCCCTTGCGTTCCGCCTTTACCACCAGTCGCCGGATCAGGTCGCCGCAGGCATCGTCGATCGTGAAGGGTGTACCGCCTGCCGGATGGGCGGCCGTGCTGTCCGGCAGCGAATGCGACTCCGCGGCCGCACGCCCGGGTCGACGGCCAGCCAGCTCGGCCCGGAGGCGCGCCTGCAGCCGGTCGGCCTGCTCTCGTACCCGCTTCAAATCGGATCGCGTCTGGCGATGCGCCGAGATGTCGCGCGCGGTCACGATCAGTCCGGGCTCGTCACCGACACGAAATTCCGCCATCGCCATTTCGACCGGAAACTGGCGTTGCCCGCAGTGGACAATTAACTCCTGACGCCGACCGACGGCCTTACCGGCGGCGATGTCCTGCATGAATGCGGCGTTGTCGAGCGACCGATGCGGCAGAGGAAACAGCAGGTCCGCGAGGTGTTTGCCCACAGCGTCGTTGGCAGCAATCTTGAATTGACGCTCGGCTGCCGGATTCAGCTCCTTCAGGGTCCCCTTGCCATCGAGGACGAACATCGGGTCAAGCGTGGCGGCGAACATCGCCTGCCAGGCGGTCGACTGCTGGTCGAACTCGCGCCGCTCCTTGCTCATGCGCTTGACGCTGAAAAGCACTTCGTCGGAGAGGCGCTCGAGCTCCTGCTTGATCTTGCCGCGGCGGTTCTCTTCCGGGAAACGCCCGTCCATGCTGACCGCGAGATCCGTCAGGCGCCGCAGCGCGATCGAGACACCGCGCGCGCGCAGTTCGTAGATCAGCAAGCCGAGCGCGAGACCGAGGGTGAATCCGCTGAACGCCGACATCAGCAGCCGCTCACGCACGTCTGGCTGGAACCCGATCCCGCGCAGCAGCGCCGATGCCTCGGAAGGCCAGCCAAGCAGCACCGCCGCGAAA
The DNA here is from genome assembly GCA_035255845.1 of Burkholderiaceae bacterium. GTDB lineage: Bacteria > Pseudomonadota > Gammaproteobacteria > Burkholderiales > Burkholderiaceae_F > JALORV01. The sequence goes on along the minus strand of DATEZE010000149.1, from coordinate 10,316 downwards.
GCGGGGAGCACGAGCGCAAGCGGCGCGAGGCGGTATATGGCGGAGCAGCGAGGCATGCGTAGGCGTGCCGGGCATTCAGCCCGACCATCGGCATGCTGCCGCACAACTCGGCCGAGAGCCCGCGAATAAGGCCCGGGCTGCCGCCGCTATTCGTAGCGCAGCGCCTCGGTCGGCAGCAGGCGCGACGCCTTGCGTGCCGGGTAGAAGCGGAAGGAGGCGCTGACCTCTCTGGAAAGCCGGCTGCCAGCTCGATGGTCCGCGCGGTGGTCTCGGTGCACCGAGTGACGAACTCATCGACCGCAAAGAAGGCGATCGGTCAGCGATGCCGAGCGCCCCACCGACGATCGACGGCGCGATGGCCCGCGCTCAGCCGCCCGGCCCGCGATCCTCCAGTTGCTGCACGCGCTCCCGCAGCGCCTGCAGTTCGGCACGCAGTTGCTCGATTTCGGCACGCCACTGCGTTGAGGCGTCGTCGTCACGCTCACGAACGCTCCCTGCAGCCGCTGCATCCGCGGCTGGGGTTAGAAGGTCCGCCCAGCGTTGCTCGCGTGCGCCGGATGCGCGAGGCAGCAGTCGTACCAATGGACCGCCGGCCTCGGACGTACGTTCTGCGAGTTGCGCCAGGAAGCCTTCGACCGAACTGGCATCGGCGAAGCGATGCAGCCGTTCGGTCGCCGCACGCAGCTCGGCCGCGGTCTGCGGGCCACGTAGCCATAGCGCGGCGAGCAGCGCGACGGCTTCGTTCGGCACTTTCAGTACGCGACCAATATTCTGCGAATAGCGCATGACGCGGGAGCCACTCGATTCGATCACGAACGACAGCGGCTTCAGCCGGTCGATGGCCGCCTGCACTTCGAGTTCCGATGCATTCAGCACGGGATTGCGGTTGTTCTTCTGGTTGCAGCCGGCGGTCAGCGCGTTCTGCGACAACGGATAGATGTCGGGAACGGTGAGCTCCTTTTCGACGAGCACACCGAGGACGCGGGCTTCCAGCAGCGACAACTGGGGATTCAAGGCGGCGCCCATCGAAAAGAGAGATGCACGGATTTTCGCTCATGCGGCCGCCACCGCAAGGATGCTGCCGGTGTCGCACCCTCGCCTGGAGTGTCACCACCCGGTGTCGGCGCGGAGGGTGCAGCCGCGCGTTGGCCGCGCACCGTTCAACGGCCGACGGTCACCGTGATGGTCTGCTCCGCAGCATTACCGCGAGCATCGATCGCCCGCACGCGGATCAGATGAGTGCCGGCTGCCGTCCGACGCAGGTTCCAGTTTGCCGCGTAGGGCGCGCTGGTGTCGCGCGCCAGCAGAACGCCGTCCACATAGAACTCGACCGCTTGAACACCTGATGAATCGCTGGCGTTGGCTGTGATGCTGGCCTTGTTACCGCTCAGCTTCGCCAAATCGGACGGGCTGGTGATCGTCAGACTCGGCGGCGTGCCGTCCGGGGGCGCGCTGTATACGACGTCGCTCGCGTGCGCAGCGGTGGAGACGCCGGTCGCCGAGTCCGCCGCGCTGGCGGTCAGCGTGTAGGTGGCGTCGGCTGTTGCAGTGGAGGATGTCACTGGCCAGTTCGTGCTCGCGCTGGTGCCGGCGGCGATCGCCAGACTCCCGATACCGAGCGACCCGCTAAAGCCTGCAGGCAGCGCTTGCGTCAGTGCGAATGTCGATGTGCCACAGGCCGCGCTGTTGCGGTTTGTCACGCTGACCGTGTACGCCAGCGTCGTGCCCGCTCCTGCCGTCTGCGAGGCGGGTGCAATCGCGACCGTGGGCGCATTGCGTACGCACGCCGAGGCGCCCAGGGTGACAGCCACAGTGGCTGTGCCGTTGCTGACCGCCTGGTTGGCAATCGTGATGCCGTTGACGCTGTCGGTGAAGGTCTGCCCGGCGCCCAGGCTCTGCAGCAGGTAGGTCTTGTTGGGCAGCGTGCCGGTCGAGCGATGCACACTGACAGTGTTGATGAAAGTCGCTGCGAGGCCGGCGTCGAGCCCGACCGCTTCGCGCAGGCTGATGTAGTAGTACTCGCGTGTATCCGGCTTGACGATCCGCAGCACCTGGGGCGAGCTGGTCACTGTTGCGGACGAGAGCGTCGACAGAGCGTACGAGCCGCCGATCGTGACGTCGCTGACGGCGCCACCCGATGTCCATCCCGCCATCACCCGGTTCGCCGCGTTGTGGTTGACGACCTGCGCCCCGCCCATCGGATCCGAGCTGTCGCCGTATTCCGACGTCGGCGTTGCCGCGTGATGAAAACTCAGGTTGTGGCCGAGTTCATGACTGAAAACACCGGTCGCGCCGCACGACTGCACCCACGACGTGCGTCCTGGCATATAAGCAAGCCCGCTCCAGCCGCAGGTCGAGTTGCGCGGGGTCACGTAATTGACGCGCGAATATTTGCTCGGATCGATACCGGCCGCCTTGGCCGCAGATTCGGCCGCCGAGCCCCAGGCGAGATAGTCGCAGCTGCCGCTTGCCGAATAGTTGATGGTGTACGGTCCGACGACCTGTCCGGAAAAGCTGACCAGCCCGCCCGACGATTCGCGGAAGTTGTTATTGACGGTCGACCCGGTGGCGCCAAACAATCGACTGGCCACGTCGGTCGAGTTGCAGGTGACGGCAGCGTCGCTGAAGTTCACCAGTATCGACAAGGTGTTCTGATTGCCCTGGATCAGTGTGGAGGCGACGACCGTCCCGCCGCTGCCGGAGGTCGTGCCCCCGGCGGCTTCAAGCTGCAGGCGTCCCTTGTCCTGCACCAGCAGGTGCCGGTCGAGTTGCACCCCCGCGACGCGCGCGCGCTTGCCCGCCATCGCCAGTAACTCCTTTTCGCTGGCGTCCGGGACGCTCAGATCGAGGCGTGCACCCGCGGCATCGACCAGCTCGAAACGCTGGCTAGATCGGCCGCGCGGAAAGTCGTCCTCGATCCGAGCATTGATGACGCCTGATGTGTCGACATCACGCTCCATTTGCGCCTGCACTTCAGCCGGCAACCGACCACGCAGTCCAGCCGGCATGACCCGCAACGCCGCCAGCCCTGGGTTTCGCTGAAGCAGCGCGAGCATCCGCTCGCGCCGCTGCGTCGCCAGGTCGGTCAGGCGGGCCAGCGCAGCTGACCGCTGTGCGGGCACGGCCGACTCGTACTGGCGCATTGCGCCGAGCATCTGGTCGGTCACCGCTACTGCCTGCTGGTCAAGCGTCAGGTCCTCGCCGATGTGACTCGACCAGGCCGGGGCGATAAAACACTGAATCATGACAACGAAAGCGATGCGACTGCGCCAATGCGCGCAGCGCAAGGCGCTTCGGGCCGAGCCGAGATATGTTGGGAAGAAGTTCATGAGGGCGTGGGACTCGTGCAAAAAAAATTGTTTGGAAGGTTCCGATACGGGGAGGCTTAGCCCTCATGTTTTCGCCGATTTTCGGAACGCGCACCATCGCGCCTCGGTCTTCCTGACGGTCTAGCGCGACCGTTCGGACGACCGAGAATGCGGCTATCGCCGCGTGCTAGCCGCGTGAGGCGGCGCGCTTGAGATGCCGGCGCCGCAATGACGATCGGTGGGAGTCGCGGCGCGCCTGCACATGGGCGCGCGCGATCGAACGTGGGTCAGCGACCGTACTGGCCGGTCAAGCTCGCCTTGCCCAGCATGTTGGCATTCAGCATGTAACCGACCAGTGCGCCGGACGAGTCGGAGTTCAAGTCGAGTTTGTCGACCTTTATCGCGTACACGGTGAATATGTAGCGATGTGGCTTCTTCAGGCTAGGCCCCTGGGGTGGGCATGGTCCGCCATAGCCGGGTCCGCCGTAGTCGGTGCGGCTCTGCACCGCACCCGGCGGCAGGCGCGCGCCGCCGGCATCGCCGGCCCCTTGTTCCAGTTTCGTGGTGGTAGCGGGAATGTTGAACACGACCCAATGCCACCAGCCGCTGCCGGTTGGGGCGTCCGGGTCATACGCAGTGATGGCGAAACTCTTCGTGCCGGCCGGGGCACCGCTCCACGCGAGCGCCGGCGACACGTTGCCACCTTCGCATCCGAAGCCCTTGTAGACGTGCTTGACGGCAATCTTCGCGTTCGGCGCGATGTCGGCGCTCTTCAGCACGAACTTTTCGGCTGCCGTTGCCATCTGGGCAGCCGCAGCGATCAATGCAAATATGGACCACGCGAAAAGTCTCATCGTTCCTCTCCCGAATGGACGATCAGGCGCGCTGGTAAAGCTCCGCACCCTTTCTGATGAACTCGATCGATTTCTCCTGCATGCCCTGCTCCAGCCCGACCTCCGCCGACAGTCCCTGCTTGGCGGCGTAGTCGCGCACATCCTGCGTGATCTTCATGCTGCAGAAGTGCGGGCCGCACATCGAGCAAAAGTGCGCAGTCTTCATCGCGTCCTTAGGCAGCGTCTCGTCGTGAAAGTCCTTCGCAGTGTCCGGATCGAGTCCGAGGTTGAACTGGTCTTCCCAGCGGAACTCGAAGCGCGCTTTTGACAGCGCGTTGTCGCGCAGCTGCGCACCAGGATGACCTTTCGCGAGGTCCGCAGCATGCGCGGCGACCTTGTAGGCCATGATGCCGTCCTTGACGTCTTTCTTGTTCGGCAGGCCAAGATGCTCCTTCGGCGTCACGTAGCAGAGCATCGCGGTGCCGTACCAGCCGATCATCGCGGCCCCGATTGCGCTCGTGATGTGGTCGTAGCCCGGCGCGATGTCGGTCGTCAGTGGGCCCAGCGTATAGAACGGTGCCTCATGGCAGAGCCGCAACTGCTCGTCCATGTTGTGCTTGATCAGGTGCATCGGCACATGCCCGGGCCCCTCGATCATCACCTGCACGTCATGATTCCACGCAATCGTCGTCAGCTCGCCGAGCGTAGCGAGCTCGGCCATCTGCGCTTCGTCGTTGGCGTCGTAGATCGAGCCGGGCCGCAGGCCGTCACCGAGCGAGAAGGCAACGTCATACGCCTTCATGAGCTCGCACATCTCCTCGAAGTGCGTGTAAAGAAAACTCTCCTTGTGATGCGACAGGCACCACTTGGCCATGATCGAGCCGCCGCGCGAAACGATTCCGGTCATGCGCCGTGCCGTCATCGGGATGAACGGCAGACGGACGCCAGCATGGATCGTGAAGTAGTCGACACCCTGCTCGGCCTGCTCGATCAGCGTGTCGCGGAAAATCTCCCAGGTGAGTTCCTCGGCCTTGCCGTCGACCTTTTCCAGCGCTTGGTAGATCGGCACGGTTCCGATCGGCACCGGGCTGTTGCGCAGGATCCACTCGCGCGTCTCGTGGATGTGCTTGCCAGTGGAAAGATCCATCACGGTGTCGGCGCCCCAGCGGATCGCCCAGGTCATCTTCTCGACCTCCTCTCCGATCGAGCTAGTCACCGCGGAGTTGCCGATGTTGGCGTTGATTTTCACCAGGAAGTTGCGGCCGATGATCATCGGCTCGCTTTCGGGGTGGTTGATGTTGGCGGGAATGATCGCGCGGCCGCGTGCCACTTCGTCGCGGACGAACTCGGGCGTGATCAACCGCGGTAGGTTCGCGCCGAAACTCTGTCCCGGATGCTGGCGCCTCAGCATTTCCGGGAACTGCTCGGCACGCGCATTCTCGCGAATCGCGATGAACTCCATTTCGGGCGTCACGATGCCGCGCCGCGCATAGTGCATCTGCGACACGTTCATGCCCGCGTGCGCACGCCGCGGCTTGCGGTGAAGGCCGAAGCGAAGTTCCGCGAGCTTGGGATCGTTCAGGCGCTCGACGCCGAAACGCGAGCTCGGGCCCGGCAGCGATTCGCTGTCACCGCGATCGGCGATCCAGGCGGCGCGCACGGCCGGCAGGCCCGAACGAATGTCGATTTTCACTTCCGGATCGGTGTACGGACCGGAGGTGTCGTATACAGTAAGCGGCGGATTGTGCTCGACGCCATTCGTCGTCGGCGTGTCGCTCTGCGTGATCTCGCGCATCGGCACGCGCAGGTCCGCGCGCGAGCCTTCGACGTAGACCTTGCGTGAACTGGGCAGCGGTTGGATCGCCGCCTCGTCGACATGGGCGGTGGCCGCGATGAACTTGGGATTGGCACTCATGGCTCGCTCCTTCGTCGGAGGGGCGGCGCCGCCGCGTTTTCCTCCGCCGGTATCAACCGGATCAGGTTCCGGGGACTCTCTCAACCGCCAAACCTGGCGGTACCCCCAACGCACTCGCGACGATACACCCAGCGCCGACAGGTACCTCAGCGCGCGCCGGCAAGACCGAGGTAGCTCTCGATCACGCGCGAATCGGCGGCCAGTGTGCTGGCGGGGCCATTGAGCACGCACTCGCCGGTCTCCAACACATAGGCGTAATCGGCAATCTGCAATGCGGCGCGCGCGTTCTGCTCGACCAGCAGGATTGCCACGCCGCGTCGCTTGAGCTCGATGATGATGTGGAAGATCTCGCGCACGATCAGTGGCGCGAGTCCAAGCGACGGCTCATCCAGCATCAGCAGCTTCGGCTTCGACATCAGCGCACGGCCGACAGCGAGCATCTGCCGCTCGCCACCGGACAGCGTTCCGGCAAGCTGGCCGCGCCGCTCGCGCAGCCGCGGAAAGAGAGCGTAGACCTCGTTCATCGTCTGGTCGTGATCCCGCTCGCCGCACCGGTAGCGCTGGAACGCGCCGAGCAGCAGGTTGTCCTCGACCGTCATCTCGCCAAAGAGCTCGCGCTTCTCCGGCACCAGCGTCATGCCTCGCGCAACCATTGTCTCGACGGCAGGGTGGGTCTCGGTGGCTCCGCTGAAACACACGGTCCCGCGGGCCGATCCGCTCGCCGGCAGCGCTCCCATGATCGCCGCGAGCATCGTGGTCTTGCCTGCTCCGTTGGGTCCGATCACCGTGACGATCTGTCCGGTGCCGACATCGAGATTGGCATTCGTCAGCGCCTCGACCTTGCCGTAGGCGACGCAAAGGTCGCGGACCTCGAGGATGCGGTCGCCGCTCATGCCCGCTGTGCTCGCGCCCGCGGTATCGCGGGACAGAAAACGGTAGCGCCGGCGCTGCCCGCGCCACTGTCTGCGTCCGCATCGGACTTGACTTGTCGCGCTCTCACGCCGCGTCCTTTTCGACGATGCCACCGAGGTAGGCCTCGAGGACGCGCGGATCGCGTTGAATCTGGTCAGGCAGGCCCTCGGCGATCTTCTGCCCGAAGTCCATCACGTAGACGCGATCGACCAGTCCCATCACGAAGTCCATGTCGTGCTCGACCAGCAGGATCGAGAGCCCTTCGCCCTTCAGCTTGCGCAACAACTCGACCAGCGCGCGCTTCTCGAGGTAGCGCAGCCCGGCCGCGGGTTCATCGAGCAGCAGCAGGCACGGATCGCAGCAAAGCGCCCGCGCGATCTCGAGAATCCGCTGCTTGCCGAGCGGCAGCGATCCCGCGGCGTCGAACATGTGGTCCGCCAGATCGACACGCTCGATCTGCCGCGCCGCCTCCGCCAGTAGTCGCGCCTCCTCGCCGCGGTCGAGGCGCCACGCACCGGTGAGCACGCCGGCCAGCAGCCCGGGATACTCGCGCCGGTGCGCGCCGATCGCGACGTTGTCGAGAACGCTCATTTGCGGCAGCAGCCGCACGTGCTGAAAGGTGCGGCTCAATCCCATCAACGCGATCTCGCGCGATGGATGGCCGCCGACTGACCGGCCCCGGAAGCGCACGGTGCCGGCGGTCGGATCAAGCACCCCGGACACCAGATTGAACATCGTGCTCTTGCCGGCACCGTTCGGACCGATCAACGCGGCGATCTCGCCGGGGTGAACACTCAGCGACATCTCGTTGACCGCGACCAGGCCGCCAAAGCGGCGCGTGACGTTGTTCACGTCCAGCAGGACCTCGCCCGCTGCCGGAACCGCGCGCTTCGCCAGCGGCGGCACTTCGGGACGGACCACGCGGCGCGGAATCCTTATCGGCAACCGGCGCGTGAGCGCGGGCCACAGCCCGTCAGGCGCACGCTGCAGGATGACGATCATCAGAACCCCGAAGACGATCACTTCGAAGTTGCCGGCCTGCCCGACGATCTGCGGCAGGATGTCCTGCAGCCAGGTCTTGCTGACCGTGATCACGAACGCGCCGAGCAGTGCGCCCCAGACATAGCCCGCACCGCCGATCACGGCCATGAACAGGTACTCGATGCCCATGTGCAGCGAAAACGGCGTCGGGTTGACGAAGCGCTGCATGTGCGCGTACAGCCAGCCGGACGCGCACGCCATCATCGCCGCGAGAACAAACGCCACCATGCGCGACGCCGAGGTATTGACCCCCATCGACTCGGCCATCACCCGGCCGCCCTTCAGCGCGCGGATCGCACGCCCCTCGCGCGAGTCGAGAAGATTCAGGGTCGTGAACACACCCGCCATCAGGAACAACCAGATCAACACGTAGATCTGGCGTCCGCTTTCCAGCGGATGGCCGAAAACGCTGAGCGGTGGAATTCCGGTGAGCCCGGTGTAGCCGCCGAGCGTCTCCGAGGTTCCGAACATCAATGCCAGGCTGATACCCCACGCGATCGTGCCCAGCGGCAGGTAATGGCCGGACAACTTCAGCGTCAGCGATCCGAGCAGGGCGGCAACGATCAGTGTCAACAGCAGACCCGCGAGCAGCGCAAGCCACGGTGAGGCGAGCAGCGCGGGCCAGTCACCCAGAGCCCCGGTCGTCAGCACCGCGGTGGTGTAGGCGCCGAGCCCGACGAAGGCCGCCTGTCCGAACGACGTCAGTCCGCCGACGCCGGTCAGCAGCACTAGGCCGAGCGCGACGAGCGCATACAGTCCGATGTAATTGGCCAGCGTGATCGTGAACTCCGGCAACACCAGCGGCGCGAGCGCGAGCAGCACGAGGAAGGCGATCAGCAGCCGCGACGGCTTCACTCGTCGTCCTCGACGTGATGCGCGCGCAGCGAACGCAGAAGCAGTACCGGGATGATCAGCGTAAAGACGATCACCTCCTTGTACGCGCTGGCCCAAAAGGAGGAATACGACTCGAGCAGTCCGACCAGCAGCGCACCGAGAGCCGCGATCGGATAACTCGCCAGCCCGCCGATGATTGCACCGACGAAGCCTTTAAGGCCGATGTTGAACCCAGTGTCGTAGTAGATCGTCGTGATCGGCGCGATCAAAATGCCCGAGAGCGCGCCGATCAACGCGCATAGAAAAAAGGAAAGGCGGCCTGCGAACTCGGTCGGAATGCCCATGAGTTTCGCGCCGAGGCGGTTCACCGCCGTGGCACGCAGTGCCTTACCGTAGATCGTGCGCTCGAATGCCAGATACAACAGCACGATCAGAGCGGCCGAGCAGACGATGATCCAGAGCGACTGGGCACTGGCGCTCAGGTTGACGAACTCGACCGTCCCCTCGGAGAACGGCGGCGTGCGCGCGCCCTCGGCGCCGAAGACCAGCAGTCCTAGGCCCACCATGACAACGTGCACTGCGACCGAGACGATCAGCAAGATCAACACGGAAGCCTCGGCCAGCGGCTGGTAGGCAAGCCGATAGATCATCGGACCCAGCGGAACGACGACGGCCAGCGCGAGCAGCACCTGCACCACCATCGGCAACGACTGCAATGGCACGTGAGCGAGGAGCGCCCACAGTGCAAGAGGGTAAAGCAGATTCCATAACAGCGCGCTGCGCAGCGCACCCGCCCGTCGGGCTCGCAGCGCTCGCGCGATCTCGATCAGGGAAACCAGGCCACCGGCCACGAGCAGCAGCCAGACCGTGCCGGGCAATCGTCCGGTCTGCAGCGCCACCAGGGTCAGCGCGCCGTAGGCGACGAACTCGCCCTGGGGAATGAAGATCACGCGCGTCACCGCGAACGCGAGCACCAGCGCCAGGGCCAGAAGCGCGTAAATCGCACCGTTGGTGATGCCGTCCTGCGCCAGCAACAGAGCGATGTCCGGTGTCATTGCGGCAGCAGTGTACGCACGGAGCACAGACCGCAGCGCATGCCGAACCGTGCGCCTCGCGCCTGCTCAACGCGACCGATTTGATCCGGTCGCCAATGAAGCAGCGTGGACGTCCTCTCTTGCTTCAATGACCCAGGAACTTGAGCGCGTTGCGCAACGGAGTTCCGGAGATGTGAATCATCCCGTCGAGCGGATGGTTCATCTCTTCGATCAGGAAGATCGACGCGGATACCGACAGCGCGCCAACCAGCAGCGCGACGGCGACCGTGGCATTGCGCGGTGCGAGCATGCCGAACCCGACGAACATCGCGGCGAGCCAGGCAATCAACACGACCAGCATCGGTGGCGGCAACGCGGTGTCGCTTTCCTCGATCGTCAGGATCCAGCCGGAATTGGCCATTTGATCGACAAGCTGCAA
>DATEZE010000148.1:0-11084 GCA_035255845.1 Burkholderiaceae bacterium | reverse complement strand
AACCTCGACTTGCGCGATCGGGCGATCGATGGTTTCGCAATTGGCGGGGCAACGACTTGAACTTGCGCTCCCAAACTCCGTAAAGCGCCGATGAGGCCTTCAATGTGGACCGCGCTGCCGTCGCGAGCGCTTGTCCGGTGGTGGTACAGAACTTTCAAAGCTTGTCCTTGATCGCCCACGCGGTTGTGCCTTCGGTTAGCACGTGCCCCAGAAACCGAGCACCTGGCACGCGCCCGACCACCCAGGCCACAAAACGGCGTGAACCACTCATCGAGCCAAGGGCCAGTACGTCAAAGCGATCTAAAGTCCGAAAACCGCGGCGCTCGAACCAATCGCGCAGCCCGAAGTACGTGAACCAGTTGATTGCTGGGTACCGCGCGAACTCAACCCACTCTGGACGCGTCGTCACGGCCCGGTGCTCGCACCACCTTTTCACACTTCTCGGGTACCACGAGTACATCGGAAGCGTGAACTCCTGTTGCATGGGGCATAGTCGATTGGTTGTACTCAGATAGAGCAGACCCGGCCGGCGCAAAACACGGCTGGCCTCAAGCAGGCACTGTTCCCAAGCCTCTACGTGCTCGAGCAGCTCGGGAATGAGCACGACGTCCGCGCTCTCGGCGGCGAACGGGAGTTGCGAGGCGCTGCCGACGCAAAAGTCGACACTCGCACCTTCATCCTGTGCGCGGCGCTGTCCCATCGCGATAAGGGGCGCATTGATGTCGATCGCGCGCACGCGGTGCCCTGCCCGGCTCCACAGCAGCGCCTGCGTCCCGGCGCCACACCCGACATCAACGACATCGAGCGGCAGCTTGATCTCCAACGACGAGATGAGTTGAAGACTGCGCGCCATGATGCGGGTGAATCGCTCCACCGTTTCGACCGACTGGCTCTCCTTCGCGTAGTAGTCGACGAATCTGCGGTCCGACGAGGGATCGAATTCACCTACGCGATCGGCTTCGCTACGATGCATAGCTTGGTGTCACCCGACTCATGTTTGACAGCAGCTGGGCTGCGAATTGCAGTGGCCGGCTATCCCATGGCGTAAATCGCGGGATCTGGAACGCGTCAGATCGTGCCGTTGCTACGCCCATTGAGGTCGACACAGCGGCGGAGAATCCGAGTTCGCGCACCATCTGTGCCGTCGCACTGTTGTAGTCAACGTCGGGTCGCCCGTTCGGATACGCAAAGAGCGTTACCGCTTCGCCGGCCAGCTCGGCAACCCGCGCCCGACTCTCGACGATCTCCCGGCGGGCGTGGTCTGGGTCCGCCTTAGCGAGTATCGGATGACTCACTGTGTGTGCGCCCAGCGTGAAGCCCGAGCGCCTCAGTTCAGCGGCCTGCGCGCTGGTCATCATCAGATCGTTGGGAACCTGTGCGCGGACGTGATCTGCGATTCGCTGCGCCATCTCACTGCGACGATTGTCGTCGAGATACTTGACCGCCTGCAGCAGCGCACTGATCGCCGCCTGTTTTTCGACTATGGACCCGACGGGATACGCACCCAAGCCGAGCTTGCCCAAGTCAAGCACCGACCCCGAATAACCGCGAACCACTTCGACGACGACGTCGTTGAACATGCAGCCGCCGTCGAGATAACCGGTGGCGAGAAAAAAAGTGGCGTCCAGCCCCAGGCGCTGCAGGATGGGCGCCGCTATCGTGGCGTTGTTGGCGTAGCCGTCATCAAATGTGATGACGAGCGCGCGCGGCGGCAGTGTCCCGGCGCTGAGGTCTGACGCTGCCCGCGTCAAGGGTAGAACGTTGAAGACCTTGCGGACCCAAGTCATGTTGCGCTCGAAGGTGGCGGCGTCCGGTTCGTAGGGCAACAGCGGATCCGGTGTCGGTGTCACGCGGTGATATATCAGGACCGAAAGGCTGTTTCCGGTCGCCGACTTCGAGGCTGCGGAAAAAAGCGCTCTGGTGAGGCTAGTTCGCATTGCCAGCCCGCGCCTGCATCGCGTCGCTTGATCGGGGAGGTTCAGGCGATACAACTTCGCTGAAGATGCTGAGCAGCGCCGGAATTCTAGAATCCCAAGCGTTAGCAAGCGCGTAGTTCCTGATCGCACCGCGGTCCAGAGGAGTGCTCAGTGCTCGGTCGATCGCGTCGCGCAACGCCGTCGAGTCGCCGAAGGGCGCCAGTTCCCCAAGCTCTGGCTTGCAAACAACCTGCCGGTTCCCGCCGACATCCGTCGCCACCACAGGCAGTCCGCATGCCATGGCTTCGAGCAACACGTTTGCCCAGCCTTCATAGCTGCTTGCCAGCACAAATACATCGGCAGCCGAAAGTGGCTCAAACAGTTTCTCGGGAGCCATCGGTCCAAAAAAATGAACATAGTCGGCAACGCCGAGGTCCCTGGCGACCGACTTGAACCGGGACGAGTGGTCCCCTTCGGGCCCGGCTCCGCCCACCGCGACGAAGTGCAGCCTCGGGAACGTCTTCCGAAGCGCCGGCAGCACCTCGATGATTCGCTGGAACCCCTTGCGTTCGACCAGTGTGCCGACACTCACGAGGATCTGCCAGTCCTCTCCAAGACCCAGCCGATTGCGCGCCTCGCGCCTAGCAATGGGGTGAAACTTCTCGACGTCGATGCCATTGCCGATAACGGTGACGTTGCCCGGCTCGGCGCCGAGTTCGACAGCGATATCCCTCAGCGCGCTCGACACGGTGATGACGCGGTCGGCGGAGGTCACAGCCTCCGACAAAGCACCACGCAGCTTGCCGCGCGCTTCTCGGCTCTCCTTGCCGCGCAAGGTCAGCACCATCGGCAGCCCCATACGTCGCTTCAGGAAGGCTCCAGCGCGGCCGTCCGGATACGCAAAGTGGGCATCGAGCACATTCAGGTCGTAACGCCGCACGAGTTGGCGTGCTGTCGACCAGCTGCACAGCGCCATGGATAATCCGTCCAGTCGCTTGAATACTCCCGGCACGCTAAGGTAGCGCGGTCGGTGCACCTCAATGTCGGACATGACCTCGAACGGCGCCGCTGCCGGCCTGAAATGCGGACGGAAACGACGGATCAGCGATTGCCCCGGGAACCACGCCTGCGGTGCAAGCACGACGATCTTCAAGTGCCGGGCGACGCGGAACATTCGCTCACGAATGAAGATCCCGGCGGTTGGCTGCGCCTGACTGGGAAACAGTGAAGAGAAAACAAGGATCCGGGGCGTCATCCAAACCGCCTCAGCATAGAGGCGGGCTCGTCTGCCAGTGGCAGCCTGGGAAACTCCACAACGCGCACACTCGATCCGCCTCTCGCCAGTAGGCAGCTGAGGCGCCACGCCACAAAATTGCGTGGTGCGGAAGTGCCGCCCTCAGATAGAGCAACCCGAGGATCAGAAGGCGCACATCTCGCGTCATGCACTCGCCCGACCTGTGTCGCGCCGTACGTTCAGGCCGCTCGTGCGCAGAAATGCCTCGAACATCAGCAGGCTCCACAGCGGCGCGCTGTGGTCGCGCATGCCAGACTGGTGCTGGTCGACGAGCCGGCGCAGCGTAGCGACGCTGAAGAATCCGCTGTCCGCGAGGCGATCTCCCAGGACTGCATCGTGCACACGTTGGCTCAGCGGTCCGCGAAACCAGCTGGCCAGCGGCACGGCGAATCCCATTTTCTGCCGGTACAAAAGGTCGCGCGGCAGCATCGGCTCCATCGCCCGCTTCAGGAACCACTTGCCCTCGCCGCCGCGCAGTTTCATCGACGACGGCAGCGTCGCCAGCCATTCGACCAGCGGGTGGTCCATCAGCGGCTCGCGCACCTCGAGCGAGTGGGCCATGCTGGCGCGGTCCACCTTGGTGTTGATGTCGCCGACGAGGTAGGTCTTCAGGTCAAGGTACTGGATCAGTGCCAGCGGATCGTCGTGGTTGGCCCGTCGCGCATGGCGCCGGAACACCTCGATGGCGTTGTAACCCGCGAGCGCAGCCCGGAAGCCATTCGAGTACAGCGTGCGTCGGTCCGCATCGCGCAGCAGACTCATGCTGTGGAAATACGCCTCGACCGAATCGCGCGCCAGCGCCTCGAACGTTGTCTTGCCGCGCAGCACTCGCGGTGCCCAATCAGCCTTCGGATAGACGCGTCCGAGCAGCCCGAACATCGGCTTGCGCAGCGCGAGCGGCAGCGGCTGCCGCAGCTTCTCCTCGAGCATGTGCAGGCGGTAGCGCCGGTAGCCGCCGAAGTTCTCGTCGCCGCCGTCGCCGGAGAGCGCGACCGTCACATGTCGACGCGCCAGCTGGCACACGCGGTAGGTGGGCATCGCCGAACTGTCCGCGTAAGGTTCGTCGTACAGGCGGGCCAGTGTGTCGATGAGGTCAAAGTCGTTGCTTTCGACGCGGTCGACAAAGTGCCGCGTGCGATAGCGCTGTGCGACCTGCAGCGCATAGGCGGACTCGTCATAGTTCGGGTCGGCGAAAGCGATCGAACAGGTATTGACCGGCTCAGCTGACAGTCCAGCCATCGTCGCGACCACCGCGCTCGAGTCGACGCCTCCGGACAGGAACGCGCCGAGTGGCACTTCGGAGATCAGGCGCAGCCGCACCGACTCCGCGAGCCGCTCGCGCAATTCGGCCTGGGCGTCGCCGGCGGACAACGGCGAATCGAGCGTAAAGCGCACGTCCCAGTATTCGCGAGGCGACGGCAACGACTCGCCGCGCCGGGCCACCAGCGTCGACGCCGGCGGCAGCTTGAGGGCCGACCTGAAGATCGTGCGCGGCTCAGGCACGTAGCCGAGGGCGAAGTAATCCTCGACCGCCTCGGGCTCGATCGTCGTATCGAGTGCGCCGTGCGCGAGAAGCGATTTCAGCTCCGAACCAAACAGCAGTTGCCCGTCCGGCAGCTGCGCGTAGTACAGCGGCTTGACCCCAAGCCGGTCGCGTGCGAGGAAGAGCGTTTCTCGGCGCTCGTCCCAAATCGCGAACGCGAACATGCCGCGGAAGCGCTTCACGCAGTCGGCGCCCCACGCCTCCCAGGCGTGGACGACGACTTCAGTGTCGCTCTTCGTGCGAAACACATGGCCGAGTGCGGTCAACTCGGGGATCAGTTCCTGGAAGTTGTAGATCTCCCCGTTGTAGACGATCGCGACGGTGTGGTCCTCGTTGAAGAGCGGCTGCTGGCCGGTGGCCACGTCGATGATCGATAGCCGGCGATGACCGAGGCCGACTCCCGCGGCGATGTACATGTCGCCCTCGTCCGGTCCGCGATGGTGCTGGCTCTCGTTCATGCGGTGAAGCACCGCCCGATCAATCGTGCGGCTGGCGCGAAGGTCGACGATTCCGGTGATTCCGCACATCTCAGTGCCCTGCCCTCGTTTCGAACACCGCATCCTTGACTGCCGCCGCGCGGCGCGCATCGCGCGGGACCAGGCGCTCATAGAGCGCCGCGTAATCCGACACCATGCGCTCGAGGCTGAAACGCTGTTCGACCGCCGCGCGCGCGGCAACCCCATGGTGGCGCGCCGCCGCAGGATCGGCAAAGTATCCATGCAACGCGGCATCGAGCCGCTGCGGGTCTGCAGCCGGCACCAGGGTGCCGCTCGTACCGCCTTCGATCAGCTCGACGTTGCCGCCGACCGCCGTGGCGACGCATGGTCGCGCGCTGGCCATCGCCTCGAGAAGCGTATTCGAAATCCCCTCGGACAGCGAAGGCAGTGCGAATGCATCGAGTCCCCCCATGATCTGCGCGATGTCGCCGCGCGCACCGGGCAGCCACACCGAATCGGCAACGCCCTCGCTGCGCGCGAGTTCGCGCAGCTCCGCAGCCAGCGGCCCGTCGCCGACCATGGCCAGCCGCATCCGCGAGCGTGCTTCGGCATGGATTCTCTGCAACCGCGCCAGCGTTCGCACCAGCGCTGCCTGATCCTTGACGGCCGCGAGACGGCCGACCGTGCCGCAGAGCCAGAGCCTCGGATCATTGAACGGCGACCCCTCGATCGGTGCCCTCGTCATCGCCGGTGCCGCGAAGCGCTGCATATCGACACCGTTGTAGATCTGCGAGATTCGTGCGGACGGGATTCCGATCTGCTGCCACAGGTAATCCTCGATGTGGCGTGAGAGCGCGATGTAGTGCGTAACGAAAGGCCGGTAGAGGCGCCGCGTGGTGCGGTGACGCCGATTTGAGCCGTCGAGGTCGCCGACGTCCCAGCCGTGTTCGCCATGCACGCGCACCGGCACGCCGGCGAGCCACGCGGGTACGCAGGCTTCGAGCGGCGCGAGGTTACGCGTATGGACGACGTCCGGTCGCAGCGCACGGAACACACGATGCAAGGCAGGCCACAGCTTTGCGCCATGGCCCGGACGCTTGTCCAGTGCAAAGTACTGCACGTCGTCGCGCTGCACCCGTCGCCGGAAGTCAGTCACCTCGGTCAGGGCTATCACCGCATGCCTGAAGCGCTCGGACGGCAGGCGATTCAGCAGGTTCACCACCCCGTTTTCGAGGCCCCCGACATCGAAGCGGTAAACGACATGCGCCACTAGCAGGCGCGCGTCACGCGCGCTCATCGAGTTGTCTCCACGAAAGCCTGTTGCAGCGCCGGCCCCATATCGCGCGCAAATTCCTGCAGGGCGCGCTGCGCAGCGGGGCGGTCATCGTCGAGCGGCGTATAGATGGCGAGCCACAAGGCGGTGTCCGGGCGCCGCAAAAGCCGCGCGCGCGCCAATTCCAGCTTCGTGCGGGCTGGGCTTGCCGTCGCCAGCCCACCAGTCCAGTACCACTGCCAGACGAGCAGCCGCTCGCCTCGGCGCGGCGCCAGCAGCTCACCGAGCTGCACCGGCTCGGCCACGCCACTGTCCTCTGCACTTCCGGTAATCGCGACGGCCCGAGCGGTTTGCTTCCACTCAACATCCGTCGAGCGCACAAGCTGGTTGACCGAGCTGCCAACCTGCGCGTCCTGCGACTGGTTGCGATAAGCAGCGGCGAGCAGCGCGACACGCTGCGTGCCCTTGCGAAACACGAACGTGCGCCTGGCGGACTCGCCCTCGAGTTCCGCGTTCCAGACGGACAACGGCCCTGCATCGGCAACCCACCCCCCCGCCGGCTGCGGCGCGGCGATAGCAACAGACGACGGCGACCCAGTCGAGCGCGTCAGCGCATTTGCAAGAACGGGCCACGCGATTACGGACACTGATGCCGCGGTGATCACCGCCACCATCGGGCCTACGGCAGGTCGCGCAGCGGGGGACCATGCGGTTCTGTCATCTCGGTGGTCCTCGCGCCAGCGCGCCCCGATCCAATACATCAGCAACATCGCGACGCCGAAGAGGATCCAGCCAAATACGACATGATCCTCGTGAGTCATCAACCTGTTATTGCTCAGGTGGCCGACGAGGACGATCGTGTAGGCGCGAAGCCAGTTGGCCAGCAGCGGAACGAGAATCGATGCAAGCAGGAAGAGCGCTCGCCGGCGCCGCGACCGGTACATCAGCCACGCATACAGCGACCCGGCCATGATCGAGGCGATCAGAAACTTGATCCCGCTGCACGCCTCGATCACAGACCACTGCCCGCTCGGGATGACGAAGTGCGTGCCTTCGCGGTACACGGGCACGCCGGTCAACCGCAGCGCGCTGACCGTGAAGTCCGCAGTGCGGTCCATCAGCCATGGCACGATCGCCTCGCCGAACGGCACAGCGAAGAACAGAAAGAGCAGTGGAAACCACAGCACGCGGACCCACGCGACACCGAACACAGTGAGCACAGTTGCGCCCACCAGCGCGATCAGAGCAAAGTGGCTGATGACCTGCGCAGTACCGAGCAGCCCGAGCATCCATGCCAAACCGAAGACGAGCATCGTCGCGAGCCCCGGCCAGTACGGACGGATCGGCGTGGCTGCGAGCCGGTCGCGCTGGTCCCATACCAGCCACAGCACGATCGGAATGACGGCAAAGCAATGCTGGAAGGTCTCGGAGCGGCGCCAGATCTCGACCATCGATTCGGTCGTCGGCCAGAAGATTCCGAGCACGGCGGTGATGCAGGCTGCGACGGCGACAAACGCTCCGAGCGGCTGCAGCACGCGAGACGCGGCGGGAACGAGCGGGATCCGTGGTTCGATGTGCACGGTTCGGCTCACCGCACGGCGCTCGATGCGAGCGGAGGTGCACCATCCAACAGGCGGTCGAAGGCCGACAGGTTCCGCTCCCAGGAATAGTCCGCGAGGATACGTGCCCGACCTGCGCGGCCGAGCGCAACCCCACGTTCGCGGTCCAGCACCGCACAGACCTTGCGCGCAAATTCCGGCGCGGTCTCCGCCACCTCGAACTCGCAACCGGGAACTCCGCTGACCCCCTGCGCCGCCGCGGACGAGACGACCACGGGCCGGGCGAGCGCCATCGCCTCGAGCACCTTGTTTTGGATCCCGCGCGCAACGCGCAGCGGAGCCACAACAGCCGCCGCGTGCTGCACGTAGGGACGGACGTCAGACACGGTTCCAGTCACCACGACTCCGGGCCGCGTGGCCAGCGCGGTCACCGTCGGCGTGGGATTCATCCCGACGACGTAAAAGCGCGCATCGGGGCGCTCGGCGAGTACGGGGGGGAGCACTTCCGAAGCGAACCAAATGACCGCGTCGACGTTCGGCCAGTAGTCCATCGCCCCGGTGAAAACGATCGGGGCTTCGTTTGCTGCGTAGGGCGACGTCCGCTCGGCATGCGGCGCGAAGTAATCGGTGTTGACGCCGTTCTCAATCACGTGCACTTGGCGTTCGAAGCCTGGTACGCGGCGCCGGAAGATATCGGCTTCGCCACGGGTGACGAACACGTTGGCAGCGGCCCGCTCCGCTGCGCAGCGCTCGAACTTGAGCAGCTTTTCGCCCTCACGCCGATAGACGTAAGACGTTGGCCAGCTGTGGCGCTCGGCGTATTCGGCCCATTTGGCCGAGTCGACGTCCACAAGGTCGAGCACGAACCGCACTTGCGGCAGATCCTGCACGTACTGCGCCATCGCTGCTGAGAACACGACTGCCTTGCGGATCCCGTACTGCGCAACGGCGCTGCGGACCCAGGCCTGAAGCGCACTGTTGCGGTAATACGGCAGCGTCAACGCCTCGCCGGTCAGGAAGCCCGACACGCTGCGCAATCGCGCCAGGCGTGGGTCGATCGTCTCAACGCGGTGCGAGGCGCACATTGATTCGAGCTGGTGCACATGGGCTTCATCTTCAGGCATATCAACAAACGTGCCCAAGTGCACGGCGAAGCGTCGCGCGAGATGGCGCAGCAGGTGGTACGACCGGATCTTGTCGCCCTTGTTGGGCGGGAAGGGGATCCGGTGAACCAAGTAGAGCAGCGGTTCCATGCGCCGCATCAGCCGAGGTTGCGCACGATCGAAGGCCCGAGCGCGTTGGCGACCGTCCGTGGCAGGCGGCGCCACAGCCTGATGAACGCGCGGTACTTCGGGTTCGCAGGATTGTTCTGCGGGATTGTGCCACCTCGCAAAAGCGCAAATTCGTAGTGCAGCGGCTGCGGTTCGAAGCCCCAGTTCTTCTTGAAGTCGAATGACCCCGTGCCTCGCTTCGACCGCCCGTAATCGAAGGTACGCAGGCCACGCTCGACGGCGCGTCGCATCAGGTCCCAGTACTTGAAGTCATTGGCTGCGAGCGCGCGAGCTTCCGCGTTATCGCCGGCGTAGTACGGCAGGACTTCGTCTCGGTGATAAAACGACAGCACCGAGGACACGGCGACCCCGGATCGGTCCACGACGGTCAGCACCTCGCAGTCATCGCCAAACGCCTCACGCAAGGCCTCAAAGTAGCGGCGCGCCAGCGGCGGGGTCCCATGGCGATGCTGGTTATCAGCGTAAAGCTCGAAGAAGCGCTCGACACCGCGATCGATCTCGCCGACCAGTCCGCGCTCGATTCCCTTGCGCACCATTGCGCGCTGCTTGCGTGGAATTGCGAGCAAATTGGCCTCGGCCTCCGGCAGCAGCGTCTTGCGAAAAGTCACGTACAGCTCCTGCTGCGGCCAGTCGGGTTCGCACTGCACGCGATCGCGCAGTTCGAGGTGGCGCACGCCGAGATCGCGGGCCAAGTCGACCGCAACCCGGTGCAGTGCGCTGCGACTCGCCGCGTCGCTGGCGGCGGCACCGCCGTAGACCGCAAACGGCAGCGACACGAGCGCATCGCCGAAGAGCAGGCTGCGGATCCGGGCCAGTGGCAGCACGCCGCAGAGCTTCCCGTCGCGTTCGGCAACCAGGTAATGCGCGCGATGCCTGAAAACTTCCTCCAGGATGTCGCGCCACTCGATGCGGTGGAAGAACGTCGCTTCGGGACACGCCGCCACGAAGTCCACCCATGCCTCGCGGTCGCCGTCGCGATACGCTCGCACCGTGGGCAACGAGTGCGCTTCGACAGGAAGATCGAGGGGCTTCACGCCGCGTCGATCTCGAACACGCGATCGATGCGGTCCCAGCGGAAGTCCGAAAGGAGCCGATGCAGCCGCGACTCGGTGCGGTCGAGATTCAGGTAATGACGGAAGCGCGTCTTGACACTGACGCCTGCGATGCGCGGCTGGTGCGGATCGATCTCCCATGGGTGGAAATAGAAGATCGCGGGCTGCCGGTCAACGCGGTTCACACGCTCGATAGCCCAGCGCGAGGCGCGATACGGCAGCAACCGGAAGTAACCCCCACCGCCGGCCGGCAAGTTCCGCGACAGCACGCGAGTAGTCGTGATCGGCAGCTCCAGCAGCCCGTTGTGGACCCGATGGGCAAAGCGCGGCGCATCGGGCATGCCGTAGTGATCATGGCGCACCGGATACACGCTTGAGCTGTAGGCGTATCCGGCCTGCGCGAGCACATCAAAAGCCCAGAGGTTGCCGTGGCCGATTGAAAAACTCGGCGCGCGGTAGCCGCGCACTGCGACCGCGGCGATGTCCTCAAGCTGCTTGCGCGAGCCTTCGACATCCCGTTTGAAGTCTGCCCGCGACTGCTCGCTCGCACGCAGGTGTGCTTGGCCGTGGCTCGCCAGCTCGTGCCCCTGCTTGACGATTTCTCGCACGAGCCGCGGATAGCGCACCGCGATCCATCCCAGCGTGAAGAAGGTCGCGCGCGCGCCTCGGTCGTCGAAAAGCTGCAACACCCGCTCGATGTTGCGTTCGACACGGCATT
>DATEZE010000147.1:0-5512 GCA_035255845.1 Burkholderiaceae bacterium | reverse complement strand
CACGGCTCTGATGGGCGGACATGCACTGACCGCGACCGAGCTCGCGCAGATCGCCGGCGTGACGAAGCAGACGGTCAGCGCGCACCTCGCCAAGCTGCTCGACGCGCAGTTGCTGGCCGTGCAGAACCAGGGCCGGCATCGCTACTTCCGCCTCGCGCAGCCCGATGTCGCACAGCTGCTCGAAAGCCTGATGGGTGTCGCGTATCGCGTCGGTGCCGTGCGCGTGCGCTCGAGCCCGCGTGAGCCTGCGCTGCGCAAGGCGCGCGTTTGCTACGACCATCTTGCAGGTGAACTCGGCGTTCTGGTGTACGACGGCCTCGCGCAGCGTCGCTTACTGCGGACTCAAGACGAGAAGCTCGAACTCACGCCGGCCGGCCGGCGTTTCTGCGAGGACTTCGGGATCGATGTCGACGCACTCGCAGGCCATCGGCGTCCGCTATGCCGCGCATGTCTCGACTGGAGCATGCGCCGCAATCATCTTGCCGGCACGGTCGGTGCGGCGGTTCTCGATCGCTGCCTGGCACTCGGCTGGGCGCGTCGCGCCAAGGACTCGCGTGTCGTCGCGTTTTCCGCGGCTGGCGAGCGCGCGCTGCGCGAGCGCTTCGCCACATTAGGAAAGTGACGCTGTCGCGCTCTCGACTGCGCTGTAAGGCCTTAGGAGTCGGCCAGCGCGCGCGCTGCCCGCGTCAGCGAATGATCGTTGCCAAATCCGCCGGCCAGGGTCTGCGCCGCGCGTTTGGCGGTCGCGACAGACGCAGCGGATTCGCCGTTCAACCGCTGAGCCTGCGCCAACAGCAGCAACGCCTCGCCGGCATCAGCGCTCTTCGCCGCATTGCGCGCCACGCGTTCGGACACTGCGAGCGCGTCAGCTGCTCGCTGCTGCGCTCGCTCGGCGTTCCCGGACGCAAGCTGCACGCGTGCCGCCACTCGTAGCGCCGTCGCGAGCGGCGCAGACTCCTTCGCCGTCGGAAAGCCGATTGCAACGATCTCGTCCTCGATCACCTGTGAGGCCTGCGCGAGGTCATGTTGCGCCAGCAGGAGCTCTGCTCTTACCGTCTTTGTTGTGACGAGCGGGGACCGCGGCGTGCGCGGTCCCGCGGTCTCGATCGACACAAGCAGTCGTTCCGCCTCCTCGGTTCGGCCGAGATCCAGCAGTACGCGCGCCAACGCGAGCTCAATGCTTAATGCGCGCCCGACGCTGCCCTGCGCTCGCGCTCGCGTTGCAGCGGCCGCGAGCTCGCGCTGCGCACCCTGTAGATCGCCGAATTTGTGCATCAGCACGCCCCGCGAATGGGAGAGCCACACGGGGACCGAATCGTCGCCGGTCAGCGCAGACCATCGCGTCGCGATTGACTCGATAATGGTCTGCGCTTCAGCGTACTCGCCGAACGCCATCAACAGGACCGCCTCGGCGCGGCGTGAGCTCAGGTAATCGGCGGTTTCGGTGCGCCCCAGCTGCTCCGCCAGCCGCTGCTCCTTCTTCAGGGTGTCGTAACTGGCGACGAGATCGCCGCGTTGCTGCTGCACCGCGCCGAGAAACGACAGCAGCTTCGGATACATATTGCCGCGCGTCCGGCCCGCGCGCTCGGCACGCTCGATAGCTTCGCTGATGCGGGCGATCGCCAGGTCGAAGTCGCCTTGCTTACGCGCGAGATCGGCTTCTGCTTGCACACACGAAAGCGATGTTCCTAAATCTGGTTGTTTTAGCTGCGCCAGCGCATGCTGGCCGGTCGTAAGCTGCGCCTGCGCAAGGTCGATACGATCGCGCATCAGCTCGGTTTCAACCGTGCTGCACGCGACGTCGGCAATCAGCGCCGGATCACCGCTCGCGGTCGCAATCGCGCCGGCGCGTTGCATCACCGCGTACTCGCGTGCGGTGTCGCCGAGGGTTAGATATTGACCCGCGATAGGCAGAAGCAGGTCGACGGCGATCCGTGGATCGCGCGTGAACTGTTTCTCGATCAACGTCACGCTGCGCTCCAGGATCTCGCGCTGCGTCAGCGGATGGTCGGCGTCGCCCATCGCTCCCAGCATCAAGTTGACCAGGTTGCCCTTGGCGAACGCGCGCTCGGCCTGAAAGATAGCCGCGTCGCGCTCGCGGCGCGCCTCGATCGCTTGCCAGGTCGTGCCGATCACCCCCGCGATCAGTGCGAGCAATGTCGCTGACGCCGCGCCGACACCGAGTCGGTGGCGTTGCGCGAACTTGGCTATGCGGTAGATGCGCGAATCCGCGCGGGCGGTGACCGGCTCGTTGTTCAGATAGCGGTTCAGGTCGTCGGCGAACGCGGCCACCGTCGTATAGCGCTCGCGCGGCGACTTTCTCAGAGCTTTTGCCGCGATGTTGTCGAGGTCGCCGCGCAATGCGCGGGCCGGCAATGTCACCGTATGTGCCTGGTCCTGCAGCGAGCGCTGCATCGTCCGTGCCGCGGCCACCGATAAGCGCGCCGGCACGTTCTCGATCACTGCGCGCAATTGATCGGCGGCCGCAACTGTCGCCAACGCGGTCGGATGCTCGCCGCTTAGCAGTCGGTAAAGCAGCACGCCGAGTGCATAGACGTCGGTCGCGGTCGTGACGTCCTCGCCCCGAATCTGTTCCGGTGCCGCGTATTCCGGTGTAAACGCACGTCCCGCGAGCTGAGTGAGCTCGGTAGGCTGCGCGCCCTGCGTGCGATCGTCCAGCAGTTTGGCGATGCCGAAATCCAGGAGCTTCACGCGGCCCTCGCGCGTAACCAGGATGTTCGCCGGCTTCAGATCGCGGTGCAGGATGAGGTTGCTATGCGCGTACTCGACGGCGCGCAGCACCTCGACGAATAGGCGGACGCGTGACGCGAGATCAAGTGCGTGCGTCTCGCACCAGCGGTCGATCGGATCGCCATCGACGTATTCCAGCATCAGGTAAGGCTGCCCGCCATGAGCGATGCCCGCGTCGATCAGGCGCGCGATGCCTGAATGTACAAGCTTCGCCAGCACCTGGCCTTCGCGCCGGAACCGCTCGGCGCCGCCGTGCCCCATCAGCGCGAGGTTCAGGAATTTGACCGCGGCCTGACCCTCGAAGCGGCCGTCGCTGCGATGAGCGAGCCAGACGCTGCCCATACCTCCTTGACCCAGCAAATGGTCGACGGTGTAGTTGCCGATGACCTTGCCGGCCAGCGTTGCCTCGTCCGGCAACGCGCTGCCCTCGAGGAATGCCTCGCGATCGATCGCGGCCTCGCGTGCGAGCAGTACTTCCAGCTCAGTGGCGAGCCCGGGGTTGTTGAGCCGGATTTCTGCGAGCCGCGCGGCGCGCTCGCTGGAATCGGCGTCCAGCAGATCGTCGAGTAACGGGCCGACGACTCGCCAATGCGTCTTCTCGATGACTGCCATTGTTACCTTGCGGGCACCGCGGCCGCGGCGCCGACTTCGAACAACTCAGCTAGCCGGTGTTCGTGTAACAGCGTTCGCGCCATCTCCTTTAATCGGAATCGACGCCGAAAACCCGACATCGTATTTACGTTACTCCGCGCTCAGCTCGCTGTGCAGCAGCAGGCGCGCCTTCTGCCAGTCGCGTTGCACAGTTCGCTCCGACACGCCCCGCATAGCCGCGATCTCGGCAAACGAGAAGCCGCAGAAGAACTTGAGCTCGACCAGTTCGGCGAGCGCGGCATCGGTCCCCAGCAGTTGATCGAGTGCCTCGCTTAGCCGAACGGTGTCGTCAATCTCTGGTATCGACTCGGCAATCCGGGTATCGAGTGCAGTCAGATGAAACTCGCCACCGCGCTTGAGTGCGCGGCGTTCGCGGATGTAATCGACGATCAGTCCGCGCATCGCGTGTGCCGCGTAGGCGATGAACCGGTGCTGATCCGGGAATGCCGCAGCGCGGCCTGCCATGTCGAGATAGCACTCGTGCAACAGCGTCGTGGCGCCGAGCGTTACGCCGGAGTCGCTCGATCGCAGCTGCCGCCGCGCGACGCGATGCAGTTCGCGATAAAGGGTTGTGAACAACGCCTGCGCCGACGCGGCATCGCCACGATCGGCGGATGCAATTAGGCCGGCGATCGTCGCGACATCGGCGGAGACATCGATAGACACGTCGAGCTCGGAATTTGCGCGCTGTGCGTTGGCAATATCAGCAGGTAATTCTCACTTTAGTAACGAATTGGGATATCGCCTATCCCTCGATACAGATCTTGCCGGAAATGGCGCACCTGGGAGATTGGCGCTCGCGGAACGCGCCCCTGCGCACGGTTCATCCCTGCGCAGCCCGTGTCGGCTTTTTCGCTCCGTTTTCGATTTATCCAGTAGAGGCCGCGAATTCGCGCCCAAAGCCCTAGCGAAGAGATTGCTTGGCATCTGGATTGTGGACGCCCAACGGCGTTGTAACGGAGTGAGTTTGGCCGTTCGATCCAACCGGATCTGGGAGATTCAAATGAACCGACTTCCGATGTTTGCATTGTCACTAGCCGCAGTCATGGCCGGACCTGTGCACGCCCAAATGTGTTCGGGCGGCAACAATGGCGGTATCGACGCCACCGGCAACGAGTGCAATTGGCCCAGTGAGGTCGCCGCCCTTATCACCGGTCCAGCGACCAGTCTGCCGGCACAACTCATCCAACTGGGCAGAGCGCTCGCCTCGGCAAAGGCTCCGGCGAGTCGTTTGACGCCGATGTCGGGTCAAAAATCCACGCCGACTTCAATGGCGGTGCCGGCAAGCAGGAAGCTTCAAGCTGCGGAACCGCCGAGTGTGTCTGCGAAGACCGCAAAGACCGCGGCCGGATCGGAAGCATTCTGCTCGGGCGGCGCGGGTGGCGGAATGGATGTCAACGGCGCTGAGTGCGGCGAGGCTTCGGCGACCGTGGAAATGAGCCGTGCCTTGCGCGAGCATTCGCTATAACCATCCGCGACTCGCAGTAATGGGGCGACCTTCGCCGGTAGTAATAGGAGGAGGCGGGAGCGGTCTGTCTTTGATCTCAGTCGGAGTCAGGCAGCCTGACCATGCGGGCCAGCACGGAGCTGCGGCGACGGATGTCTGCCATCGTCAGCTCGACATTCGTGCGTGCCACCGCATCTACGAAGCCGTAGTTGGTCGCGGAACGCTCACCCTGATACTTGGTTGCAGCAACGGCGGGGCGGATCTTGCCGAGCAACCCGGTGAGATTTCCAAGCTGCGCGTTGTCGATCGCACCCTTGATGGCGCCGCAGGCAGTGTGCCCCATCACAAGCACGACCTTCGCGCCCGCCAGCTTGCACGCAAACTCCATGCTCCCGAGGATGTCGTCGTTGGAAATGTTGCCGGCCACGCGGGCGTTGAAGGTGTCGCCGATGCCCAGGTCCATGATCGTCTCGGCCGGCGCGCGCGAGTCGATGCAGCTCAGTATCACCGCCGCGGGATACTGTCCTTTGGCGCTTTGCTTCTGCTGAGCGAGGTAATCGTGCGGCGACTCCTTCCCGAGGCGGAAGCGCTGATTGCCTTGCTTCATCAGCTCGATGATTTCATCGGGCGTCAGCTTGTCGCGTTGCGCCTTAGTCAACGCTC
>DATEZE010000146.1:0-7037 GCA_035255845.1 Burkholderiaceae bacterium | reverse complement strand
GCGATACGGCGCAACACCGAGCAGTTCGTCCGGGGTCTACCCGCGAACAACGTCCTTTTGACCGGCGCCCGCGGGACAGGCAAGTCCTCGCTGATCCGCGCGTGCCTGCACGCATTCTCCTCGCAGAGCCTGCGTCTAGTGGAGGTCGACAAGCGCGACTTGATTGATTTCGCGGATCTCGTTGCGCTGCTCGACGGCCGACCCGAGCGCTTTATCGTGTTCTGTGACGACTTGTCGTTTGACACCAGCGAGGCGGGTTACAAGGAACTCAAGGCCGCGCTGGACGGATCGATCGCGGGCCGCGCTGAGAATGTGCTGATTTACGCGACGTCGAATCGACGTCATCTGATGCCTGAGTTCATGCGCGACAACCTGGCCGCACAGCATCAGGACGATGGCGAAGTGCATCCGGGCGAAGCAGTCGAAGAGCGGGTTTCGCTGTCCGAGCGATTCGGGCTGTGGCTGACTTTCTATCCGTTTCGCCAGGACGATTTTCTCGACATCGTCGATCACTGGCTGGCTCAACTCGGCGTTCCGCCGGCCGCGGGCTCCATCGCGCATCTCGAGGCTCTGCAATATGCCCTGCAGCGCGGATCGCGCTCCGGCCGCGTCGCCGCGCAGTTCGCCCGCGATTTCGCGGGTCGACATCTGCTCGAGAAATCGCGCACGCAGCGATGACCGCCCGGCCGGTGGTCGATGTGGCCGTCGGCGTGCTGATCCGCCCTGACGGCCGCTTTCTGCTTGCCAGCCGGCCGGAGGGCAAGCCGTACGCGCACTACTGGGAATTCCCCGGAGGCAAGCTCGAACCGGGCGAAACCGTCGCCGCTGCCCTGGCGCGCGAACTGCACGAGGAACTCGGTGTCGACATAGGCGCCGCGAATCCTTGGGTCGTGCGGGAGTTCGAATACCCTCACGCTCACGTGAGGTTGCACTTCTGCCGTGTTACCAATTGGCGAGGCGAACCGCACGCCCGCGAGGCGCAGGTGTTCCGCTTCTGCGCGCTCGACGATCTGCCCGCGGGTCCGTTGCTACCGGCAACTGTGCCGGCGCTGCGCTGGCTTGATCTGGCTCCGTTGTACGCGATCACGGACGCTTCCCGGCTGGGGACCATTCAGTTCCTGCGCGGATTGGAGCGCCAACTACAGCAGGGACTGCGGCTCGTGTTGTTTCGCGAACCCGACTTGGCGAGTTCGCGCGCGGAGCCCATATTTCACGAAACGCTTGCGCGCGTCCGCGGTGCCGGTGGCCGCCTGCTTGTCAGCAGTCGGCATCCGTGGCAATGGGCTGTCGCGGCCGACGGCGTGCACCTGACCTCGCGCGATCTCGCGGCGTGCACGCGACGTCCGGACGTGCCCTGGGTCTGCGCTTCAACGCACGACTTGGCGCAACTGGAGTATGCCGCCGCGCTGGGCCTGGACTTCACCGTGCTCGGTCCGGTGCTCGAGACCGCTTCGCATCCCACCGCGCCAGGCATCGGCTGGCCCGCCTTCGCGGCGATCGCGGCGCGCACATCGGTACCGGTCTATGCGATCGGCGGCCTGAGTCCAAAGGATCTCGCGCGAGCGCAATCGATCGGTGCGCACGGCATCGCGGTACAGCGTGCGGCGTGGGGCGACGACTAACCGGGCGGTTTCGATTCGGAGCCGGCCTCGCCGGCTTCGGCCGCATTGTCGTCGATGGCATATCGATCCGAAGCCCAGGCGCCGAGGTCGATCAGCTTGCAGCGCTCGGAACAGAACGGCCGGTATCGGTTCTGCGGCGACCAGGGCACGGGTGCGCTGCAGGTGGGGCAGGGGACCGTGGCGACCGTGTCAGAAGGCACAGAGCGCAAGATCAAATGGGATGTCGCGATCGACTGAGCGTGGCTTGAGATCGCGATCCTGTGTCGTGAACCGGATCCACAGCATGTACTTGTTGGCGCTGATCTCCGGAATCGCTGCCAGCGAGCCGTCCACGCGAACCTGCAGTAGCGCGTAGGTTCGTCCTTGCAGCATCTGCTGGAACGAACCCTGCGCGGCGGTCTGTCGGCTCCGATGAGCCGTCTCGCGCAGCAGCTTGAGCACGATTCCGAGCGCGGAATGGAACTGCATCATCGGCTGCACCCACGACTGCAGATCGCGGAGCCGGGTGTCCACGTCGCGCGTCAGCCATGCGTGGTACGAGGGTAGATCGAACTCGCAGGTGCCGCCGGGAATGATCGCGCGACTGCGGATGCTCATCAGCCACTCGTTATCACGCACATGCTGTCCGGCCTTGCCCGTGGTCGCATTTAGCGCCTGCTGTGCCTGATCGATGTCCGCGAGAACGCCTGCCAGTGCGGACTCGGACACCTGCGGGTTGTTGCGCAGCGCATTCAGGGTCTGCTTGTGCCGCTCGAGCTCTTGCAGCAGGTCGGACTTCAGATCGGCCCGGGATGTGACTTCGAGGATCTCGAACAGCGTCAGCAGCGCCGTGTGATGGCAATACGAGTGCTGCTGCCCGCAGAAGAAGAGCAACTTATCGAAGAGGTCTTCGAGCCTCAGCAGCGTGCGGATGCGCTCGCTGAATGGATACTCGTACAGGACCTGGTCGTCGATCGACATGGACTCGGTATGCACGGATGTCTTCGACGATATCACACGCCACTGCTCGAGACGCGCTGTTCGCTTCTAGGCGGCAGAACTGATGTAGCGTTGGTGCAGTCGCTCGACGCGCACTTGCAGATCGTCGAGCGGCACTTCGTTGAACAACAAGTCGTCGGCTGCCGCGAGTCGCGCCGCACGCGTGGCCTGCGCGCGAAGGATGCCGAGTGCGGTCGCCCGATTCATGCCCGGCCTGCGGCAGACACGCTCGATCTGTGTGGACTCGGTACAGTCCACGACCAGAACGCGCTGCACGCGTGACGCCCATTCGCCGGACTCGACGAGCAGCGGGATCATCAGTACGAGGTACGGAACCGTAGGTGCCAGCGCTGCAGCGCGCGACTCGGCGGCGGCGCGGACCCGTGGATGGAGGAGCGTCTCGAGCTCGTGGCGCGCAGCCGAATCCGAGAAGACCCGCGCGCGCATCCAGGCACGGTCGAGCCCGCCGTCGGCAGCAATCGCCGCAGGGCCGAACGCAGCGCGGCACTCCGCGATCGCGGCACCGCCGGGGCCGATTAGTTCTTGGACTAGCGCGTCGGCGTCGACTACTCCGGCTCCGAACTGCTGCAGCATGCCGGCCACGGTGCTCTTGCCGCTACCGACGCCGCCGGTCAGGCCGATGCGAAGACCGGGCATCAGACGAGGCGAACGATGCCCGGCAAGAGTTCGCCGAATATCATGACGATGAAGCCAGCCGTCGCAAGATAGGGACCGAACGGGATCGGGATGTCCCGGCCACGACGCTTCAACGCAATCAGTACCAAGCCCACGACCGCACCGACAATCGAGGACAGCAGCAGCACTGGAAGAAGCGCTTTCCACCCCATCCAGGCCCCGAGCGCCGCGAGCAGCTTGAAGTCGCCGTAGCCCATCCCTTCCTTGCCGGTGGAAAGCCTGAAGGCCCAGTAGATGAGCCAGAGCACAGCGTAGCCCGCAACGGCGCCAACGACAGCATCTCGCAACGTCACACCGGGGACGAGTCCTGCCAGATTGGCGAGCAGGCCGAGCCAGAGTAGAGGCATCGTCAAGTCGTCGGGCAGGAGTGTCGTATCCGCGTCAATGAAGGTTAGGGCCACCAGGATCCAGGTGAAAATGGCCACGGCCAGCGAAGTCCATGCGTAGCCGAACTTCCATGCCACCAACGCCGACAGTCCCGCGGTTAATGCTTCGACGATGGGGTAGCGCGCCGATATCGGCGCTGCGCAGTGAGCACATCGGCCCTTGAGCAGCAGCCAGGAAAGCACGGGAATATTGTCACGGGCGCGTAGTTGCGTTCCGCAAGCCGGGCAGCGGGACCGTGGCACGACGAGGTTGAAGCGTTCGTCGTCACGCCGCGGAAGACCTTCCAGCTCCGCGCACTGCGCGCGCCATTCGCTTTCCATCATCCGCGGGAGGCGGTGGATCACGACGTTCAGGAAAGATCCGACGGCAAGACCGACGAGGAGCGCCGCGGGGATGAAGAGCGAAGCGTCGAGCACGAAGAACGACGGGCCCGAAGGCCCGTTCGCTAGCGCCGCCTAGACGACCTGACCGAGCTTGAAGATCGGCAGGTAAATCGCGATCACAATGCCGCCGATGATCACTCCAAGGATCACCATGATCATCGGTTCCAGCAGGCTCGACAGCGCGTCGACGGTCTCGTCGACTTCACGCTCATAGTAATCCGCGACCTTTGACAACATCGAGTCGAGCGAGCCCGACTCCTCGCCGATCTGAGTCATCTGCACGGCCATGTTCGGGAATACGCCGGTATTCTGCATCGCCTGGGCGAGGCTGGTGCCGACGTTGACCTCGGTCTGGACCGACTTCGTGGCTTCCTTGTACACGTAATTTCCGGAGGCTGGACCGACCGAGTCGAGCGCCTCGACCAGAGGAACGCCGGCGGCGAACGTCGTTGCCAGCGTCCGGCTCCAGCGAGCGATCGAAGCTTTCTGCAGCATCTCCCCGAGCACCGGCAGCTTCAGCAACGTCC
Source organism: Burkholderiaceae bacterium (assembly GCA_035255845.1). Classification (GTDB taxonomy): domain Bacteria; phylum Pseudomonadota; class Gammaproteobacteria; order Burkholderiales; family Burkholderiaceae_F; genus JALORV01. Next base: position 2,444 of record DATEZE010000146.1, on the reverse strand, counting down.
TGTCGACCACTGCCTGTACTTTGGGTGACCGCCGCCATGCCTGCACCAGAAAATAAATGCCGCCGAAGAGCAGCCCGAATATGATGTACCAGTACTTGACGAAGAAGTCCGACATCGCGATCACGACGAGCGTGGGCGCCGGCAGATCCGCACCGAAGCTCGTGAAGACGTTCTTGAACGACGGGATTACGAAGATCATGATGATGGCTGTGACCAATACGGCTACCAGAATGATCATGATCGGATAGAACATCGCCTTCTTGATCTTGCCCTGCAGCGCGATCGTCTTTTCCTGGTACATCGCCAGGCGGTCGAGCAGCGTTTCCAGAATACCCGCCTGCTCGCCCGCGGCGACCAGATTGCAGAACAGCGGATCGAAGTACAGCGGGTACTTGCGGAAGGCCTGGTTCAGGCTGGTACCGGTTTCGACATCCATCTTGATGTCGTTCATCAGGCGCGCCATCGACGGATTGGCATGCCCGCGTCCGACGATGTCGAACGACTGCATCAGCGGCACGCCGGCCTTCAGCATGGTCGAGAGTTGCCTTGTGAAGAGCGCGAGGTCCTTACGCGTGATCTTGCGGCCGCGCCTAAACGACTGCTTCTTGATTTTGCTGACCATCACGCCGCGGCGGCGCAGCGACGCGGCTACGACGGACTCGCCGCCGGCACGCATCTCGCCCTTGACCACCCGCCCGTTCTTGTCGCGGCCTTCCCAATGGAAGACCGATTCTTTGACTTCAGCGCGCGGCTTGGTCTTTGCGATCGCTCCGGTGGCCATGTTCCGTGTGCTCCTGCCCTACGTCACTCGTTGGTGCAGCCAAGCACTTCGTCGATCGACGTCATGCCGGCTTTCGCTTTGATCAGGCCCGACTGGCGGAGGTCACGCACGCCATTTGCGGCCGCCTCTCGGGAAATCTCCGGCGCAGTTGCGCTGCGCAGGATCATGTCCTGCATCGTCTCGGTGATCGGCATCACCTGGTAGATGCCCACGCGCCCTTTGTAGCCGCTGCCCTTGCACTTTTCGCAGCCGACCGCCTTGTATGGCACCCAGTTGCCATCGAGGTCCTCACCGCGGAACCCCGCGGTGACCAGCGCATCCTTCTTAATATCGGCCGGCTGCTTGCACGTGCAGAGCTTGCGCGCCAAGCGCTGCGCGGTGATCAGGATCACGCTCGAAGCGACGTTAAATGGCGCCACGCCCATGTTCTGCAGGCGTACCAGGGTTGCAGCCGCGTCGTTCGTGTGGAGCGTCGAAAGCACCATATGGCCGGTCTGCGCGGCCTTGATTGCGATATCGGCCGTTTCAATGTCGCGAATCTCGCCGACCATGATCACATCCGGATCCTGCCGCAGGAACGCACGGAGCGCGTTGGCAAACGTGAGCCCGGCCTTCTCGTTGACGCTGACCTGGTTGATGCCCGCGATCTGAATTTCGGCCGGATCCTCGGCTGTCGAGATGTTGATACCGGGTTGATTGAGGATGTTCAGGCAGGTATACAGCGACACGGTCTTGCCGGAGCCGGTCGGGCCGGTCACGAGCACCATCCCGTAGGGTCGTTGCACTGCGTTCAGCAGCGCCACCTTCTGGTCGGGTTCGTAGCCGAGCGCATCGATGCCGAGCTTGGCCTGCGACGGGTCCAGTATCCGCATCACGATTTTCTCGCCGAACATCGTCGGCAGCGTGCTGACGCGGAAGTCGATCGCGCGCTGGCCAGACAGGGCGAGCTTCATGCGACCGTCCTGCGGAACGCGTTTCTCCGAGATATCGAGCCGGGAAACGACCTTGATTCGGGTCGACAGCCGTTCCCTGATCGCGAGCGGGGGCTGCGCGATTTCGCGCAGCACGCCATCGACACGGAAACGCACGCGGTAAAACTTCTCGTAGGGCTCGAAGTGCAGGTCGGATGCGCCTTCGCCGATCGCGTCGAGCAGCAACTTCTGCAGAAAGCGCACAACCGGGGCATCGTCGACGTCGGCCGACGCCGAGTCATCGGTCGCCTGCTCGGGCGACTCGGTCAGCAGATCGTCAAAATTGACGTCGTCGCTGCCAACCATGTCCTCAAGCTTCTGGTTGACCGACTGCCCCAGCGCCTCGACCAGCCGCAGCAGCTTGTCGTGCTCGACGACGACAACATCCAACGACAACTGCGTCTGGAACTTGACCTGGTCAAGTGCCGCAAAGTTGGTCGGATCGGATACCGCGATCGCGAGCCGGTTACCTCGCTTGCGCAGTGCGAGCACCCGCTGCGTGGCGACGAGCTTCTTGTCGACGATGTCGCGCGGCAGCTGCTCCAGATCGAGCGCCGATAGGTCAAGGATCGGATGACCGAAGGTCTCGGCAGCAAATCGTGCCACGCCACCCGCAGACAAGCCGGTGACATCGGCCGAATTGATCAGTTCATCGATGAACTGCGTGTTGGCCTGTGCCGCCCTGCGGGCAA
>DATEZE010000145.1:0-2486 GCA_035255845.1 Burkholderiaceae bacterium | reverse complement strand
TGAATGCGGAGAAGAGGAAGACGGCGACCGCCGCGACAACACCGATCACGGCCGAAGTCAGTAGAAAGCCGGCGATCGCACCGACGCCCATGCTGGTCATGGCAGCGCCGGGGGTGCCGAATAGGCGCCGCAGCAGGCCGGCGACGATCGTGCCGAAAATGATCAGCGGCACCAATGCGCCTAGCAGGTCTTTACCGGCATCGACCTTGTGTCGAGGGATGCCAGCCGGGGTTGGCAGCGCCTCGCCTTCGACGCGCTTCATCACGGCATCGACGCCGGCGTTGATGCCGCCAGCGAAATCACCGCGCGCGAAGGCTGGGCCCATCAGTTCGCGCGTGATACGCGTCGCGGTCACGTCGGGAATTGCGCCCTCGAGCGCGCGCGCAACGCTGATCCAGACCTTGCGGTCCTGCGGCGCCACCGCGATCAACACCCCGTCACCGACGTCGCGCCGGCCGATCTTCCAAGCGTCTCCGACGCGGTTGGTGAAGTCGGAGATGGGTTCGGGTTGCGTCGATGGCACAGTGATGACGGCGATCTGCGAACCGCGCTCGCGCTCGAATGCGATCAACTTGTCGCGCAGCGCCTGCTCCGCGTCGGGTGAGAGCACATTGGCCAGATCGGTGACCGGAGCCGCCGGCGGTATCGCGAGACGTCCGAGCGGATCCCGCGGGAGTTCGCCCGCGGGCTGCGAAGGTGCGGGCTGCGAAGGTGCGGGCGTGGCCTTCGGTTGCGCCGGCGGCGCAGCAGACGTAGCCGGCGGTGAGCCGCCGGGGAAGATTCCCTTGGGCAGGTCCGGGGACTGCTGCGCGCCGGCCCGCACAAAGAGCGCCAGCGTTAGCGCCGCAAGCGCTGCGGCGCGCGTGATCCGATACATCTGCAGAGCCGCGGGAGGCCGCACCTACTTCTTCGTCGTGCCGAAGTCGACCGTCGGCGGCTTGCTGATCGTGGCCTCATTTTCGACCGCGAACTGCGCCTTGGGCTTGTAGCCAAAAACCATTGCCGTCAGGTTCTGTGGCAATTGACGGATGAAGCTGTTGAAATCTTCGACCGCCTTGATGTAGCGATTGCGCGCAATGCTGATGCGGTTCTCTGTACCTTCGAGCTGCGACCGCAGGTCCTGGAATGCGGCGTTCGCCTTCAAGTTCGGATAGTTTTCCACCGTCACCAGCAGACGCGAGAGCGCCGAAGTCACTTCGCCCTGCGCCTGCGTGAATTTCCTGAAAGCCTCGGGATCGTTGACGAGCTCCGGCGTCGCCTGGATCGACGTCGCCTTTGCGCGGGCCTCGATCACGTTTTGCAGCGTGGTCTGCTCGAAGTTCGCTTCGCCTTTCACGGTGTTGACAATGTTCGGGATCAGGTCGGCGCGCCGTTGGTACTGACTCAGCACTTCGGCCCACGCGGCCTTGACCGCCTCGTCCTTCTGCTGGATGGCGTTATACCCGCAGCCCGTCAACAGGCTGGCCAGAACGACGGCAAGAAGTCCCCGCAATGCCTTCATCAATACCTCCGCCAATTAAAGATGCCGGGTACCGGCGCGACGGCCAGGTTCCGGCCGAAGGGCGATCATAACGGCGGCCGACCGCACAAGGGTGACACGTAGAATCGCCGCATGCAGGCCTCCCCCGCGTCCGACTTCCGGCGCGCGCTCGCGCAGTTCGCCACCGGAGTGACCGTCGTCACGACCTGCGACGCGCACGGCAAGCCGATCGGGCTCACGGTCAATTCGTTCAACTCGGTTTCGCTCGACCCCCCGTTGGTGCTGTGGAGCTTGGCGCTGCAGTCGGGCTCGCTCGCCGCCTTTCGGCGCTGCAAGCATTACGCGGTAAACATGCTCGCCGGAGACCAACTCGAGGTCGCCAAGCGCTTTGCCACCCGCGGCGCCGATCGCTTTGCGCCCTCCGACTGGCATGAGGTGAACGGGCTGCCGGTACTCGACGGGTGCGTGGCCACGCTGATCGTGCGCAACCGCAGCCGTCATTCGGAAGGCGACCATGTCATTCTCGTCGGCGAGGTCGAGGCATTCACCGCGCCCGGCGGCAGTCCGCTGGTGTTTCACGATGGTCGGTATTTCGCCAGCGCAGTCGAGGCGCCGCTGCCTCCGGCACTGCGCACCCCATGGCGCTGAAGAGCGCAGACGACACTGCGGACGCTGACCGCGTTGCGCAGATCGCGGGTACGACCGCAAGAAGCGGAGTGGACGACTCAGCGGCAGCCGCGAGAATGCGGCCATGAAACGACGCGATATCTTCGACCTGGTGCTGCTCGCAGCTCTCTGGGGTGCGAGCTTTCTGTTCACGCGCATGGCTGTGCCTGCATTCGGTGCACTGGCGATTGCAGAACTGCGCGTCGCGGTGGCGGCGCTGGTGCTGTTGCCATTGCTCGCGCTGCGCGGCGACCTTTCCGCACTCCGTGTCCGGCCGTTGCGTTTCGTGCTGCTCGGGGCGGTGAACACCGCGATTCCATTCGCCCTTTTCGCCTGGGCG
>DATEZE010000144.1:0-3965 GCA_035255845.1 Burkholderiaceae bacterium | reverse complement strand
GAGGATCCGAATGACATTGCGCGGCTGTGGGACAAGCTCGTCTGGGCCGCCGCTTCGGTCGGTCGCAGCGGGCTGGCGACGCAGGCGATCGCGGCGTTCGACATCGCGCTGTGGGACATGAAGGCCAAGCGCGCCGGGCTGCCGCTCGCCAAGCTGCTCGGCGCGCATCGCGATTCGGTGCGTTGCTACAACACGTCGGGTGGGTTCCTGTCGATGCCGATCGAGCAGGTGATCGACAACATCTCGAAATCGCTCGACAGCGGCATCGGCGGTATCAAGATCAAGGTGGGCCATCCCGACCCGATGGTCGATCTCAAGCGGGTCGAGGCCGTGCACAAGAAAATTGGCGGCCGCGTCAACCTGATGGTCGACGCCAACCAGCAATGGGACCGCGCGACGGCCCAGCGTATCGGCCGCATCCTCGAGCAATTCAACCTGACATGGATCGAGGAGCCGCTCGACGCCTACGACGCCGAGGGGCACGCAATGCTCGCGGCGCAGCTCGACACGCCGATCGCTACCGGGGAGATGCTGACCAGCGTTGCCGAACATTACGAGCTGATCCGACATGACTCAGTCGATTTCATCCAGCCCGACGCGCCTCGCGTCGGTGGCATCACACCGTTTCTGAAAATCTGCGCGCTGGCCGATCACAAGAACCTGCGGCTTGCTCCGCACTACGTCATGGAGATACATCTGCATCTGGCCGCGGCGTACTCGCGAGAACCGTGGGTCGAGCACTTCGAGTGGTCCGAACCCATGTTCAACGAACGGCTGCAGATCAAGGACGGGCGGATGATCGTCCCGAACCGACCCGGGCTGGGATTCAGCCTGAGCGAACAGGCTCGCGCGTGGACACGCGAGAAAGCCGAGTTCGGCAAGCGGTCGTGACGAAGACCGGTCAGACCAGCGATCGGGCGCGGACGTTTTAACCCGCCGACGCGTCTCGCGTTGACGTCAGGGCTCGGTCGCAGCCCACGTCGCTCGCGCAGTGATGCGATATCCTAAGTCGTACCGGCGGAAGGCCGCCGCGTAGCGTACGCATCGACATGGCCGCAACACACGAGGTCCTCAACCAGGCGACCCCCTTCGTCGCCCACAACCTGTATGCGATCGATGCAGCGTTGCAGGAGGGTGTCGCTCGGCTCGGTGCCGGCTGGGCTGAGTCCGAACTGACTTCACTGGGGACGCAGTTGGGTTCTGGCCGGGTCGCCGAATGGGCGCGACTCGCGAACACGTTCCCGCCGCAACTACGAAACTTCGACCGCAACGGCCGCCGCGTCGACGAGGTCGAGTTCCATCCCGCGTGGCACGAGGTGATGCGGCTGATGATCGGCGCGGGAGTGCATGCCGATCCCTGGGCCGACCCCAAGCCGGGAGCACAGGTCGCGCGCGCCGCGAAATACCTGCTGTTTTCGCAGGTCGAAAACGGCGCACAGTGTCCGGTCACGATGACCTACGCGGTCGTGCCCGTCATGCAGCGCTACGCGGCGGCCACGCCTGCGATCGCACGCGACTGGTTGCCGCGCATCCTGTCACACGACTACGACCCGGCCTCACGCCCGATCGGCGAAAAGCGCGGCGCACTGCTCGGCATGGGCATGACCGAAAAGCAGGGCGGCTCCGATGTGCGTGCAAACACGACGTTCGCGGAGCCCGATGGCCGTAGTGACTGGGGCGAGCGTTATCGCATCACCGGGCACAAATGGTTCTTCTCGGTGCCGCAGTCCGATGCCCACCTGGTGCTGGCGCAGACCGACCGCGAGTCGCCGGCCGGGCTGTCGTGCTTCTTCATGCCGCGCTGGAGCGCCGATGGCACGCGCAACCGCATCGCCGTGCAGCGGCTGAAGGACAAGGTCGGCAACAAGTCGAACGCTTCGAGCGAAGTCGAGTTCGACGGCGCCGAGGCGTATCGGGTCGGCGAAATCGGCCGCGGCGTGCCGACGATCCTCGAGATGGGCACACACACGCGGCTCGACTGCGCGATCGGCTCGGCTGGCATCCTGCGCGCCGTACTGACGCACGCGCTGCATCACGCCCGCGAACGCATGGCGTTCGGCCGCCGTCTTGCCGAACAGCCGCTGATGCGCAATGTGCTGGCCGATCTCGCGCTCGAGTCCGAGGCCGCGACGACGCTGGTTCTGCGGCTGGCGCGCGCGTTCGATGGCCGCCACGCGCACGATGAACACGAGGCGCTGCTGGCACGCGTGCTGACCCCGGCCGCGAAGTACTGGGTCTGCAAGCGATTGCCGGCGGCGGCGGCCGAAGCGATGGAGGTCATGGGTGGCAACGGATATGTCGAGGAAGGGCCGTTCGCGCGCTTCTACCGCGAGGCGCCGCTGAATTCGATCTGGGAAGGGTCGGGCAACGTTATGTGCCTCGACGTATTGCGCGCTCTGGCGCGCGTACCCGCGGTTCGCAATGCACTGACAAGCGAACTGCGGGCCGCGCGCGGAACCAATCGCCGCTACGACGCGTTCGTCGATGCGCTGATCGCTGATCTAGCACGGCCGGACATCGACGAAGGCGAGGCGCGTGCGCTGACCGAACGCATCGCACTGGCCATGCAGGCCCGCTTGCTGATCGAAGGCGGCCCCGCGGCGGTTGCGGACGCGTTCTGCACGTCGCGCCTCGGCTCGGATGGCTGGGGACGCACGTTCGGCACGCTGCCAGCGGATATCGATCCTGCACCGCTGCTGGCACGGGCTCTTCCGAGCTAGGCCGGGCAGCCGAGATGGCATTCGACCTGAAGTTCGAGGAAAGAACCGCTTACCTGCACGCCGTCATCACCGGTGACAACACGAAGGACGATGTCGTCGGTTATCTACAGGCGCTGATGCACGAGTGCCGGCTGCGTGGCACGGCTCGCGTTCTGATCGAGGAACGACTGACTGGACCCCGGCTCGGGCCGGTCGACGTGTTCGACATCGCGGCCCAAGGCAGCAACGAAGCCGCTGGCTTCATGCAGGCGATCGCCTTCGTCGACGTCTACGCGACCGGCAATACCATGAAGTTCGCCGAGGACGTAGCGGTCAATCGCGGCCTACCGATCCGGATGTTCGACTCGGTGGCCGACGCCGAGGTCTGGCTGGTGGGCCTGTAGGGCGGTTGTCCGGGTGTGGACGGGCGGTGCCTCCGTCAACTGCGCAAGTGGCAGGAGACCCAGTGGCCTTCTTTTGTCTGCTTCAGTTGTGGCTCCACTGTGCTGCACAGCGGCTTCTGCGCGATCGGGCAGCGCGTGTGAAAGTGGCAGCCCGATGGCGGGTTGATCGCGCTCGGCACGTCTCCCTGCACTGGCAGCCGCTGGCGCCTGACCTTCGGGTCGGGAATCGGTACGGCCGAGAGCAGTGCTTCGGTGTACGGATGCCTCGGTTCGGAGTACAGCGCTCGCGCCGGCGCGATTTCGACGATGCGCCCGAGGTACATGACCGCAACCCGGTGGCTGATGTGCTCGACGACCGAAAGGTCGTGCGCGATGAAGATATAGGTCAGGTTGAACTTGCTGCGCAGGTCTTCCAGCAGGTTGATCACCTGCGCCTGGATCGAGACGTCGAGCGCGGACACGGCCTCGTCGCAGATGACGAGCTTCGGCGAGACCGCCAGCGCCCGCGCGATGCCGATGCGCTGCCGCTGTCCGCCGGAGAACTCGTGCGGATAGCGCCGCATGTGGTCGGCCGAAAGCCCCACCGTCTCCAGCAACTGCACAATGCGGTCCTCGAATTCGCGCGCGGTCCGCGTGAGCCGGTGGATGATCAGCGCCTCGCCGATGATCGCGCTCACCGTCATGCGCGGGTTAAGCGAGGCGTACGGGTCCTGGAAGATGATCTGCATGTCGCGGGCGAGGCGCCGGTGCGCGGTGCGGTCGAGCCTCGTCACCTCGATGCCCTCGAACTGGATCGAGCCCGACGTCGGCTCGATCAACCGCAGGATGCAGCGGCCGGTGGTCGACTTGCCACAGCCGGATT
>DATEZE010000143.1:0-5232 GCA_035255845.1 Burkholderiaceae bacterium | reverse complement strand
GTGCCCGCATCCTCGGAGCCGGCGAGCCGAAGTATCTGAATTCGCCGGAAACGCCACTGTTCCGCAAGGGCCAGGAACTGTATGGACTGCACGAGGCGCGCGACTCAATCCGGAGCGCCGGTCGGGCGATCGTCTGCGAGGGGTACCTCGACGTGATCCAGCTCTCCCAGGCCGGACTCGGAGAAACCGTGGCCGCACTCGGCACCGCGGTGACCGGCGCGCACGTCAGTACCCTTTTTCGCACGACCGATCATGTCATTTTCGCTTTCGATGGCGACGCCGCCGGTCGCAAGGCGGCGCGCCGCGCGCTCGAGGCGACACTTCCGGTCATTGGCGACATGAAGCGCGCGAGCTTCGTGTTGTTGCCTGAAGGTGAGGACCCGGACAGCCTGGTGAGGGAACGCGGCGCGGCCGGATTTGCGGACGAGATCGAGCAGGCGCTGCCGCTGTCGCGCTTCCTGATCACATCCCTCGCACGAGAACGCTCGCTGGCATCGCCCGAAGACCGCGCGGCGCTGGTTGCCGAGGCCAAGCCGCTGATTCGTTCGATGACCGCTGGCGCACTGCGATTGCAATTGCTGCGTGAACTTGCCGAGGCGGCACGCACGCCGACCGAAGATCTCGAGGCGCTCTATGGCCTCAAGCGGGCGCGGCGCGCTCGCCCGGCCGCAATGGCACGCCGCACGCCGCATGCCGAGGTCGAAGACCTGAAGCGGCGCATCCTGCAGCAGTTGTTGACGCATCCGGCGCTGGCCCGAGAGTTCGGCGACGCGGTCACGGAAGAGCACGCAAACGGCGCTGATGCGGTCGATATCGAAATCGCCGAGATTTGGCGTACGGCGACCGCCCCCGACCTTCAGGCGACCTCGGTCATGACCCACGGGGCGCTGCTGGAGGCGCTGCAGGCAAGCAGCTTCATCGACGACTATCGGGCGCTGGCTGCCCAGGAAATGGAATTGGATACCGACGTGGAGACCGCGCGCCAGGTCCTGGGCGAAGCGTTCCATAAGCTGCGGCTGCGCCGGCTCGAGGTTGAGCGGCAGAACCGCCTGGCCGAATACGAACGGGAGCCGTCGGACCAGCGGCTGGACGCCTACCGCGCGGCCGACCGGGCCTACCTGACCGCGCGCGGCCAGGTTGCCGCGGACGTCCGGCCATCGACCTGAATTGCCAAAATCGGAACTTATTGCGGCAATGCGGTCAAAGTTTGCTAATATGTTGAGTTGTCGACGTTTCGCCGGATAACGGTGACGCGCCGCAGCGCCCAGGAGATCGCGATTGATCGGTGGCGCGGTAATCCCAGCATCGAAAAGCGTGCGTGACGCATAGGGCGCCCCAGTCGGATGCGCGCCCGGCCCTCGGGGCATGTGAACTCGCCAACACGTGACGGTGCATTTTCTGAATCTGTCCGTGACGTCGTGATCCTGATTGAGATCGCACGTTTGAACCCAATGGTGTGTGAAGCGGTGGTCCGCGAAGACTCGTGCGGCCTGGCGCATCCAAGTGACTGACGCGCGCTGCGTGGCAGCGGAATCGGAGTGAAAAGATGGTGACGAAGAAGCCGGTGGTGAAGGCGAAGCCCGCGCGCGCGGCGGCACGCGAAGCCGCACGGCCAAAGACCGCGGTGAAGAACACCGCGGCCGTGCTTAAGAAGCCGGCGGCGAAGATGCTGAAGGCTGACGCCGTCGTGAAGACCGTGGCTGCAGTCAAGACCGCGGCGCCGGCGATCGCTGCCAAGGCGGTGGCACCGTTGGCCGAGGCCGCTCGGGCAGCGCGTCCTGGCCGCAAACCGAAGCAGTCCGAGGAGCAACTGATGGGTAACGGCGAAGCCGCCGTGCCCGAGGCGGGCGACGACACTGCCGATCCGGGCGTGCAGGTCGTCGAGAAGATGAGCGCGACGAAGCTGCGTGCGAAGGATCGCCGTGCCAAGGAAAAGGCGCTGAAAGAGGCGCTGGAGCGCAGCTACCACGGTACCGAAGAAGACCTCGAAGCCCGTCGCAACAAGCTGAAGGCGCTGATCAAGCTCGGCAAGGAACGTGGCTTCCTGACCTACGCAGAGATCAACGACCACCTGCCCGACAACCTGGTCGACGCCGAGGCGATCGACTCGATCATCAGTACCTTCGGCGATATGGGGATCCAGGTCTTCGACCAGGCACCCGACGCCGAGACGCTGCTGATGAACGAAAACGTCCCGGCAGCGACGACCGACGATGACGTCGAGGAGGAGGCCGAGGCGGCGCTGACCACTGTGGACGCCGAATTCGGGCGGACGACCGATCCGGTGCGCATGTACATGCGCGAGATGGGCTCGGTCGAGCTGCTGACGCGCGAAGGCGAGATCGAGATTGCCAAGCGCATCGAGGACGGACTCAAGCACATGGTGATGGCGGTGTCGGCATGTCCGACGACCATCGCCGAGATCCTGTCGCACTCCGAGCGCATCCGCGCCGCTGACATCCCGATCGACGAGGTTGTCGATGGCCTGATGGATCCGACGGCGGAGGACTTTCCAACCGCCGGTGGCGACGAGGAAGACGAGGAAGGCGAAGAGACGACCGATATCGGCGCCTCGGGCATGACGGCTGCGCAACTTGACGAGCTGAAACTGCGTGCGATCGAGAAGTTCGACCACGTCGCCAAGCTCTTCGACAAAATGCGCGTGGCCTTTGAGAAGGAAGGCTACAAATCGCCCGGATATCTGAAGGCGCAGACCAAGATCCTCGACGAACTGATGAGCCTGCGCTTCACGGCGAAGATGGTCGAAAAGCTGTCGGACACGCTGCGCAAACAGGTCGACGAAGTGCGCAGCCTGGAAAAACAGATCTACGAGATCGTCGTCAACAAGTGTGGCATGCCACGCCCGCACTTCCTGAAGACGTTTCCGGGCAACGAGACCAACATGCGCTGGGCCGCGCGCGAGGCCGATTCCGGCCAGCCGCACACCGAGGTGCTGAGGCGCAATCTGCCGGCCGTGCAGGAACTTCAGGGCAAGCTGTCCGACCTGCAGAAGCGGGTCGTGCTGCCGCTGCGTGACCTGCGCGAGGTGTACAAGCAGATGGCCACCGGCGAGGCCAAGGCGCGGAAAGCCAAGCGCGAGATGACCGAGGCCAATCTGCGTCTCGTGATCTCGATCGCGAAGAAGTACACCAACCGCGGCCTGCAGTTCCTCGATCTGATCCAGGAAGGCAACATCGGGCTGATGAAGGCGGTCGACAAGTTCGAATACCGCCGCGGTTACAAGTTCTCGACGTATGCCACGTGGTGGATCCGCCAGGCGATCACCCGCTCGATCGCCGACCAGGCACGCACGATCCGCATCCCGGTGCACATGATCGAGACGATCAACAAGATGAACCGCATCAGTCGCCAGATCCTGCAGGAAACCGGTACCGAGCCGGATCCTGCGACGCTCGCGGTCAAAATGGAGATGCCCGAGGACAAGATCCGCAAGATCCTAAAAATCGCGAAGGAACCGATCAGTATGGAGACGCCGATCGGAGACGACGACGATTCGCACCTCGGCGACTTCATCGAAGACCAGACGACAGTCGCGCCGGTCGACGCCGCGCAGTACAACAGCCTGTCCGGCGTGACCAAGGACGTGTTGGACTCGCTGACGCCGCGCGAGGCCAAGGTGCTGCGCATGCGCTTTGGCATCGAGATGTCGACCGATCACACGCTGGAGGAAGTCGGCAAGCAGTTCGACGTCACGCGTGAGCGGATTCGTCAGATCGAAGCGAAGGCGCTGCGCAAGCTGCGCCACCCGAGCCGTTCCGACAAGCTAAAAAGCTTCCTCGAGTAGAGCTGAATGAAAGATGGCTCCACGATGGCGGCCGCAGCTCACGCTGCGGCCGTCGTCGTCTTACCGGGCCGTTAGCTCAGCTGGTTAGAGCAGAGGACTCATAATCCTTTGGTCGCTGGTTCAAATCCAGCACGGCCCACCACCCAACCCGTCACCAAAGCAGACCTTGTCCGACTACCACGACTTCGATCACTTCGGCCTCGACCCGCGCATAGTCGCCGCGGTCAAAGCCATGGGCTACACGAGGCCGACGCCGATTCAGAGCAAGGCGATTCCGGTCGTCATGCAGGGCGGGGACGTGATGGGCGCCGCACAGACCGGCACTGGCAAGACTGCGGGCTTCGCGCTGCCGATCATCCAGCGGCTGCTGCCCGGTGCGAACACCAGCATGTCACCCGCGCGCCACCCGGTGCGTGCACTGGTGTTGACGCCGACGCGCGAACTGGCCGACCAGGTGGCCGACAACGTCAAGCGCTATATCGCCGGCACGCCGCTGCGCTGTGCCGTCATCTATGGCGGCATCGACATGGATCCGCAGACGCAGGCGCTGCGAACCGGCGTCGAGATCGTCGTCGCGACGCCAGGGCGGCTGCTCGACCATCTGCAGATGAAGAACACCTCGCTCGGGCAGGTGCAGGTGGTCGTGCTCGACGAGGCCGATCGAATGCTCGATATGGGCTTTTTGCCCGATATCTCCCGCATCCTGAACCTTCTGCCGAGCGAGCGGCAGAGCCTGATGTTCTCGGCGACGTTTTCCGAGGAGATCAAGAAGCTCGCCGCCAACTTCCTGCGAGACCCGGTGCTGATCGAGGTCGCGCGGCGCAATGCGACCGCTGAAAACGTGACCCAGGAAGTCGTGCGTCTGCACGAATCTGAAAAGACCGACGTGCTGCTGGAGTTGCTGCGCACGCGTGGCGAGGACGGAGGACGCCTGCAGCAGGTATTGGTGTTCGTCAACTCGAAGATCGAGTGCCGACGGCTGGCGCGTCAACTGCAGAAAGCCGGCGTCAACGCCGATGCGATCCACGGCGACAAGACACAGGACGAGCGCATGAAGGCGCTCGAGGGCTTCAAGAACGGCTCGATCGAGGTCCTGGTGGCCACTGACGTGGCCGCCCGCGGGCTCGATATCGTCGAGTTGCCGGCCGTGATCAACTACGACGTGCCGTTTGCCCCCGAGGATTACATCCATAGAATTGGCCGGACCGCCCGTGCGGGGGCCAGCGGCCTGGCGATCATGCTGATGTCCGGTGCAGACGAACGCGCAGTCGTGGCGATCGAACGCCTGACCAAGCAGAAGTTCGAGATGGGTACTGTTCGGCCCCAACGCCCGGAGCGTGGGCGCGGGCGCGATGACGAGCGGCGCAGCCGCCGCGAAGCGCCGACGACAGGATCGCCGAGTCAGCGCCCGACACGAGCGCGACCGC
>DATEZE010000142.1:0-9857 GCA_035255845.1 Burkholderiaceae bacterium | reverse complement strand
ACACCCCCGGAAACCTGCTCGACTCTTTCAGTGTCGTCGCCCCATTTGCGCCGTTCTCCTTTGCCCACAACGGCGGGCCGTTCAACGTCGCAGATCCACTGCCTTACTCCATGACGCTGCAATTTCATCTGATGTTGCCGGCCCATGGAGTGCTGGTCAGCCGCGGCCAGACGGTTAACAAAGACGTATTGACAGTCCCGGAGCCGGCCTCTCCGCTGCTTCTCGGAACGGGCTTGGTCTTGCTTGCCTGGAAGTTTCGCAAGCATCGGTCTGACAGGGTTGCCTAGCTTGCCGTCCTCCTGAGCGCAACAGATCCAGGGTTCCGCAAAGAGCTAACTGAACCACCGCTGCCGTCGCGGTGGCGGAAGGCTGGCGGAACCCGGACCACTCTGTTTCCAGGCTTTGCTTGCCGGCGCTGTCTTGCGCGCGGCAGCCGGCGTTTTAGCGTCGGGCGTACTGCTGGGCGCCGAACAGTATGTCGCGTTCCTTATTGCCGGTGATGGCCCTTCGGCGGTTGGCCAGCACCTGAACGCCGCGTTGCACTGCGGGCCTCGCCTCGACGGTGTCGTACCAGCGTTTGAAATTCGGATACTCGACGAGATCGACGCCCTGGTTCGCGTGCGAGCGCGTCCAGGGGTAAATCGCAATGTCGGCGATCGAATAGCTGCCGGCGAAGTACTCGGCCTCGGCGAGCCGACGGTCCATCACCCCGTACAGGCGCTTGGCCTCGTTGGTATAGCGATTGACCGCGTACTCGATCTTTTCCGGCGCGTAGAGACGAAAATGGTGTGCCTGGCCCAGCATTGGTCCGACGTGGCCTTTCTGAAACATCAGCCACTGCAGCGCGACGTATTTGTCGCGCGTGTTCTCAGGCAGAAACCTGCCGGACTTGCCGGCGAGATAGATCAGAATTGCGCCGGACTCGAAGAGCGCAATGGGCTTGCCATCGGGCCCTTCGCTGTCGACGATCGCCGGAATCTTGTTGTTCGGGCTGATCGCCAGAAATTCGGGTTTGAACTGATCGCCGGCACCGATGTCGACCGCGTGCACGGCGTACGGCAGCCCGCACTCCTCGAGCATGATGTGAACCTTGTGCCCGTTCGGGGTCGGCCACGTGTAGACGTCGATCATGCTCGTCCTCAGTGTCTGGGGGGCAGGGGCACATGCTTGGCGATCTCGACCTTGGCGATTGCGTTGCGGTGGACCTCATCGGGTCCATCGGCGAGCCGCAAGGTGCGCGCCAGCGTGTAGGCGTAGGCGATCGGAAAGTCGTCTGACATGCCTCCACCGCCGTGCGCCTGGATCGCCCAGTCGAGCACCGTGCAGGCGACGTTCGGCGCAACGACCTTGATCATCGCGATTTCCGCTTTCGCCGCCTTATTGCCGACGGTGTCCATCATCCAGGCTGCCTTCAGCGTCAGTAGCCGTGCCTGGTCGATCATGCAGCGCGCTTCCGCAATGCGCTCCTGCCAGACGCTCTGGCGCGCGATCGGCCCGCCGAACGCAACGCGACTCGCGAGTCGCTTGCACATCAGTTCGAGCGCCCGCTCGGCCAGGCCAATCGAACGCATGCAGTGGTGAATGCGGCCGGGGCCGAGGCGTCCCTGCGCGATCTCGAACCCGCGTCCTTCGCCGAGCAGGATGTTCGACACCGGTACGCGCACGTTCTCGAACAGGGTTTCCATGTGACCGTGCGGCGCGTCGTCGTAGCCGAAAACGTTGAGCGGCCGGACGACCTTCAGGCCCGGCGTGTCGGACGGCACCAGGATCATCGACTGTTGCGCATGCCTCGGTGCCTCGGGATCGGTCTTGCCCATCACGATGTAGATGCGGCAGCGCGGATCCCCGGCGCCGGAAGTCCACCACTTGCGGCCATTGATCACGTACTGATCGTTCTCGCGCCGCATCGAGGTCTGGATATTGGTCGCGTCCGACGACGCCACCTCGGGTTCGGTCATCGCGAAGGCCGAGCGAATCTCGCCGGCGAGCAGCGGCTTGAGCCATTTTTCCTTCTGCTCGGCCGAGCCGTAGCGCTCGATCGTTTCCATGTTGCCGGTGTCCGGGGCTGAGCAGTTGAAGACCTCGGAGGCCCATGGCACGCGGCCCATGATCTCCGCGAGCGGGGCGTAATCGAGGTTCGTCAGTCCGGCGCCATGCTCCGATTCGGGTAGGAAGAGATTCCATAATCCCGCGGCGCGAGCCTTCGGCTTTAGCTCTTCAATCAGGCGTGTCGGGGTCCACCGGGCGCCCTTGCGTGTGTTTTCCTCGACTTCGTCATGAAAGCGCCGCTCCACCGGGTAAATGTGCTGCTGCATGAAGTTCGTGACGCGTTCGCGCAGTTCCTGCGCACGGGCTGAGTAGTCGAAGTCCATGATCGCTCCTCCTCGGTTCAGGATAGCGCAGGCTCGGCAGCGCGCGGCGCCGCCGCGTGTAGAGTCGCGCGAAGGAGGAATGATGAAGGCCATCCAGTGTGTCGAGTGGGGTCTGCCCGAGCGCCTGGCGCTCGTCGATCTCGACCTGCCCGAGCCCGGCGCCCGGGACGTGCGCGTCCGGGTCGAGGCCGCCGGGGTCAACTTTCCCGACGCGCTGATCGTGCAGAAGAAGTACCAGGTGCAACCGCCGCTGCCGTTCATTCCCGGGACCGAAGTGGCGGGAACGATCGATGCGGTCGGAGCTGAGGTCAAGCATCTGAAGAGCGGTGACCGAGTCGCCGCCATCGTCGGCACCGGCGGCTTCGCGCAGTTCGTCTGCGCACCGTCAACGCTGGTGGCGCCGCTGCCGGACGGCATCGCGAGCGATACCGCCGCGGCCTTCACGCTGACCTATGCGACATCGCACCACGCGCTGTTCGACCGCGGCAGTCTCAAGCCCGGCGAGACGCTCGCGGTGCTCGGCGCCGGCGGTGGCGTCGGCCTCGCCGCGGTGGAACTCGGAAAGATTGCCGGCGCGACGGTGATCGCGGCCGCATCGAGCGACGAGAAGCTCGCTGCCGCGCGCGAGCACGGCGCCGATGTGTCGATCAACTACGGTCGTGTAGAACTGCGCGATGCGCTCAAGGCGGCGACCGGCGGCCGCGGCGTCGACGTGATTTATGACCCGGTGGGAGGTCGCTACGCCGAATCCGCGCTGCGCAGCCTCGCGTGGCGCGGTCGGCTTCTGGTCGTCGGCTTCGCCGACGGCCAGATCCCGCAGCTACCGGCCAACCTGCTCCTGATCAAGGGCACCTCGGCGGTCGGCGTCTTCTGGGGCGAGTTTGCAAGGCGCGAACCGCGCGAGAACGCCCGGATGATGGGCGAGCTCTTTGCTTGGCTCGCTGAGGGCAAGCTGAAACCGCACGTCTCCCGTGCGTATCCGCTGCGCGAAACACCGCAGGCGCTCGAAACCCTGCTCGAACGCCGCGCGGTCGGCAAGCTGGTCATCAATCCGTGGTCCTGAGTTTCGTAAGCTATCGACTGCGACAACAGGCTGAGGAGTCCGGATGAATCGCAATGTCCTGCTAGGTGCGGCGCTGGCGGCGACGGTTGCGCTTGTGTCGGCCGGATCAGCCCGCTCGGCCGAGCGCTCGATCGAGAAATCGGCGGTGATCGACGCGACGCTCGACCAGGCCTGGGACAGTTGGACGACGCGTGAGGGCATCATCGGGTTCTTCGCGCCAGACGCGAAGATCGAGCCGAGACTCGGCGGTGCGTTCCAGATCTATTTCGACCCGATGGCCGAACCTGGACTCAAGGGCGCCGATGATATGAAGTACATGGCGCTGCAGCCGAAGAAGATGATCTCGTTCGACTGGAACGCGCCACCGAGCCTGCCCGAGGTGCGCGACCAGCACACTTTCGTGACGGTTCGTTTCGAGCCGGTGAACGACAAGCAGACGCTCGTCACCATCCATCACACCGGCTGGGGCGATGGCGGGCAATGGGACAAGGCCTACGCGTACTTCGATCGTGCGTGGGGCAACGTGCTCACCAACCTGCAGAAGCGCTGGAGCGAGGGGCGGCCTTACGACTGGACCGAGTGGCTGGGCCAGCTCCGCAAGATGCATGAACAGCCGACGCAGAAGAAGTAGCCGGCGATGGCAACGATGAGCGACGAACCGGATTTTGACGCTGCAACAGGACTCGTGTTTTCGGCGCGCGAGCGCGATCTCGGCGGCTTCAGTGTCGGCCGCGTGCTGCCTTACACGCGGCGCCGCATGGTCGGGCCGTTCATCTTTCTCGATCACCTCGGCCCGTTGCAACTGCCGGCTCCCGTGCCGCGCACTGCCGATGTGCGTCCGCATCCGCACATCGGTTTGGCCACAGTGACGTACCTGATGGCCGGCGAAATCACACATCGCGACTCATTGGGCGTGGAGCAGCTGATTCGGCCAGGCGAAGTGAACTGGATGACGGCGGGCCGCGGCATCAGCCATTCAGAACGTTTCGACTCGATGCGCGACAGCGGCGGCACGCTGCACGGTCTGCAGGCCTGGGTGGCGTTGCCCGATGCGGTGGAGGAGACCGAGCCGGCCTTCGAGCACTACGGCCGCGAGCAGATCCCGACGATCACACTGCCGGCGGTTTCCGGCAGCTTGATTGCCGGCGCGGCATTCGGCGCGACCAGCGCCGTGCGCACACTGTCGCCGTTGTTCTACGCGCACCTGGAGCTGAAACCTGGCGCGCGCGTCGAGCTGCCCGACGAGTACCCGGAGCGCGCGGCGTACATCGTCAGCGGTGCGGTGGAGTGGGGCGGCAAAGTGCACGAGGCGAAGACGATGCTGGTCTTTCCCGAGGGCGCCCCGGTGGCGCTGTCCGCGCCCGGGCGCGCGACGGTGATGGTGCTCGGCGGCGAGCCTGTCGGACCGCGTCACATCTGGTGGAACTTCGTCTCGTCGCGCAAGGACCGGATCGAAGAGGCGAAGGCGGACTGGGCGGCTGGACGTATGCCGTTGCCGACGCTCGATTCAGCGGAGTGGATACCGTTGCCCGAGGGACTCTGACAGGACCCTGGCGCGCGCCGCGACGCGGATCTAGCCTCCGGGGGATTTCTGCGACAGCGCTTCACGGCGTTGCCGATAGAACTGAGCGCGTTCAGTATCGCCAGCGGCCTGATACAGCGCCTCCAGCTCTTCGAAGACATAGCGATCGGGTCGTCCCGCTGCGTCGGCCTCTCGCTCGAGCCGCAACTGGATCTGCAGCGCCTCCTCGGCTTTTCCCATCGCGCGCAAGGTCCAAGCGATCATCCAGTGTGCCGCGCGCGTGGCGTCGGCGTCGGTGCTGCGCTCGCGCAGCTCTAGCGCAAGCCTGAACTGCTGCAGCGCCTCTTCATAGCGGCCAAGCCGGTGCAGTGCATAGCCGATGTTGTTGCGGATCGAGGCTTCCCAGCGCTTCGCCGCCGGCTGTGTCGATGCTTCGACGACGGCGAGCGCCTGCAGGCCCCATTCGAGCTGCTCTGCCGGCGCTGTGTCGATGAATGCGAACATGTGGATCGCATCGATCGCCAGGTTGTCGAGCCTAGCCGCACGGGCCTCGTCGAGAGCGCGCCGATAGGCCGCACGCGCGAGGTCGCGGTCCTGCTGCGTCATTTGCTCGGGCGCGTGAGTCGCCGACGCGTATGTGCGGCCGAGCTCGAGGAAGTACCGCACCCGGGCCTCAGGCCCAGCCTGCGCGATCTGCGGCTCGATGTCCCGCAGCAACGTGCGGGCGGTGGCGAAATCCTTGCGCAATCCATAGCTACGCGCGATCTGCGTTTGCAGGATCAGCGCGTCGTCACCGCTGGCAGTCTGCAGCGCGTCGCGAAAGCGCTGCTCGCTGAGTTCAGGCTGACTGAAATTCCAGAGTGGCGTGACGTCGATGGCCATGGCGGATGAGGTTGCACAGCAGGCGAGGATGAAGGAGATTACGGACGTGAGGCGCTCCTTCAGCCCGGCTGCGAGGGCGCGGCGCGGAAGTAGCGCGGCTCGGTGAAGAGCGACGCGATTTCGACCCGCTTGATCTCCGGATGGTCGGGCACCGCGTAGAGTACCGGCGTGATGACTTCCTCGAACAGTCCGCGCAGGCTGCGTGCACCGGACTTGTACTCGAGCGCGAGGTCGGCGATCTCCTCGAATGCACGCGTTGCTACCGCCAGGTCGACACCTTCGTTCTTGAGGATCGCCTGGAACTGTCGATAGATGCAGTTGCGCGGCTCGGTCATGATGCGCACAAGCATTTCGCGAGTCAGTTCGCTGAAGCGCGCAACTAGCGCCAGCCGCCCGGTGAATTCCGGGATCAGCCCGAATTCGACGAGATCCGTCGGCTTCACCCTGGCGTTCAGCCGCGTCAGGATGCGCTGGTTGTCGTCGTCCGACGTGGCCACGAAGCCGTAGCCGTGGCTCTGCGACATGATCGCGTCGAGGCCGACGAAGGCGCCGCCGCAGATGAACAGCACATTGGTCGTGTCCAGGTAGTGGCCGCTGCGCAGTCGCACCGGCGCGCCCTCCATGATCTTCAGCAGCGCGTGCTGCACATTTTCGCCCGAGGTGCCGCGACCCTGCGCGTCGGTGGCCGAGCGCAGCTTGTCGATCTCGTCGATGAAGACGATCCCCTGCTGGCTGAGCTCGATGCGGCCCTCGGCCTTGTCGTGCAGCCGATCAAGAATCGCCTCGATCTCGTCGTTGACGTAGCGCGACTGCGCCAGCGACGTCGCATCGGCGGTCACGAACGGGACCTTCAGCAGGCGTGCGAGCGATTCGCACATCAGTGTCTTGCCGGTGCCGGTCGGGCCAACCAGCAGCACGTTGCTCTTCGTGATGTCGAGCCCATCCTGCCGCGAACGGGCGATCTTCTTGTAGTGTGCGTAGACCGCGACAGCCAGCACTTTCTTGGCGTCGTCCTGGCCGATCACGTACTGATCGAGGTGCGCGACGATCGCGCTCGGCGTCAGGCGCAGGTCGAGCACCGGCGGCTGTGCGGTGTCCGTCATGCGCGTTCCGCGTAGCGCCAGCCAAGCTCCGCGAGCTCCCTGGCATTCTTGCCATGCTGCAACGCGTTGTTGGACGATGCGAGTCCCTCGGTGGCGCGTTTGTAGACGCCCTGCAGGATCGCTGCGATCCGGAACAGATTGTAGGCGAGGTAGAAGTTCCAATTCTCGATCGGGGCGCGGCCGCTGCGCTCGACGTAACGGCGGATGTATTCGCTTTCCGGTGGGATCCCGAGCGCCGCCAGGTCGAGACCCGCGATGCCGCGGAACCCGCCCGGAGGAATGTGCCAGCTCATGCAGTGATAGGAGAAATCGGCGAGCGGGTGGCCAAGCGTTGAAAGCTCCCAGTCGAGGATCGCGAGGATGCGCGGCTCGGTCGGATGGAAGATCAGGTTGTCCATCCGGTAGTCGCCGTGCACGACCGTCGTCTCCTCGCCCGGCGGAATGTGCGCGGGCAGCCAGTCGATCAGACGATTCATCGCATCGACGCTCTCTGTCTCCGAGGCGTGGTACTGCTTGCTCCAGCGGCCAATCTGGCGTTCGAAGTAGTTGCCGGCCTTGCCGTAGTCCGAAAGCCCGGCGCGCTCGATGTCAACGGTGTGCAGCCGCGCGATCACGCGGTTCATCTCGTCGTAAATCGCCGCGCGCTCGGCTTTCGACACGCCCGGTAGCGATTGTTCCCACAGGATGCGACCTTCGACGTGCTGCATCAGGTAAAACGCGCGGCCGATGATGCTTTCGTCTTCGACCAGCAACAACGTCCATGGCACCGGGATGCCCTGCGCGGCGAGCGCGCGCATCACGTGAAACTCGCGCTCGATCGCGTGCGCCGACGGCAAGAGCTTGGCGGACGGTCCAGGTTTGCTGCGCATCACGAATTTCGCCGCCGGTGTGGAGAGAAGGTAGGTCGGATTCGACTGACCGCCCTGGAATTGCTGCACCTCGATCGGTCCGCGGAACTCCGGCAGATGGCGCTCGAGGTGCGCCTGCAATCGAGCCGTGTCGAAGGCATGGCGTCCAGTCACCGCACCAAGCTGACTCATACGAGGTCTCCCAGGTTGCCTTGACGTTGCCGCAGCTTCAGGTACTTCTGCAACAGGTGTTCCATCGTCGACAGCCGTGTCGCCGTCTGCAGCGTGTCGATTGCGCAGAAGTTGACGACGCGCACGACACTGGTATGAGGCTGAGGACCGACGTCGATGATATTCAGGCAGCCGGTGTCCTGTGCGATGCCGCCGAGAAACACCGGCTGGCCTGTCAGGAACCAGGACAACAGCCCGCGATTGACGCCACCATGCAGCACCATCAGCGCGGTGTCCCAGTTTTCGGCGTCGAGCAGCCGCTGCAGCGCCGGCAGCGTGCGATCGAGCAGCGCGCCGATCGTTTCCCCCTCGAGGAAACGCGTCTCGCGCGGCACCGGCCCTTCGAAGGCGGCGATGAACGCCTCGCGCAGTTTCGCTTCGGGGATGCTCGGCAGATGCCCGGGACGTATCTCCTGCAGTTCCGGCCAATGCTCGAGCGGCGGCTTCGCTTCCGCCGCCGCGAGCACTTCTTCGGCCGTCTGGCGCGTGCGCTGCAGCCCACTGGTGATGGCCCGGTCGATCCTGACCCCGGCAGCGCCGAGTGCCGCTCCCATCGCCTGCGCCTGTTCGATACCGGCGATCGTCAGCGGCACCGCATCGGGTTGAACTGGGCGCCCGTCGGCGTCGAAGTAATCGACTGCGCCGTGGCGCATAAGAAGTAGGCGGCGGCGCTCGATCATCGGGCCTCCCGTTGCGGCGCGGTCATCGCAGTTCTTTCGCATCGGCGCCGCTGTCGCGCCGGTCCGATTCCCGCACGAGGCGCCGATGCTTTGGCGGATTGAATTGTCATGCCATCGCCTCGAGTTCGGCCGTGACCGCGAGCCAGTCGGTCTCCAGTTCCTCGACGCGCCGCGCCAACTCGCCGCGCAGCTTCAGTGTTGAGGCGACGGCGGCGTCATCGCCAGAATGGTAGAAGGCGGGCTCGGCGAGCCGGGCATCCAGTTCGCGCAGTTGTTCCGAAACCTGGCTCAGCTGGTTTTCCAGCCGCTGCAGCCGCGTCTGCAGCGGGCGGCGCGAATCGGCCAGGCGCTGGCGCTCAGCCGCCGCCTGCTTGCGCTGAGTGCGGCGCGTCGGGCCCTCGGAGTCGGCGACCGGCTCGGCCCGGTCACGCCGGCTCGCCAGCACCAGCGCTGCGTAGTCATCGAGGTCTCCATCGAAAGCCGCGACGCGGCCGTCGTGCACCAGCCAGAGCTGGTCGCACGCGGCCCGCAGCAGGTGGCGGTCGTGCGAAACCAGCAGCAGCGCTCCTTCGTACGACGACAGCGCCATTGTCAGCGCTTCGCGCGTCTCCATGTCCAGATGGTTGGTCGGTTCGTCGAGCAACAGCAGGTTCGGCCGCTGCCAGGCGAGTAATGCGAGCGCACAGCGCGCCTTTTCACCGCCCGACATCGGCCCGATCAGCGCCGTCGCCATTTCGCCGGAGAACCGATAGGTGCCGAGGAAGTCGCGCAGCTGCTGCTCGCGCGCCTCGGGTGCGAGGCGGCGCAGGTGGGCGAGCGGCGTCTCATCAGTGCGCAGCTGGTCGAGCTGGTGCTGCGCGAAATAGCCGATTGCGAGTCCCTGGCCGCGTCGCAGCTCGCCGGCCTGCGGCGCGAGCTCGCCGGCAATCGCTTTGACCAGTGTCGACTTGCCGGCACCATTGACGCCGAGGATGCCGACGCGGTCGCCGGCACGCACGGTCAGCGTCACGCCCGAGACAACGGCGCGCTCCCCATAGCCCAGCGCCATCGTCTCCGCGTCGAGCAGGCGCTCGGGGACGCGCACCGGTTCCGGGAACTCGAAGCGCCATTCGCGCCGTGCGCGCACCGGCTCGACGACTGTAAGCCGCTCCAGCAT
>DATEZE010000141.1:0-8146 GCA_035255845.1 Burkholderiaceae bacterium | reverse complement strand
GGGCGCGACTCGACCGCACTGCTGCATGCGATGACGAAGCTGGCGCGCCAGCGCGGGTCGGGCCTGCGCGAGGCGATTGCGGTGCACGTCCATCATGGCCTGAGCCGGCATGCCGACGAGTGGCTGGCGCACTGCGAGAAGCACGCCGCTCTCATCGGTGCGCGCTTTATTGCGCGTCATGTTTCGGTGCAGCGCGCCGGCCGCGGGCTCGAAGCCGCAGCCCGTACCGCGCGCTATCAGGCGCTCGCCGATGTGGCTGAGGAAATTGGCGCCGAGTTCATCTGCTGCGCGCACCATCGCGACGACCGCATCGAGACGTTCTTGATCCAGTGGATGCGCGGCGCCGGTCCGGAGGGTCTGGCGGCATTTCCGGCAGCCCGCGCGCTGGCACACGATGGGCCGTTGCTGCTGCGCCCCTTCATCGACATTCCGCGCGCGGAGGTCGAGCGCTACGTGGCAGCGCATGCGCTGGACTTCGTCGAGGACGACAGCAACGATGACCCGGCGCTGCTGCGCAATGCATTGCGGCTCGACGTGATTCCGCGGCTCGATGAGCTGCGTCCGGGCTTTCGCGCTGCGGCCGCGCGTTCGGCAGATCTCGTGGCAGAGGCCGCAGAAGCGCTGCGCAGCGTCGCCGCGGACGACCTCGCAGCGTGCCAGCAGGGTGCGCCGGTGGGGATGCTGCGGCTGGATGTGCTGTCGACGCTGCCGACGGCACGCCAGACCTGGGCACTGCGTGCGTGGCTCGCAAGCCACGGCATCGAGGCCGTCTCGCGCGCAAGGCTCAGCGAGATGCTGCAACAAGCGCATGCCGCGCGCAGCGATGCGCGTCTGCTGGTGCGCGCCGGTGACAGGGAAGTGCGGCGCTACCGCGGCCTGCTGCTGGTGAAGGAGGGTGAAACCGGCGCGCGCGACGCCGAATCGTTCCGCTGGTCGGGCGAGGATGAAATCGCGCTGCCGAGCTGGGGTGGAGTGCTGCGTTTCACCCGGCTGCGCGAGGAAGAAGGCTTCGATCCGGCGTGGCTCGCAGCACGGCCGCTCGAGGCGCGACCGCGTGCTGGCGGCGAGCGTTTCAAGCCCAGGGCGGGACGGCCATCGCGGACGCTGAAGCGGCTCTATCAGGACGCCGGCATCGCGGAGTTCGAACGTGCGCGGCTTCCGCTGCTGTGGCGTGACGGCGAGCTGATCTTCGTTGCCGGGCTGGGCGCGGACGTGCGGTTGACCGATCGCGATGACGAGCGCATCGGTATCGAGTGGCAGCCCGACGCCTCGCTGCTGAGCGACTAAGCGCGGCTTGGTCCGCGTCATCGCGCGTAGGACGCTGCCCGGACGGCGGACTGATGCGGATCAGTCGAACGTAAGTCCTGTGGCACCTATAATCACGAGTCGCCTTTCCCCGAACCACAGAACGCGGCGCGCTAAGCGCTTGCGCGGCCATGGCACTCATCGTTCAGAAATACGGCGGCACCTCGATCGGCTCGATCGACCGCATCAAGAATGTCGCACGCCGCCTCGAAAAGTGGCACAAGGCGGGTCATCAGCTGGTCGTCGTCGTATCCGCGATGAGCGGCGAAACCAACCGGCTGCTCGGACTCGCCAAGGAAGTACAGGCGTGCCCAGATCCGCGCGAACTCGACGTCGTGGCCTCGACCGGCGAGCAGGTCACGATCGCTCTGCTGGCGATGGCGCTGATGGATCGAGGCCTCAGGGCCAAGAGCTATACCGGTCCTCAGGTGCATGTGCTGACCGATAGTGCATTCACGAAAGCGCGGATCCTCGAGATCGACGAGAAGAACATCCGGCGCGACCTCGAGCGCGGCACGATCGTCGTCGTCGCCGGCTTCCAGGGCGCCGACGAGCACGGCAACATCACGACGCTCGGCCGCGGCGGCTCCGATACCTCTGCAGTCGCGCTCGCCGCCGCACTGAAGGCCGACGAGTGTCAGATCTACACCGATGTCGACGGTGTCTACACGACCGATCCGCGCATCGTCCCCGAGGCTCGGCGGCTGGAGAAGGTCACCTTCGAGGAAATGCTCGAGATGGCCAGCCTCGGCTCCAAGGTACTGCAGATCCGCTCGGTGGAGTTCGCCGGCAAGTACCGCGTGCCACTGCGCGTGCTGTCAAGCCTGACGGAACCCGAAATGCCGCTGGCCGTAGAAGCGGCGTCCGGCACATTGATCACCTTCGAGGAAGACTCAATGATGGAAAAGGCAGTCATCTCCGGCGTCGCGTTCTCACGCGACGAAGCCAAGATCACGCTGACGCGGGTGCCCGACCGACCGGGAATCGCCTATCAGATCCTCGGCGCGATCGCCGATGCCAACATCGACGTCGACATGATCGTGCAGAACATCAGCGTCGAAGGCACGACCGATTTTTCTTTCACGGTTCATCGCAACGAGTACCAGAAGGCACTCGAGGTGCTGAACAGCAAGGTCAAGGACCATGTCGGCGCGAAGCAGATTGTCGGCGACCCGAAGATCGCAAAGGTTTCCGTTGTCGGCATCGGCATGCGTTCGCACGTCGGCATCGCGAGCTTGATGTTCCGCACGCTTTCCGAGGAAGGAATCAATATCCAGATGATCTCGACCAGCGAGATCAAGATCTCCGTCGTCGTCGAGGACAAGTACATGGAACTCGCGGTGCGCGCGCTGCACAAGGCGTTCGGCCTGGAGCAGGTCCCCGCATGAAGTTTGCTGCAGATCGCGGCAGCGACTAAACTTTCGTGTCGCGCGGGCCGGGGTTCTCGAGTCCGCGCGGTTTTTTGGTGTCAAGTACTGGAGACGTGGCCGAGAGGTCGAAGGCACTCCCCTGCTAAGGGAGCATGCGCGCAAAAACGTGCATCGACGGTTCGAATCCGTCCGTCTCCGCCAGTACTCTCTGCTTTGCAAGTGCAGGTCAGTGGCGGTGTGCGTGGTGCGCGTCGGGGACGTGCGCGTGGGTGTGCCGCATCGGCGCATGGCGGTGCAGGTGGGTGTGTTCGCCTTCGGGCATCGTCTCGTGGAAGTGATTGTGATGGTCGTCATCGTGCCGATGCGCGTGATCATGTTCGAGTTCCTCGTGCTCGTGCTCATGACCATGCAACTCGGCAAGATGCAGGACGACTCCCGCCAACATGAGCGCCCCGCCGACCACCATTAGGCCGCCGGCAGAGCGGTCGCCCAACGCGATCGCAAATGCGGCTCCGATGAAAGGGGCGAACGCGAAGACAGATCCGGTGCGCGCTGCACCGAACGCTCGCTGCGCCAAAAGGTAGAAACGCAGGCTCAATCCGTAGCCGGTCGCGCCGATCGTAACGAGCGCAAGCGCTTGAGCCACGTTGGGCAGGCGCTCACCCGAGACGAGGGCTATCGCTGTGGTTGCCAGGGCGCCGAGTGACGCCTTGACCATTACCACCTGACCGGGGTCCCGTTCAGCCAGTGTCCGCGACAGTGTGTTGTCCACGCCCCAAGCCGCCGTGGCGAGCAATACTGCCAGCAAACCGAGCATGCGAACTTCGCCGCTGCTCTGCTGGTCGAGAACCAGTGCAGCGCCGCCGGCGAGCAGCAGCAGCATCGCAGTCCAGGCGCGTCTACCCATGGACTCCCGATAAAGCATCCAGGCGAGTACCGCGGTGAAAAATGCCTCGAGTGTCAGCATCAGCGAAGCGCTGGCACCGCTCGTGTGCTGGAGACCCCACGCCAGCGCAACGGGTCCAATGACCGCACCAAAGGCTGCCATGGCCAACAACCGCGGCAAGTCGGCACGCGCAAGCCGCGCTTCGCGCGCTGGCGCCCGGAGCAGCAGACCGCCGACGACCGCAGCTCCTGCATATAGCAGCGCTGCGGTGCTGAAGGCCCCGATGCCGGCGCCGAATCGCTGCACGAGCGGCGTGCTGATCCCGAACAGGACGGCCGCAAGCAAAGAGAGGAGGCTACCGCGCAGGGCGGGTCGGCCAGCCGACAAAGTCCCAATCACTCGTTACCTGCTAGTGGTTCCGAACTTGAAATCGTCGAACGCGGTCACGCTATCCGCTTTCGTCCAGACGCCAACCGCACCTGCCCCACCGATGTGGTCGTCGTCGAGCTCAATGTAGGTCTTTCCATTGAGCGCCACCACAATGTGGCGGCCGCTAAATTCAACGCGCAGCGCGTGCCAGGCATTTTTTCCCACTGGTGCATCGACGTATTTGATCGTGCGCCGCCGCCCATTCTCGGTGTAATAGAGCGAGACGTTGTTCTCAAGCGCATTGGCGCGTGCCACGTAGTAGTTGTTCCCGTCCTTCCAGCGCCACATCAGGCCGCCCGCCTGGTCCTCTCGTCCCGAGATCGGCTTGAACTTCACTTCGACGAAACCGTTTTCGAGCGCGGTCCCATCCTTGATACACCAAGGGAAAGTGCCGCTGCCGCTTTGTAGGAGAACCTTACCGGGCGCTTCCTTGTCCGTCGCCACAACCCAGCGCGGCGCACCCTTGCCGGTGACTCCGCATGTCCAGCCCGCCGGCAGAGTACCGGCCGCGTCACCTTCGAACATTCCGGCTCCTTCGGCCGCGCTCGCGGCCCACATCACTATCACGAGCGCTGTCATCACTTGTTTCATGAGCAGCAGCGCCGAACTCATCGCTTCATCCTGATGGGGCCGCCTATCGCCTTCCAGCCGTGGTGACCGCCGGTCATGTACTTCGCGTCGAAGCCCGCGTCGCGCAGGGCGCCGGTGATGCGGCAGCCGACGTGGAAGCCGTAGGCGCAGTAGACAACCACGGGCGTCTCCTTCGAAAGCTCTCCGATCCATTCCTGCAGCCTCTCCGGGTCTCGCCAGGTGGCCCCTTCGATGATTTCCTGGGTCCGCGATACGGTGTGCCGCGGTCGTGCGTCGATGAATTGCATCTGCTGGCCTGCGTCGAGCATCGCTTTCACGTCCTCGACGCCCACGCCCGGCACATCGCGGAACTCCTCCTGCACGAGCGGGCGCGGGGGTGCGACCTTGGTCGCATCCTCGTAACGGCCCTCCACCGCGCTCCAGTCGACGTTGCGCAGGAACGCCTCTGCGTAGGCCTTGGCGTTTGCGCCGAAGTCGATGTGGTACGCGTGCTCGTACATGTCAAGCGCGAGGATCGGCACGCCGCCCGCCACCGCCTGCGTGTGCTCGGCGGCGTACTGGTTCATGAGCCGCCCATCGCGCGGGACATAAGTGAGCAGCACCCAGCCCGACCCGCCACCGAGTGCGTAGCCCATGGCGAGAAACTCATCGCACCAGCGCTCGTACGAACCAAAGTCGCGCGCGAGCGCCTCGCGCATCGCCGGCGTGGGCCGCGTGCCGTCGCCGCCGAGGCTCGCGAAGTATAGCTCATGCAGGAGAGTCGAGTTGATCGCGATCAGCTCCTCGCGCTTTAGGCCGGTGATGACGTACCCGGGTGCGCTGGCGAAATCGAGCGCCTCGAGCTTCTCAGTGATGGCGTTGAGGCGCCGCACGGCGCCGCCGTAGTTGTTCTCGTAGTGGCTCTCCATGAGGGACAGGGACAGGCCGCTCAGCGTCCAAGGGCGGCAGTGAATTTGCTTCAGGTGATAACGCATGGGATTCCTCCGTCTGAAGATTGAAAGTCGCGGCCCAGTCAGTGTTCGGGGCCGGAGGCCGAGCGACCTGCTGCAAGCGGACCCGCCGGTCGGCCGCGCTGTGCCTGTTCTTCAGGCGGTCGCACGCGGCGAAACATCGCAAGCAGCAAGAGGTCGTAGACGATCTTCGTCGCGCCTGCGGCGATCAGCGGCCATCCGAACGAAGACAGGCTCAGCAAGTAGCCGGCAAGCGCGGGGCTCGCAGCGGCAGCGAGGCTTCTGGGCACCGAGGTGACGCTTGCCGCCGCCGGCCGCTCGGCGGGCGAAACGATCGCCATCACGTACGAACTTCGCGTCGGCACGTCCATTTGCGATAGCGCACTGCGGACGAGCAGCAGCGCGATCACGTAACCGAGTTCGGACATGAACGGAATCGCGATCAGACACAAGCTGGAAGGCAGGTGCGTGAACACCATCGTATTGACCAGGCCGATTCGCCGGGCGATTCGAACGGCGATCAGAAAAGACAGGGCGCTCAGTACTCCGGTCCAGAAAAACACGGTGCCTGCGGTTGCGAGCGACAGGTCAAAGCGCTGATACAGCCAGAGGGCGATCATCGATTGCACGACGAATCCGCCGCCAAACGCATCGAGACTGAACAAGCCCGCGAGAATGAAGACCCTCTTCCTGGATCTCTCGAGGGGCGCGATCGGCTGGCGAGCGGCCGTCTCAAGCGCGGCCGGCAAGCCTCGATAGACAAACGCAGCGAGCAGGGCCAGGACACCGTACAGCAGGAACATCAGCTGCAACGAAGCCTTCGTAGACATGTCGAGCGAGGGCGCGACTAGCGCCGGCGCGGCCGCGGCCAGCGATCCCAGCGCTGCCAGCAAGGTACCGACGAGGCAGTAGCGCGCGAACACGGCGGTGCGGTCGCGGTCGGTAGCGAAGCGCGACAGAAGCGCATGCTCGAGCGGCAGGAAGACGCTGACATCGCCGCTCGAAGGATTCAGAGTCCCGACGAAGGCGATCAGCAGCAAGGGCCAGAACTGCTCAAACAGCGCGAAGCCGACGCCCGTTGCTGCCATCAGCGCCGTTGCAGCCAGCAGAACGCTGCGCGTGTGGTAGCGATGGGCGCGCAAGCCGACCATCAGCGTCAGCAGCCCCGATCCCAGCAGCGTCGCCGTGGCAATCACACCCACATCGAATGCACCGAATCCAAGTTCCAGCAGGTACAGCGGCAGCAACAGACTCACGTAGCCGTCGCCGAAGGCGCGCAGACCTCGCGCCAGCAAGATGCGCCGGACCGCGCGCGGTATCACTCTGCCTCCTCCCAGCGGACGATCGAACTCGTCAGTGCGGGTGGATGTTCACCTACGTGCATTGCAGTTTTGAAAATGGGCGTATAGCGAATCGAGCACGTTCCCCATCTCGGTCAGCAGGCTGTCGTCGTCCTCAATGCGGGCCCGCGCGCCCGCAAGGACTGCTTCGAAGCCGCTGGCTTCTGCCGTCGGCTCGCCGCCGACGTCGAGGACGTGAACCATTTCGCCGAGGCGCTGAAGTGCCGTGTCTCTTTCCAACTCAAAGGCGTGCAGCAAGACTTCGAAGGTCACCTTGTCGCCAACATGCGTGAAGCGAGCGCCGTCGAAGTCGAAGCCGAGCGCATCCTTGGGGCAACGGCGCACGTCGGCGAGCCAGACGAAGCTCGCGTCCTTGTCGATGAAGCGCCGGATCAGCCAGGCCGAGGCGACACGGTCGACCCACGGTCGCCGCCGCGTGGCCCATCGACGCCCCTGGTGGTCGCGTCTCGTAAGGCGGGCAATCGCGCCGCGGGCAGGCAGGGGCTCGTCGGGGCTGTAGTGCCGCGTCAGCCGGGCTTCCGCCTCGCTCGCAGCTCGCTGTGCTTGCTCGCGTGCCTCGCCCGGGAAGTAGTCGATCGCGATGATCCCTTCGAGGCTCTTCTGCCACGCGCGCAGGCTCCGACGTGCCTCGGCTTCCGCTTTAGGCAGGTGCTTGAGCAGCCCCTCGACTTCTGCTCGACATTCGCCGTAGGCATCAGTGCGGTCGAACAGTCCGAGCCATTCACGTTCAGATTCCGCATCCTGCTTTGGCAGCTGCAGCACATACCCATTGCCGCCGGCCGCTACCAGCTCCGCGCGCAATTCTTCGAGCGCGCTCTTCAGATCCTCGCGGTGCGGCAGCAGATAGACGCCGTCCCGCAGGATCGCGGCGCCCGCGCCCTTCATCTGGCGCCAGAAGCGCACGCGCAGACCGCCGTTCTGACCAGGCAGTGTTGCGACGAACAGAAGCCAGGGCATCTTGTAATATCTATTTCTAATGTGCAATAAGTATTACACAACGTCTGACGATGTCAAGCTCGAAATGCTGCCGACATCTAAGTGAGCGACGTATGCCGCAGGCAGACCCCGGTGGCTTCGTTCAGCCGCCTGCCCGGGATCAGATCGACCAGCAGTTTGATAAGCGTCCGCCTGGAAAGAGTTGCGGTAGTCCGCTTATCGGACTGGCGCGACGTCTGCAGGGGGCGATGAGTAGTGGCCGCCATGGGTCGGTTTCTGCCGACCGACGTGGCCGCAGATACCTGAGGCTCCCGTATC
>DATEZE010000140.1:0-9644 GCA_035255845.1 Burkholderiaceae bacterium | reverse complement strand
TTCTACTATGTGCGGCGGGCGTATGTCGCGGCGATCCAGCGTGCGCAGGTGGTCGTCCGCGACTTTCAGAGCTCGCCGCTGTCGGAAGATGCGCTCATCTTGATGGCTCGCTCGTACCAGGCGCTCGAGATGCCCGACCTGCAGGCCGACGCCGAGCGTGTCATCGCGCTCAACTTCCCAGACAGCCGCTACCTGCGCGGCAGGAAGTAGCGCGGCGGCTAGCTGTCGCCAGCGCGGCGCGTCAGGAAATCGATCGCCTCCGCCTCGCTGCGCGTACGTGCAAACGGGGGCAGGCTGGCGAGCACTGTCCGGCCGTACGACTTCGTAAGCACGCGCTCATCGAGCAGCATCAGCACGCCGCGGTCGTTCTCGTCGCGGATCAGCCGCCCCGCACCCTGCTGCAGCCGCAGCACTGCCTCTGGCAGCTGGTAGTCGTTGAACGGATTGCGGCCGCTGCGCCGCAAGTAGCGGATCTTCGCTTCGACGATCGGGTCGTCAGGCGGGGCGAACGGCAGCTTGTCGATGATGACGATTGACAGCGCGTCACCACGGATGTCGATGCCCTCCCAAAAGCTGGCACTGCCGACAAGCACCGCATTGCCGGATGCACGAAAGCTGTCGAGCATCGTGCGCCGACTGCTCGAACCCTGTACGAGAAGAGGCAACGGCGTGGTATCGCGCTCCATCAGCTGCTGCAGGCGGGCCGCGACGCGATCGACCGCGCGCAGCGTCGTGCAGAGAACGAAGGCGCGGCCGCCATTGGCGCGGAGCAGCGGCCATGCAGCCTCGGCAACGCGCTCCGGGAAGCCGCTGTCGCCGGGTGCCGGCATCGCCTGCGGCAGATAGAGCAGCGCCTGGCGCGGAAAATCGAACGGACTCTCCCAGCGCGCGGTCCGAGCCTCGATGCCGAGTTCAGCGAGGTAGTGGTCGAAGCGACCGCCGGTGGTCAGTGTCGCCGACGTGAGAATCCAGGCCTGCGGCTGGCCTTCGCGTGCCCGAGCGAGCAGACGCCCGGCCGCCAGCGGCGTCTTGTGAAACTGCGCGCCGTGCGTCGAGACCGAGACCCAGCGCACGGCCGGGTCGGACTCGTCGTCGGCCGGCAACTCGATCGCGTCGTCCCCGCCGCGGAAGGCTCGGCCCCATTCGGCGAGAGATCGCCTCAACTCGGCAACTCGCGGCACGAGCAGGTCCAGCTCCGCGTCACGACCTCGATTGATTTCTACCGCACGCGCGAGCGTCGCGGCATTCCCCTCCAGGGCGTCGAAGGCCTCAGCTAGCGCCAACCGCTCGGGCACCCGCGCCAGCGGCGTACGCGACCCGGGCGCCAGACCGGATTCTCCAAGCACGAGCCGCAGATCGCGCACCGATTTGTCGAGCGCGGCGGTCAGCGCGACCCACGAGGCACCGTCTGGCGCGCGCGCCAGTCCCAGCGCACGGCTGTCGCGTGCAAGATCGAGCCATTGCGCCAGTGACAGCGTTGTGCCGAAGAAGTCTGCTGCGACATCCGGCACCTGGTGCGCCTCATCGAGGATCACCGTGTCGACCGCGGGCAGGAAGTCCCGGATCGAGTCGTCACGCATCGCGAGATCGGCAAGGAACAGGTGATGATTGACTACGACGACATCGGCGGCTTGGGCTTCGCGCCGTGCCTTGAAGACGAAACACTCGGCGAACCGCGGACACTCCGAGCCGAGGCAGTTGTCGCGGGTCGAAGTGACCCACGGCCAGATCGCGGCCGTCTCGGGCACGTCGCCGAGTTCTGCGCGGTCGCCGGTCGCCGTCATCGAGGCAAACCGGACGATCGATCGCAGGTGACGCGCATCCTCGCGCGACGGAAGCAAGCCGTCGGCCTCGGCGCGCGCCATGCGATGCAGACACAGATAATTCGCGCGGCCCTTCAGCAGCGCAGTCGCCGCATTGAGCTTGAGTGCTCCGAGCACCGCGGGAAGGTCCTTGCGATAGAGCTGGTCCTGCAAGGGCTTTGTGCCAGTGGAGATCAGCAGCTTGCCGCCACTCAGCAGCGCGGGTACGAGGTAGGCGAAGGTCTTGCCGGTGCCGGTGCCGGCTTCGGCGACCAGAGTGTCACCGGCGCTGATCGCGCGGTGCACGGTCAGCGCCATTTCGGCCTGCGAAGCGCGTGGCACGAATCCGGGCACCGATGCGGCGAGCGCGCCATCCGCGCCGAAAGCGCGCGCTATCCGTGCGTTGAGGTCGTCGAGCGCAACCGCCGTGCCCGCGCCGTTCACGCGGGAATGTCGGGCACCAGACGCATTTCGAGCAGTCGCACCGAATCCTTGATCTGCAGCTTGCGTTTCTTCATCCGTCGCAGCGCGAGCTCGTCGACGCCGGGCTGGTGTGCAAGACGCTCTATCGCCTCGTCGAGGTCGCGATGCTCAACCTGCAGTTCGATGATGCGACGCTTTATGTCGTCCTGTTCCATCGAGCGAGCAAATCGTTAAAGTGGGCCCGAAAGCCCGCAGTACCCGACGCTCTGCAGTTCTTCGGACCGCCGATGATAGACTTCTTGCAAAGTCCCAGTGATCGGCGTGTCCAGCTTCAAAGTCAACGTCTGCGTGGCCCAGCACATCGGGGACCGGCAGGAGCAGCAGGACCGCGTGGCGATCATCACCAGTCCACGCAACCCCGGCGCATTGCTCGCGATCGTCGCAGACGGTATGGGTGGCCGGACGGGCGGTCGGATCGCCGCCGATCAAGTCGTTTCGACGGCCGAAAACCTCTTCAAGGACATGACGGAACGCGATTCAACGTTCCGCGACATGCTGCTGCACCTGGCGGCCGAAGCCCACACGGTCATCCGACTCAGCGCGATTTCCGCCGAAAAGGAGCCGCACAGCACGCTCTGCGCGCTAATCGTCAAGAAGAATTACGCGATCTGGGCGCATGCCGGCGACAGCCGCCTGTACTTCTTCCGCGGCGGTCGCCTGATCCATCGCACCGAGGACCACACCTACGCTGAACAGCTGCGCCTCGAAGGCCGGAATGAGGACGCCGAGCTCGCGGCCGCTCGCTACAAAAACATTCTCGTCAGTGCCCTGGGGATCAACAAGAAGCCGAAGATCGTCATCAACGAGGACTCGACGCTGCGCGAGGGCGACATTTTCCTGCTGACGAGCGACGGCCTGTGGGCTTACTTCGAGGATGACGAGCTGGTCGAGATCCTGCACCAGCTGCCGCCACGGGAAGCCTCGGAGCGCCTCGTCACGCTGGCCCGCGAGCGTGGCGAGGGTCGCGGCGACAACCTTTCGCTGGCGATCATCAAGCTCGAGCCGCAGCCCAAGAGCCGCCGCTAGCGCGGCAGCGACTGCGCCGCCTCTTCGGCGCGCTGGCGCATCGCCTCGCGCTCCGCTTCCTTCTTTTCCATATCCTGCTTGTGCTGTGCACGCCGCTCCTCGCGCTTTTTGCGCTCGGCGGCGTTGGCTTCGGCCCGCTTGGCGGCGTCGGCCTGTTTCTGCTCGTACTCGGCGACGTTCTTCGCGTTCTCGGTCGCACGCTGCTGCTCCTTCGCGAGGCGGTCGGCGTGCTCCTTCTGCTTGCGCTCGTACTCGGCGCGATTGCGGGCGATCTCCTCCTCTGTCGCGGGAGGCTTGGCGCCCCCGGCAGCCCTTTCCTGGCGCTTCTGCGCCTCGGCCGCCTTCGCCTGGCGCGCCGCGTCCGTCGCTGGCTGCTGCTTCTGCTGCTCCGCGCGCTGGCGCTCGTGGTCTTCCTGCTCGAGCTTGCGGCGCAGGTCCTTCGCCTCGACCTCGACACGCCGAACGTCGCGCCGCGCGGTCTCGCGGTCGCGCCGCACTTTCTCGCGGCAGTCGTTGACGAGAATCTGCCGGTAGCAGTCCTGATCGCGCTGGTCGAAGACCTGCTTCAGCCGCGTCTGCTCCTTCTCGGCCGCGGCGATCGCCTGATCGGCTTGCGCGCGCGTCGTGATGCTGCCGGGCGGGTACTGTTCGGCAAAATCAGCGGCAATCGCGCCCGCGCACCCGAACCACACCGCCACTGCCAGTAGTCTGCGCATCGTCGTTTAACGTCGCTCGCGCCCGATCCGCCTACACGCTGACGACGGCGCGGCGGGTCGTTTCCAGGTATTGGCGCGACTGCATCTCCTCCAGCCGGGACACCGTCCGCGTGAATTCGTTCGCGAGCGCGCCCGCTGGATACAGCTCCGACGCCGGCACCTCGGCCGACAGCAGCAGCTTGACGCGGTGGTCGTACAGCACGTCTACCAGCCAGGTGAAGCGGCGCGCCTCGGCCGCTTGTCCGGCCGACATCCGCGGCACATTCGACAGCAGCACCGTGTGGAACTGCGCCGCCAGCTCGAGATAGTCGTTCTGCGAGCGTGGACCGCCGCACAGCACCGCAAAATCGAACCAGACAATACCGCCAGCGCGACGGCGCGCACGGATCGTGCGCGATTCGATATTGAGCACAGGATCGTCGTCGTCGGCCTCGGCAACCCGCTCGAAGGCCTCTGCGAGTTTGCTCTCCGCGGCCTCACCCCATGGCGTGACGTAGGCCTCGACCCGCTCCATCGCGCGGCGTCGGTAATCGATCCCCCCGTCGACCTGCACGACGTCGAGCCGATCCTTCAGCAACTCGATCGCCGGCAGCACGCGGTCGCGGTGCAGACCTTCGGGATACAGCCCATCGGGCGCATAGTTCGACGTGATGACGAAGCCGACATTGAGCGCGAACAGGCGCTCGAGCAGGCGGTAAAGGATCATCGCGTCAGCGATGTCCGAGACATGGAATTCATCGAAGCAGATCAGCCGATGGCGGTGCGCGACGCGCCGCGCAACTTCGTCGAGCGGGTCCGCGGTGCCCTTCAGATCGTGCAGTTCCGCATGCACGCCGCGCATGAATTCGTGGAAGTGCACGCGTGTCTTGCGGATCAGCGGCACGGTCGCAAAGAAGGCGTCCATCAGGAAGCTCTTGCCGCGGCCGACGTCTCCCCACAGGTAGACGCCGCGTGGCACCGGCGGCCGGACCAGCAGCTTTCTCAGCGCGTTGGAACGGTGTGCCTTGTAGGCCGTCCAGTCCTCGAACAGTTGCTGCAAGCGGTCGACCGCAGACTGCTGTGAGGCGTCGAGCGAGTAGCCGCGCTGCGTGAGCGCGCTATCGAGCTGTGTGCGAAACGCCACGCGTCGTTGCCCGGCCTCGGCTGCAGGTCGCGAGGATCAGAAGTTCAGCGCGCGCTTGTCGACCGCCAGCGCCGCTTCCTTGGTGGCCTCGGCCAGTGACGGATGCGCGTGGCAGATGCGGGCGATGTCCTCGGCCGAGGCGCGGAACTCCATCGCAACGACCGCCTCGGCGATCAGCTCGGAGGCGTACGGCCCGATGATGTGCACGCCGAGGATTTCATCAGTCGCCGCGTCGGCCAGGAACTTCACCAGGCCGTTCGTGTCGCCGAGCGCCCGCGCTCGGCCGTTGGCCGCGAACGGGAACGTGCCGGACTTGTATGCACGGCCGGCTGCCTTCAGTTGCTGCTCGGTCTGTCCCACCCAGGCGATCTCCGGCGAGGTGTAGATCACCCACGGAATCGTGTTGAAGTCGACATGGCCGTGCTGGCCTGCGATGCGCTCGGCCACAGCTACGCCTTCCTCCTCGGCCTTGTGTGCCAGCATCGGCCCGCGCACGACATCGCCGATCGCCCAGACGTTGGGCACGTTGGTGCGGCACTGCTCGTCGACGGAGACGAACCCACGCTCGTCGAGCGCGAGCCCGATGGCCTGCGCGTTCAAACCCGTCGTGTTCGGCAGGCGACCGATCGAGACGATCAACCGGTCGACCGCGAGCACCTGCGCACCGCCCTTTGCATCCTGGTATTCGACGCGCACTTCCTCGAGCTTGCCTTTCTTCTCGATGCTGACGCCGTTGATCTTCACCCCGAGTTCGATCTTCAGGCCCTGCCGGCCGAAGAGCTTCGCGGCCTCTTTCGCGACCTGTTCGTCGACCGCGCCGAGAAAGGCCGGCAGCGCCTCGAGCAGTGTCACGTCGGCACCGAGCCGACGCCACACCGACCCCATCTCCAGGCCGATGACTCCGGCGCCAACCACCCCGAGCCGCTTGGGCACCTCGGCGATCGCCAGCGCGCCGTCGTTCGACAGGATCCGCTGCTCGTCGAATTCGACGCCCGGCAGAGGCCGCGCGTTAGAACCGGTCGCAACGATCGCGTGACGCGCCACCAGCGTCTCATCGGCCGCGCCGCCGACCTTGATCTCGATGCCGGCGTCGCCGCGGCCGACGAACGCACCACGGCCGTGGAAGAACGTCACCTTGTTCTTCTTGAACAAATACAGGATCCCGTCGTTGTTCTGTTTGACCACCGTGTTCTTGCGCCCGAGCATCTTCGCGAGGTCGAGCGCGAGACCCTTGATCTCGATGCCGTGGGCGGCGAACTGATGCCCGGCATGCTCGTAATGCTCGGAGGACTGCAGCAGTGCCTTGGACGGGATGCAGCCGATGTTGGTGCAGGTTCCACCAGGCGCCGGCCCACCGTCCTTGTTCTTCCAGTCATCGATGCAGGCGGTCGCGAAACCCAATTGCGCCGCCCGGATCGCAGCGATGTAGCCACCAGGCCCGCCACCGATGACCACCACGTCGAAGTTCTTGCTCATTTCGATTTCCGAAAGAGCCGCGTATTCATCGGCTCAGAGTGAATATGGGGCACGCGGGACAAAGATCCACAGCAGCAGATAGACGACAAGCGTGGCGCCGCCAGCGAAGAGTCCCGCTACCATGATCAGTCGCCAGATCCAGGATTCGACGCCGGTTTCCTCGGCGATGCCGCCGCAGACGCCGGCGATCCACTTGTCATCGTTCGACAGTCGCAACCGGTTGATGGCCCAGTCCTGCGCCGTGGGCTCGGCCAGCAGCCTCGCTTTTTGCCGTTCGAACTCCTCGGGCGTAATCGCGCCCCGGGCCAGCA
The DNA here is from genome assembly GCA_035255845.1 of Burkholderiaceae bacterium. Classification (GTDB taxonomy): domain Bacteria; phylum Pseudomonadota; class Gammaproteobacteria; order Burkholderiales; family Burkholderiaceae_F; genus JALORV01. Next base: position 2,707 of record DATEZE010000140.1, on the reverse strand, counting down.
GGTCGTGCAGCTTGGCAATCTCGTCGGCTGTACTCATCGAGGACCGCGATCAGACCTCAAGCAGAAGGCGCGCCGGATCTTCCAGCGTCTCTTTCATCGCGACCAGCGACAGCACCGCTTCGCGCCCATCGATGATGCGATGGTCGTAGGACAGCGCAAGGTAGTTCATCGGCCGAACGACGACCTGCCCGTTTTCGACGACGGCTCGGTCTTTGGTCGCGTGCACGCCGAGGATGGCCGACTGCGGCGGGTTGATGATCGGCGTCGACAGCATCGAGCCGAAGACGCCGCCGTTGGAGATCGAAAACGTGCCGCCGGTGAGTTCCTCGAGCGCAAGCTTGCCCTCGCCTGCGCGCTTGCCGTAGTCGGCGATCTTCTTCTCGATATCGGCAAAGGTCATCTGGTCGGCATCGCGCAGGATCGGAACGACAAGGCCGCGCGGCGATCCGACCGCGATGCCGATGTCGAAGTAGCCGTGGTAGACGATGTCGTTGCCGTCGATCGAAGCGTTGACGACCGGGTACTTCTTCAGCGCGGCCACTGCAGCCTTGACGAAGAACGACATGAAGCCGAGCTTGACGCCATGCTCTTTCTCGAAGCGGTCCTTGTACTTGTTGCGCAACTCCATCAGCGGCGCCATGTTGACCTCGTTGAACGTGGTCAGGATGGCGGCTGTCGACTGTGACTGCACCAGACGCTCGGCGACGCGCTGACGTAGCCGCGACATCGGGACGCGCTGCTCTGGGCGGCTGGCCAGCACGGACAGATCGATCGGCGCCTTCACTTCCGGTAGTGCCGGCCGCGCAGCCGGAGCGGCCGGCTGCGCGACAGGTGCAGGCGCCGGCGCACCGGCCGCTATCGCACCGAGCACATCACCTTTGGTGACGCGGCCGTCGCGGCCGGTGCCCGCGACCTGGCCCGGCGCAATTCCGGCGTCGGCCATCAGCTTCGTCGCGGCGGGCATCGCGACCGCCGTCTTGCCGACGGCGGCCGGGGCTGGAGCAGGCGGTGCTGCCGCAGCCGGTGCAGCAGCCGGTGCCGCAGCCGCAGCCGATGCGCCCTTGCCTTCCGTATCGATCGTGGCAATGACCTCTTCCGCAACGACCGTGCTCCCATCACCCTTGACGATCGTGGCTATGACCCCACTCGACGGCGCCGGAACTTCGAGCACGACCTTGTCGGTTTCGACCTCGACCAGAATCTCGTCGGCGACGACGGCTTCGCCAGGCTTCTTCTTCCACTGCGCTACCGTCGCCTCGGCGACCGATTCGGAGAGCTGCGGAACCTTGACTTCGACGATGGCCATGATGTGCGTTCTTGAAATGGTTGGCGGCCGCAAGGGCGTCAGGTCGTTTCGGGGCGGCGGTCACCGCAGAATGCGGCAGCAGCACGGCCCACGGCCCGGACCTCGCCGGACCGCAGGTCACTTGTTCAGGACGAGTCCCTTGAGCTTTCCGAAAGCGGTGTCGATCAGCGCCTTCTGCTGCTCGACATGCTTCGCGTAGTAGCCGACCGCAGGCGAAGCCGATGGCGGTCGTCCTGCATAGCCGAGCTTCTGCCCGTCATTCATGTTTTCGAGCACATTGTGTTGTGCGTAGAACCACGGCCCCTGGTTCGCCGGCTCGTCCTGGCACCAGACGATTTCGTTCGCGGCCGGATACTTGCGCAGCTCGGCCGCGAGCGCCTTGTGCGGGAACGGGTATAGCTGCTCGATGCGCAGGATCACGGCGTCGTCTTCTTTGCGCTCGCTCCGCGCGCGCGCCAGGTCGAAGTAGACCTTCCCCGAGCACAGCACGACGCGCTTGACCTTCGTCGGGTCGGTCGAATCGTCGCGGTCACCGATGACGGTCAGGAACTCGCCGCGCGCCAGATCCGACAGTTCCGAGGCGGCATCCTTGTGACGCAGCAGCGACTTCGGCGTCATGATCACCAGCGGCTTGCGGAACGGCCGAATCATCTGCCGCCGCAGCAGGTGGAAGATCTGCGCCGCGGTGGTAGGCTGCACAATCTGCATGTTGTTGTCGGCGGCCAGCTGCAGGAAGCGCTCCAGCCGCGCCGACGAGTGTTCGGGACCTTGTCCTTCGAAGCCGTGCGGCAGCATCAGCGTCAGCCCTGACTGCCGGCCCCACTTCACCTCGCCCGACGACAGGAACTGGTCGATCACGACCTGCGCGCCGTTGACGAAGTCGCCGAACTGCGCCTCCCATACCACCAGCGCGTTCGGTTCTGCGCTGGCATAGCCGTATTCGAACGCCAGCACGGCCACCTCGGACAGCACTGAGTCGATGATGGTGAACGGCGCCTGGGTCTCCGATACGTGCTGCAGTGGGGTATAGGAGCCTTCGTCCCACTTCTCGCGGGCCTGATCGTGCAACACCGCGTGGCGATGCGTGAACGTGCCGCGCTGCGAGTCCTGCCCGGTGATGCGTACGGCGTAACCGCTGGCGACCAACGAGGCAAAGGCAAGGTGCTCGGCCATGCCCCAGTCGATCGGCAGCTTGCCCTCGGTCATTGCGCGCCGGTCGGCGATCACCTTCGCGACCAGCGGATGCACTTTGAAGGTCGGCGGGATCGTCGTGATGCGCTCGCCGAGCCGCTTGAGTTCCGCGAGCGGCACGGCGGTGTCAGCGTGGTCGGTCCACTTGCGGTTCAGGAATGGATTCCAGTCGACCGCGTATTTGCTCTTGTAGTTGGTCAGCACCGGCTC
>DATEZE010000139.1:0-2941 GCA_035255845.1 Burkholderiaceae bacterium | reverse complement strand
GCGCAACGTGAATGGGATTATTGGCGTGCGGCCGGACCGGCAGCGCTCGCGCGGACCGGCGACTACATCACCGATAGCGTTTTGCCCATCTTCAAGTCCGGACAGGCGGACCTGATCGGCGACGAGCACATGCTCGCGAGCGACATCGCGTTGGAGACAGCGCCAGGCCACACGCCCGGGCTCACGCTCGTGCGGCTCGGCGGCGGGCGAGACGAAGGGATCGTCTGTTCCGACCTGATGCATCACCCGCTGCAAGTACGCTATCCGACATGGAGCACACACTTTTGCGTGGATCCCGATCAGGCGCGACAGACCCGTCTCGAGTTCTTCAAGAAGCACGCCGACAGCGGGCGGCTCATCTTCCCTACGCATTTTCCTACGCCCACCGGCGGCAGGATTGCGCGCGATGGCGCGGAGTATGATTTCGTATTCGATGGCGAGGTTCGCTCCGCTATTCGCGGGTAGCCCCATCTGGTCTGCGAACCTGCTCCCGTCAGCGTAGTCAAAAACAGACCTGAGACGGCGACTCAGGCTGCGGGCATCGCTGCAGCAGCGCCGGTCAGCGGCGCCTTCTCGTTGGTGCCCGACTCCGGCATCAGCGCGGCGGCTTTCAGCCCTTCCTGCACCTTGGGCACCGTGGCGGCCACGTCGGTGATCGGCAGGCCGTGGGTCGGCGCGATGGTCTTGACGCCGAGACGCTCGATCAAGTGGTCCAGCCGATCGCAATAGACATTCATGTCGGCAAACTTGGTCCAGAACAAAGCGAGGTCCGCGAACACCGCCGATACATCCGGCAGGTCAAGCGACGTCGCCTCTTCGGCAACCAGGCCGCAGTGGCCGTCTTCGTGATAGTGGCTGTAGGCGAAGCCGTCGCCCGGGAACAGCACGCGCTCGCGCGTCTCGAAACCCCACCAGGTCGTGCGCAGGTCGCGAATGACGGGCTCCACCGCCATCAGGCTCCGGCCGCCGAGGTCGATCTCGTCGCCCTCGTTCATCCACCGCATGCGATGTTCGTATTGCGGGAACGCCAGGTGATAGTCACTCACATCGCCGCATAGCAGCGCGTCGGGAAAGGTCCTGAGCACGCGTCCAAGGCCTCCACAGTGTGGCGTCTCCTGGTGAGTGACGAACAGGTACTTGAGCGGCGCGACGCCGCGCGCGAACAGCTCGTTCATGTGCCGCTCGATGACCGGGAAATCCTTGGGATGGCCGGTCTCGACCAGGCACGACGCGGTTTCGCCGGCGATCAGGAAGGCGGCGTTGTAGCCGTGATAGACCTTGCCCTTGTGGCGCTGCGCCAGGCAGTCGCCGATCCAGAACACGCCTGGCGCGATCTCGCGGGGCATTCGGTTGGTGCTGGCTACCGTCACGGCTCACCTTTCCTCGTCGCGGGAAACGTAGCGCGACACCGCCACGCTGCGGTCGCAGGCTTTGAGAACGTCGTCGAGCATCTGGTAGTGGCGCGCCACAACCTTGCGGCCGTGCAGAATGCAGCCGTAGCCGGGCGCGATGGTTTCAACGTCGTACTTGTCGAACACGTCGCCGATACCGCGCCGCATCGATTCCGTCGGCGCTCCTTCCAGCCACCAGTAGCGCGTGTTCAGCAGGAACGACCGCACGCCGCGCAACGACGTCGAATCGTCGTGCGCCTCGGTGACGATCCAGGGTTCCTCCACGCTGGCGCGCCAGACGTGGGTGAACATGTCGGACGAAAACAGCGTCCGCGTCGCGCGGTCGTACAGCCAGCGCGTGGCGATCAGACGGATCGGCGCCTGCATGACGTCGATCGAGCGGCCCTGCTTTCCGAGCTTGATCGTGTCCGACCGGGTCACGGCAACGACCTTCATCGATTCCAGGATGTTCCGGCCATCCAGCTTCGAGCCGAAGTCGAACCACAGCGCGGCATCGATGTTGCTGGTGTAGCACTGCTCGACGTTGAAGTGCCCGGCGAAGCTCTCGACATTGTTGATCGACATGAACTCGTTGAGCCGCAGCGGGAACAGCGACAGAGGCTGCTTCGGTGCGATCAGCGATTCGATCTGGTGCCGGATCGCCCATTCGTCCTTGCCGAAGCCGGTGTCGATCAGCATCGCGGCGTCGCTCTGCGTCAGCAGGTAGCTGTTCGCCACCGAAAAGCCGCGCGCACTGGCCGGATAGGAGCTGACCCGGCCGTCGAGCGCAAAGGGGTGTTGCAGGGCGTAGAGCTTGCCTTCGGCGAGCGTCGCGATCCCGCGCGCTGCGCCGTCCGTCTGGCGCGCTTCCCGTGGCGCATGCTGCGTCAATGTGGACACGATGGCCAAACCTTATCGGGCCTCATCGGCGAAGGGAACAGGGTTCACGCCTGCTCCCCGCTCGCGGAAGTTCCGGCAAGAAGCAATCAAGGCACAACCTAATCGGCGATCACGGCGATGGCGTTGATCTCGATGAGGTAGTCTGGCGACGTCATCTTGCAGATCTCGACCATGGTCGAGGCCGGCGCCGGCGGCTTGAAATACTCGCGCCGCACTTTGTGGATCTGGTCGAAGTGCTCCATGTTGCGCACGTAGACATCGACCCGGCAGATGTCGTCCATGGTGCCGCCGGCCTCCTCGACCGCGGCCTTGAGATTCTCGCAGACCTGGCGCGTCTGCGCTTCGATATCGCCGATGCCGGCAATCGTGCCGTCGGCCCGCCGCGACGTCATGCCGGATATGAACACCAGGCGGCCGCGGGCCTCGACCATGGTCGCGTGGGAGAAATGCCCGGTCGGCTGGCGGATCTTCGACGAGGTGATCTGCTTCTTCGGCATGCTGTGCCTCCTGGAGAATGAATTGGACTAAGCCACCGCGGTCTCACGACGCGCGCGTTTTGATCTCGATAAGGACGTTGCGATACTGCCAATCGCTGCAGTTGAGCAGCTCATGCGGGATGCCGGGTTCGCGCCAGATCACCTCTCCCGGCT
>DATEZE010000138.1:0-2955 GCA_035255845.1 Burkholderiaceae bacterium | reverse complement strand
CGCTGCCGGGCTTTTTTTGTGGCTCGCCACCGGATCTTCGTCCGGCACGCGACCGAGCGCCTACTTCAGTTTCGTTTCCTTGTAGGCGACGTGTTTGCGCGCCCTTGGATCGAACTTCATCAGCTGCAGCTTGTCCGGCGTCGTCTTTTTGTTTTTCGACGTCGTATAAAAATGGCCCGTTCCGGCCGTCGATTCAAGCTTGATTTTTTCGCGGGCACCTTTGGCCATGGCGTTCTCCTGACGGGGTGGTTGGCGCTGCGCTCAGCGCGTGTTCAGCGGCCGTGACGGACCGATCAGCCCGCCAGTTCGCCGCGGGCGCGCAGCTCGGCCAGCACTACATCCAGCCCCTTCTTGTCGATCGTGCGCAATGCCGCGTTGGTCAGACGCAGTCGGATCCAGCGGTTTTCGCCTTCGACCCAGAACCGGCGGTATTGCAGGTTCGGCAGGAACCTCCGCTTGGTCCGGTTGTTCGCGTGGGACACATTGTTCCCGACCATCGGCCGCTTGCCGGTGACTTGACACACTCGTGCCATGACGTGCTCCTGAATGACTTGTGCTGCCGCCGGTGACTCCGCTCACTCGTGTGAGCAGCGGCGCTCCGCCTGAGAGGGCAGCCGTACGGTGCAAAGCCGCGCATTATAAGCATTTTTGCTCGCTGCAGCAGCATTCCACCGCGCCTTGAGGGTGGTGCGATCCGGCGGGCTAGAGCAGCCCCCGCTCGGCGAACGAGACCGTCGACGTTCCAGCGACGATCAGATGATCGAGGACGCGGACATCCACTAGCGCCAGCGCCTGCTTCAGGCTGCCCGTCAACAGCTCGTCGCTGCGGCTGGGCTCGGCGATGCCCGACGGGTGGTTGTGCGCGAAGATCACCGCACCCGCGTTCAGCGCCAGGGCCCGTTTCACGACTTCGCGCGGATACACGCTCGTTTGCGTCAAGGTGCCGCGGAAGAGCTCGTCGGCAGCAAGCAATCGATTCTGCGAGTCAAGAAAGAGTCCCATGAAGACTTCGTGTCCAAGCCGCGACAGACTGATGCGCAGGTAGTCGCGCACTTTTCCCGGCGATGACAGCACCGTGTCACGGCGGAACTCCTCGTGCAGCGATCGTCGCGCCAGTTCCAGCACCGCTTGCAGTTGCGCACCTTTGGCGGGCCCAAGACCCTCGATCGAGCCCAGTTCGGCGGCCGACGCCGCGAGCAATCCAGCGAGGCCACCAAAGCGTGTCAGCGCTGCGCGGCCAAGATCGAGCGCGGACTGACCCGTCGTGCCGGTCCGCAGAATGACCGCGATCAGCTCCGCGTCCGACAGCACCTGCGGCCCGTGGGCCGCCATCCGTTCGCGTGGCCGTTCTCCCTCGGGCCAGTCCTTAATCGCCATGGCTACCCGCTCGACTAGAATTCCCTGCCATGGTCGATGCTCCCGTTTGCGCCTTTATTCGGTGCGGTTCGCACGTCACGCTTCATTATCGTATCGCCGTGTCCGTCGACGGCGAGGAGCGGGACGTTGTCAACACGTTCGGTGCACAGCCGGCCACGCTGACCATCGGCGGTGCCGAAATCGCCGAAGCGCTTGAAAACCGCCTGCTCGGTCTCGCCGAGGGAGCACACGCCCGGTTCGAGATTCCGGCGGGCGAAGCCTTTGGCGCGCGTCGTCCCGAACTCATTCAGACCTTTTCTGCGGCGACGTTCGCGGCCAGTGCCGACATTCAATCGCACGCCGCTCCAGGCGATGTGGTGCGGATGACCGACTCCGCGGGCCGCGAGTTCGCCGGTGTCATGCAGCAGCGTGATGCCGACCAGGTCGTCATCGACTTCAATCATCCGCTGGCAGGGCGGCCCCTGCTGTTCTCGGTTCAGGTCATCGGGGTGCTTTGAGATGGATGTGCTGCTCGCCCAGCCGCGAGGGTTCTGCGCCGGAGTCGACCGCGCGATCGAGATCGTCGAGCGGGCGCTCGCTGCGCATGGTGCACCGATCTACGTGCGCCACGAGATCGTGCACAACACGTTCGTCGTCGCCGACCTGCGGCGCAAGGGCGCGGTGTTCGTCAATGAACTGTCCGAGGTTCCGGATGGCGGCACCGTGATCTTCTCCGCGCACGGTGTGTCAAAGGCGGTGCAGCGCGAGGCGTCCGGCCGCGGCTTGCGCGTGTTCGACGCCACTTGCCCGCTGGTGGCGAAAGTTCATGTCGAGGTCGCCAAGATGCACGCTGCCGGGTACGACATCGTGATGGTCGGCCATGAGGGTCATCCCGAAGTCGAGGGCACGATGGGCCAGCTTGCCGACGGCATGCACCTGGTCGAGACGATCGAAGATGTGAAGAGCCTGCAGGTGCGTGACCCCGCGCGCCTGGCTTACGTAACGCAGACGACGTTGTCGCTGGACGATGCTGCAGCGGTGATCGCAGCCCTCAAGCAGCGCTTTCCCGGGATCGCCGAACCGAAGCGCGCGGACATTTGCTACGCGACGCAGAACCGGCAGGATGCGGTCAAGCTGATGGCGCCGCAAGTCGACATCGTGATCGTCGTCGGCAGCCCCAACAGTTCGAACTCCAACCGGCTGCGTGAGGTCGCCGAGCGTGTCGGTGTGCCCGCCTACCTGGTCGATTCGGCGTCTCAGCTCGATCCGGCATGGTTTCTCGGCCGGCAGCGGGTCGGCGTGACGGCCGGTGCCTCCGCGCCGGAAGTGCTGGTCGACGAGCTGCTCGCCGCGCTGAAGCGTCTGGGCGCGGCGAGCGTGCGCAAGCTGGATGGCGTGCACGAGGACGTGGTGTTTCCGATGCCCATGGGGCTCGGCCACGTGACTATCTGAGCCCCGATGCACATGGAAGCAGAATCCGGGTGTGAAGGTAAGAGAACGAGGAGACAGCGATGAGAGCATGGCTGCAGGCGGCCACAGTGGCGGCCGCTGTCGCGTTGAATGCCGGCGCGCAGGCCCAGCCGGTGGAACTCGAAGGGC
>DATEZE010000137.1:0-3987 GCA_035255845.1 Burkholderiaceae bacterium | reverse complement strand
GCGGTTCGACCTTGATCGAGGTCTTCAGTGACTTTGCGCTGACGACGGCGGGTGCTTCAGGGGCTGCGGTGGACTGTGACATCGCTCGGTTCTCCATGGTCCCGGGCTCTTACCGACCCGGGTCGATTGTTTCGGTCTGCGGCGTAGTCGCCGGCTCGTGAACTCGAATGACGCGCAGATTAGGCGGCGGCGGGGGTCTCACTCCCCCCCTCGCCGAGGGGGCGAGCGCTACAGCCCGGATCAGCGCACCGTTTCGAGCAGACCCAGCAGTTCAGCGCGGCGCACGGCCTGCTTGCGCGTGCCGGCATCGAGCTTGTTGAAAAGATTTTTCAGGTGCCATTTGATCGTTTCCTCCCCGATCTGCATCGCTCGCGCGATTTCCTTGTTGGAGAGATTGCGCGCCAGCAGCTCGAGCACCTCGCGCTCCTTCGGCGTCAACGCGAGGCTCGGAATCGCGCGTGGTGCCGCTGCCGCCCGCGGGGCGGACCGCACTGCGCTACGGCCCATGGCAGCGGCGCGTTCGCCCGGAGTGCCGGAGGCCTCACTGGTGACCTGCTGGACCCAGTCGTTCAGCGCCGGGTGTACGTCCTTGAACAGCCGCTCGAGACCGAAAGTCTGCGCCAGACCGATCGCTTCCTTCAGCAACGGAACAGCCTTCTCGCCGCACCTATCGAGTGCGAATGCACGCAGTGCCATCACTTCGATCCGAATGCGACCCAGTTGCATCGACTGGGCCAGCGCCTCCGCTTGGTCGAGTGCCTCGAGCGCGCGGCGCCACTCCTGCGCGGCGATTGCCGCGTTGGCATGTGCCAGATGCTGCATCCACTCGACGCTGCTCCGCCACAGCCGTCCGCGGGGAACGCTGTCGCTGGCGAGCAGCGCGTCGATGCGCGCGCACAGCGCACGGCTCGTCTCCGGTCGAAAGCGCCGAGCATGGAACCGGACCTGATCCGAGAGGCTGGCGACGCACAGTCGCGGCATGTTGCGGCTCAGTCCGACCGCATGCAGCGCATCCAGCAGTTCGAACGCGCGGTGCTCGGCACCATCGGCCGAAGCCATCCGTGCCGCCGTGCGATACGCGAGCAGCACCGCATCAGGCAGGCCGCTGCGCTCGATGACGTCGAGCCGATTTGCGAGCAGCGCGGCGGCCTCCTGCGGCTGGTTGCGCTCCCAAACCGCCGAGGCGAGCAGCGCCGCGAGCATGCAGACGAAGGGGTTGCGGCGGCCGAGTTCGTTTTCGGCACTGGGCAGTGCCGGGCGCAGCAGGTTCTCGGCCAGGCGGACTTGCCCCTCCCAGAGGTAGGACAGCGCGATCACGAACTCGCCCCAGCGCGAAACGTAGCGGAACGCGCTGCCGAAGTCGCCGCGCGGCGCACGCTGCTGGTGGTGCCGTGCCTGGGCCGGATCTCCTTCGAACAGCGCCCTGAAGGCGCGCCGGTTCGAATGCACATAGAGCAGCAGCGGATCAGTCAACGGCGGCGATTGCGCCCACGGATCGTGTAATTCCGCGAACTTGTCAGGGTCGTCAGCGAAACCGGCCGCGCCGCTCAGGATCAGCGCGCACTCGCATTTGATCGCCGCATCGCCGTGGGCCTGCGCCAGGATGCGTTCCACCATTGCTTTCGCTTCATGGTGCCGACCGCCGACCGCGAGTGCCCACGCCGCGGCCAGCAGCAGGCGTGGACGTCGATCGAGCTCCGCGGGCGGCATGCGTCCGAGCCAATCGAGCACTGCGCCAACCTGGCCGCGACGCATGAAGTTTTCGTACAGGCAACGCTCGACATAGTCATAAGCGGTTTGCTGACGCCCCGAGGCCAGCGCATGCCGGGCGGCTTCCTCGAAAAAACCGTGCTCGGCCAGCCACTGTGAGGCCCGTCCCTGCAGCGCGGCGCGGGTCGCCGGTGTCAGGCGCGCAAAGCGCTCGCGCAGCGCCTCGCGCGCGACCGCGTGCATGCGCAGCCAATCGCTGCCTTCGCCTGCAACCAGCAGCGGCGTATCGCGCGCCAGGCGTGCCAGTCGTTCGGCCGCATCCGGCATGCCGGTCATTTCCCGGCACAGCTCGGCGTGCAGATCGTCGACGATCGCGATGCGGGTCAGGAACTCCGCGTCGTCCGCGTCAAGATTAGCGAGCAATGCATCGACGAAGTGCCCATGCAGTGCGCCCGTGCGGCCCGCCATCGCGTCGATTGCGGCTCTGGCGTCGGTGCTGCGGCTGATCGCCGACAGCGCGAGTTGCAGACCGAGCGGCCAGCCCTCGGTCAGTTCATGCAAGCGTGCGCCAGTGTCAGCGTCGATGCGGCCGTTGAGCCGGCTGCGTGCCAGCGCGATGGTTTCCTCGAGTTCGAAGCGCAGCGAGACTGCGCCCAGCATCGCGCAGTGTCCGTAGGGGATCAGATCGGCGACGCCTAGGTCGCACTCGGGTCGTGCGGCAACGATGATGCGCAAGTTCGACGGCGCGTTGTGGATCAGATAGGTGAGTGCTTCGCGCGAGTCCGGCGGGAGCCGGTCGGCCTCGTCGATGATCAGCACGATGTCGAGCGCGCTCTGCGCGACGTCGTCCAGCCAGACGGTGACGGCCTCAAGCCCGGCCGGCACCGCCCCTTCGAGCAGCGTGTGCCCGAAATTCGGCCGGCCCGAGGCAACGCGCACCGCGAGCGCCAGTCCGCGCACGAAGCGCTGGGTATCGTCTTCCTCCTGCGCAGACAGCCAAGCCACCACGGTGCCGCGGGCGAGGTGTTCGCGCCGCCACTGGGCCAGCACGGACGTCTTGCCGAAGCCTGCGGGTGCCTGCGCGACGATCGCGGGCCGATCGCGAAAATCAGGGGCGTCGTACGACAGGCGCTGCCGGATCAGCAGATCGCGCGGCACGCGCGCGGGCGTGACCCTCAGCAGGAGTCCCGAGACGGCACTGCTCGACGGACGATGTGCGGTGCTTGCCACGCTGAAACCGGAATCGTTGGATTCTTTCGCCGGTGCGGAACCGGATCGCAGCGCGACCCGAGGTGTCCGGTCGTCGATCGGCACACCTCTGGCTCGCCTGTCGGTTCTGGATTGTAGGAGTGATTAGAGCTCTGAGGCGGGCGCCGTGCGGGACGGCCCCCCCTCTTATAGGGGGCAGTGGGGCTCCAGGCGCTCCTAGGATCCAGTCCAGCGCGGCACAGTGGCTCCGTGGCTACGGTGCAGCGTAGTCGACCCAAGACAGGAACTACTATGTATCACCATTTGCTCGTCCCCGTCGACGGCTCCGATCTGTCAATCCAGATCATCGGACAAGCCGTTGAATTCGCGCGCACGATGGGTGCACGCATCACGTTCTTCCACGCGGTTCCGGACCATGGCGCCACACTGCGCAGCGAGACCGAGGTGGTCTGGGCGACGCCGTCGAGCAACGACGATTACCCCTTTGAGGGTCGGGCGGGCGAAATCCTGAGCAAGGCGGAATCCGCCGCCCGCGCGCAGGAGGTGTCGTGCGGTTCGATCCGCGTGACTAGTGACCGACCCTACGAAGCGATCCTCGGTGCCGCGCGTAACGCCGCTTGCGACCTCATCTTCATGGGGTCACATGGCCGTCGTAGCAACCTCGGGATGATGCTCGGCTCGCAGACGCTGAAGGTGCTGATGCAGACCGAGATTCCGGTGCTGGTGGCGGCGACACGCAATCCCGACGCAAGCACGCGCGCTATCGGCGTTATCCGCGATGAGCACCGATCGCTGGCGGCGGTGTTGCATGCATGGACGCACCTTCTCGCCGCAGCGCGTGCCGATGGCAAGGGCCCGGATTCCGTGCTGATGCGGGCGATCGTCCGCTACATCAAAGACTTCCCATTGACCTTGCACCATCCGAAGGAGGACGACTATCTGTTCGCGCGGCTGCGCCTGCGAAGGCCCGACGCGACGCCTCTGCTCGACGGATTGGAGCGCGAGCACGCGATCGGCCGCGAGCGCTTCGCCGAGCTCAAGGCGATGTGGGAGCGCTGGCGTGCCGAT
>DATEZE010000136.1:0-2264 GCA_035255845.1 Burkholderiaceae bacterium | reverse complement strand
TATGCCCCTGCTGGCACTTCGCCAACTCCGGAGATGCGTCAGTGCAGACGTGATTGCGGCGATCTTGGGGGCCAGAGACACATGCTGAGCAGTTACCTAACGAAGCCGCGCGCATGAACGTTGGCTGAGCGTGGCATGCGTCTTGCCGCTACAAGGACCGGACATTGGGCTTCCAAGCGGGAGAGAAACCATGAGCAAGATTTCGGAAGTGATGACTGGCGACGTAAAGGTTGCACGACCCGAGGACTCGGTTCAGCAAGCAGCGGCGATGATGGCCGATCAGGACGTCGGCTCTTTACCGGTGTGCGACGGCGAACGCCTGTGCGGCATGATCACGGACCGCGACATTGCGATCCGTGCTGTCGCCACCGGCCTGGGCAATGACACCCCGGTGCGGGAAGTGATGTCAGAAGAGGTGATCTGGTGCCTCGAGGACGACGACACTCAAGAGGTGCTGGGCAGGATGGCGGATCGGCAGATCCGGCGCATACCGGTGATTGACGCTCACCGCAAACTCGTCGGCATCGTGGCCCTTGGCGACCTTGCGATCGAGGACGAAGAGAACGTCGACGAGGCGCTGCGCGATATCTCGCTGCCGGCCTGAACGCCGTCACGCTTTGCGGTAGAAATCGAAGACGTGGCGGTGCCAGCCTGGCACGCGCACACGCGCGCCAAAGTGCGAGAGCGGCGCGGGCGTGAAGGCTGCCAGCGCGGTAATGTGCTCCGGCCGGACCCGGTTGCGGGGAGCCACGTCGTTCCAGCCGAGTAGAAGGCGACCACGTGATGCCAACGCGGCGTGCGCTGCGCGAATCGCGGCTTCTGCTTGTTCGGTATCGTTGATGCCCCAGCCGAGCACGCCGTTGCAGATGATCAGATCCAACGGACCGACAGCGTGGCGGTGAAGCGCCTCGAGTCGATCAACGACGTGCAGCTTCGAGCCGAAGCGCTGGCGTCGCGGTGACGGATCGAGCGTCCAGTACTCCGAATGCGGGAACAGACCCTCGTAGGCCTGCGTGTAGCGCGCGCAGCCACAGAAGAGCACACGCTTGATTGATCGATCGAGGGAGAACGTTGGCAGGATGAACTCCTCGAGCAACTGGCGATCTGCGCTGCGACGACGTGACGCACCGCCGGTGGCCGCTTGCAGCGCCACGTCGAGGCTGCGTCCGATCCCGGCGATCGTTGCTAACACGGCATTCGCGACCCAGTGCGGCGACCGGCCGCTCGGGCCGACGAGCGGCGCGTTCATCGCAGGCTAGAACAGCAGTGCAGGCTCGGCCCGGACGACGACCGACTGCTGGCGGAAGTCGCTTTCGAGCCGCTGTCGGTAGGCGTTCCACCAGTGACGATCGAGGTCGTTGCATAGGACTTCGAACACCACTACGTCCTCGATATGCGTTCGGTCGACGCGCCAGCGGCTCTCCGCCGGCGAGCGGGTGTAGGTCGTCACGCCGCCGAAGCGCTGCGTGAGATCTTCCTTGACGATCTCGAACGGACGCGACTCGATCGGCTGGCCGTCACGCGTGGCAACGGGCAACAGGATCTGCACGAGGTACGCCTTGCGCGGTGCACTGCTGAACGCGTCGGCATGCGAGATGATCCGGACCGGCCGGTTTGCGGCGCGCTGACGAAGCAGCGAGCCAAGCGCCAGCGGCAGCACGCCGAGCAGCAGCAGGAACGCAAAGTTCCACGTCGTGGGGTCGGCAACTTCCCTGACGTTGTGCAGCTTCAGGATGTGATGATTGACAACGCCTTCGACGAGATTGAACAGTCCGAACCCTGCCAGCAACGCGCCGAACGCCCCGGTCGAGAACCGGTCTGACCGGCCGGATCGGACCGATCGCCACAGCAGCAACAAGCCAAACAACGTCACGAGCCAGGCAGCCGCCTGGAACAATCCATCCGCCAGCACGTTGAAGCGGATCCGGTCGAGATCGGTCGGCGGCACGGCGCTTGAGAGCATGTTGTGCCACTGCAGGATCTCGTGAAACACGATTCCGTCGATGAGGCCGCCCAAGCCGATGCCGAGCAACAGCCAGGGAGCGAGCGCCGCACTGTGATCGGACACGCCGTCGTCGACGGGCCGGTCCGTCATTGGCGTCGAATACGCAACATCGGTCATGGCCAACTCCAGGAAGGCGGCGCTTGCGCGCACCTTGCTTGCTCGGGCGGCAACCCGCGTGCCGCGTCTCCGGAAGGCGAACTCGCCAGCCTGGAGTCATAGCCAAACTCGACGCTCGGCAGACGCAAAGGGGGTATGTTAG
>DATEZE010000135.1:0-15972 GCA_035255845.1 Burkholderiaceae bacterium | reverse complement strand
AGACCGGCCGCTTCGTCAGCCTCAACCGGGCCGGAGAGCAGATCACTGGCCTGTCGCGACACCAGGTCGTCGGTCGCACCTGGCGCGAAGTCTATGCACGGCAGTTCGCCGACTTGTACGCGGAGCTCGATCGCAAGGCGCTTGCCACCGGCTCGCAGGTCGACCGTCCGCGCGATGTGATGCTGCGTGCCGACGGCAAACGGTTGACGGTGAACCAACGCGTGGTGCCGCTGTTCGAGGCAGGGCCCGGTGTGGAGTCGCATCCACGTTACGTGATGTCGATCATCGACGACTTGACTGAGGAAGTGCGGGCCGAGGTGGCTCTGCGTGAGACCGAGGCGCGCTTCAGGCAGTTCGCCGAAAACATCGATCAGCTCGTGTTCATCATGACCGGTGACTTTTCGAGCGTCCTGTACGTCAACCCGCGTTACCAGTCGCTGATCGGCGCCCGGGTCGACGACCTGGTGAGCGACCCGCGCAGCGCGCTGCGCTATGTCGTGGCGGACGACGCACCGGCTGTGCTGCGCGCCCTGCCGCGTCTCGTGGCGCGGATGCGGCGCCTGCTGCGCTCGGAACTCTCGGTCAGGATCAACCACCCGATGCACGGCGTGCGACTGATTGAAATCCGGCTCAATCCGGTCCGCATGGAAGACGGTGCAATCCGCGTGTTCGGCGTGGCTGACGACGCGACAGAGCGCGAGGCGGCCGAGCGCCAGCGGATGGAAGAGGTCGTGAAGCAGCGCGACATCCTCGTGCGTGAAGTCCATCACCGGATCAAGAACAACCTGCAGGGCGTGGCCGGACTGATCCAGCAAGCTGCCGTGGCACGGCCCGAGGTCGCGTCGGCGCTCGAGGAAGCCGCGGCGCAGATCCAGGCGATCGCACAGGTCCACGGCCTGCAGATCCGCGCGACTGGCACGTTGCCGGTGCTCGGTGTGGCGCAGGGTATCTTCCACAACCTCGCCAACATGTTTGGTGCGGAGGTCCGCTTCGAGCCGCCCGCCCCGGACCTGTGGCGCTACGGTCTGCCCGAAAACGAGGCCGTCCCGCTGGCGCTGGTCATCAACGAACTCGGCACCAATGCGATCAAGCACCGCGCCAACCGATCCGATCCGGTCAACGTCCGCGTCAGCGCGCGGCCGGACGGCATGGAGTTCGCGATCGAGAACACCGGTCAGCTGCGAGCCGGATTCAGTTTTTCCGACATCGCGGCGAGCGTGTCGGGCCTTGGCCTCGTCAAGGCCCTGTTGCCGCGGCGAGGTGCCAGGCTGAGCATCGCGTCCTCTGGATCGGTGGTACTGACAAAGCTGCAGCTTTTTCCACCCGCGGTCCGCGAAGAAAACCTGTAACGGCGCAGTCTGCTGCGCGGCGTCAGACACTCTCACTATGAACGAACAACAACCTCTGAACGAGCAACCTCTGATCCTCGTCGTCGATGACGACCGACTCGTGCTCGCCACGCTGGTCGCGGGACTCAAGCAAGCGGGCTTCGAGGTCATCGAAGCCGACAACGGCGACGACGGCATCCTGCTCGCACGCAAATACAAGCCCCGGCTCGCCATCCTCGACATGCGCATGCAGGGCAAATCCGGCATGGACGTTGCGCGCTATCTGGCGGCCAATACCGGCACCGGTTTCATGTTCCTGTCGGCATTCGGCGATGCCGACATCGTCGAGGAAGCGACCCGCATGGGTGCCCTCGGTTACCTGGTCAAGCCGCTCGATGTGCGTCAGATCGTCCCGGCAGTACGCGCGGCGCTGGCGCGCTGGGACGAGCTGAAATCGGCTCCGATGGCTGACGGCCAAGGCGCGCCGGGGCGCGACGAGTACATCGCGGTCGGAATCCTGATGGAGCGCCTGCGCCTCGATTTCGACCGCGCTCTCGACGCGCTGCGTTCTCACGCTCGTGCCGAAGGCACGACACCGGGGCAGCTCGCGACCAACATGGTGGTCGCGGCGAATCGCCTCAATTCGATCCCCAGGTAGAGCGTTGAGCGCGACCGACTACATCCAGCGCCACGGCTTCCGTCGCTGGTACGAGCGGCAGCTGATCGAAAGTCATGCCTATCTCGCGCTCGGATTCGTCGCCCTGATCACGATGCTGGCCGGCGCGGAAGTTCTGAGCGACATGAAGTCCGCCGGCAGCTATGGCATAACGCTGATCACCGCCGCGGCGGGCGGCCTGCTGGTTGTCGTCGCATGGCGGCGCTTCAATGCACTGCTGCGCCGCGCCGAACGCTTCGCCGAGGCGGCGGCCTGTCCAACCTGCAAGACCTGGGGCAAGTTCCGTGTGTTGGGCCAGGAAGCGACCAACGATGAGGACCCGCCCGAAGCCGGCCGTCCCCACTGGTTGCGCGTGCGTTGCGCGCAATGCGGAGGGGAGTGGAAAATAGGATAGGCGCTCTTCGTGTACGCGACCGCTGCGCGGTCGCATACACGAGCGACGCTACTCCCACAGCGTGAAGTAGAACGTCGCCCCGTGTCCCTCGCCGGGTGCGGGGACGGCTTCGGCCCAGATGCGGCCGCCGTGGCGACGAACGATCTTCTGCACCGTGGCAAGGCCCACGCCGGTCCCGGCAAACTCGTTGGCCGAATGAAACCGCTGGAACAACCCGAAGAGCTTTTCGGCAAAACGCATGTCGAAGCCGGCGCCGTTGTCGCGCACGAAGAACGTTCGCACTCCGGATTCGTCGCGCGCGGCGAATTCGATGCGCACCTGTGGCGTGCGCGCTGAGAACTTCCAGGCGTTGCCGAGCAGGTTCTGCAGCACGAGCCGCAATAGCGTGCTGTCACCGTCGGCGCGCAAATTGGGCGCGATGACGAACTCGATCGCCCGCGTGTGGTCCTGCGCCCGCAGGTCGTCGCTCAATTCGCGTGCGATCTGCGTCAGGTCGACGCGCTCGCGAGCGAGTTCCTTGCTTGTCATGCGTGACAGCGACAGCAGCGTCTCGATCATCGAGTTCATCCGCTGGCTGGCAGCGACGATGCGCCGCAGGTGGTCGCGACCGAGGTCGTCAAGCGGCTTGCCGCGGTCACCATAGTCCTCGAGCAGGATAGTCGCGAAACCGTCGACGACGCGCAGCGGCGCACGCAGGTCATGCGAGACCGAATACGAGAAGCTGTCTAGCTCGCGCAGCGCGTTCTCGAGCTCGGTCGAGCGCTCGGCAAGCTGGCCGTTGCGCTGATCGAGGTCGGCGCGCAATTGCGGGACATCGTCGCCCGCGGCACTGTCCGACGCGCCTATCAGTGCGGTCAGGTCATGCGCGGCCCCGGCATAGCCGCGAAAGCGTCCAGTGCCCGAGAACACCGGCGCGCCCGACAGGCTCAGCACGCGCATGGGCTGGCCCGTCTCTGGCGTCATTTCGAGCCGGATGTCGAAAAACGGGGCGCGCGCCGCAAGCGCGGTGGCCACGCCGCGCGGAGCATCCGTGCCCGCCCGCAGTTCCCACGGACGCCGGCCGAGCAACGAGCGGCTGTCAAACCAATCGACATTACGGTGGCTGGGTTCGACTTCGACGACCTTGCCGTCGGCATCGGTGCGCCAGGACCACGTCGCCGCGGCCGCCAGCGACAGCCGCAGCGCCTGCAACTCGCGGCGGATGCTGCGCTGGCGCATTGCGGCGACGCTCGCGAGCGCGATCGCTGCACCGAGTCCGGCAGCGGCGAGTAGCCAGAATGCACCGATTGTCGGCTGAGACCCACCGATCGGAGTCGCGAGCGCGCTCGAACTCACCGCGGCGAAACCGAACGGCAGGTTGCATGCGAGCGCACGCTCGCACCAGAGCCGGCACCACCCCATGCGCTGCATCGAGTCTTGAGCGTTTGCCACCGCGGCGGATTGTGCAGCAACGCGCAGGTCCGCGCGAGTCGCCCGTTCCGAGCGAACACTGTGGCGCGCCGCTGCCGAAATGCGCGTGCACCCGACGCCTTTTCGAGGGGTCGTGATCCAGCCTACGGACTAGCCTGCGATGACCATCCGACCGGTGCGACCGTTTGCGCCCATTCATGCCGCACGCGTACTCCCGTGAACTGCTGCAGCGACTGCGTCGCGTGCTTTCCGCGCGCGGTCGCGCAGCGCCGTCACAGAGCACTACCGACCCGCGATTTGATCCGATCGATCTGCCGGGGGGGCATGCGCGCTTCCGTTCGGTCGGTCTGCCAGTGATCGGCGTCCTGGTGCTGGTGGCCAGCTGGACGGTTGGCGTCAGCTACTACTTTCACCAGCGCAGTGCCGAACAACTGTTCCGCAATGAGCAGCTCGAGAAGGCAGAGCGCGCGGCGCAGATGGTGCGCGCCGCGATCGTCGCCGACTATCGCGACCTAGAGTTGTCGGTGCGCCTACTTGCCGAGCGGCCCGATCTGGTCGTTGCGATGCAGAGTCCGGAAAATGATGATGCCGTGCGCGGTTGGGCGCAGCGTTCACGTCGCCTCGGTGGCGACGCCGCTGTCGAGGTCTACAGCGCCGGTGGACAGCTGATCGAGCGCGTTGGCAATCCGGCCCAGTACCGGCTGGACGACCCGTCAAAGGCGCAATTGGTACGCGAATCGCTGCAGGGCCGGGACGGCCTCGCCGTCGACGGCGATGAGGGAGGCCTGACGCTGCGGGCGGCTGCACCGGTGCTCGCGCGCCATCGCATCGTCGGCTCAGTGGTCATGGAGCGTCGGATCGACGCCGAGTACCTCGGCCTGCTCGCATCGCGCCTGGGCTTGAGCGTGAACCTGGTCACGGCTGGCCGGGAACTGGTGATGACCTCTAAAGCGTCCGATGCGGGCTGGCTGCGAAAACTCGGCGACAGTCTGCGCAGCGGCACCAGCGGAACAGTGAGCTTAGAGGGGCGCCAGGACGTTTCGCTGCTGCCGCTGGCGTTGAACGAGGAGCCGATCGCGATCGCCGTGATGATGCCGAACGATCGCGCTTATCACGCCCTCAGCGATTCGACCGGCTCCTTTGCAGCGGTCGTTCTGTTCACGATCATGGCAACGATCGCGGCGGGACTGTATCTGACGCGCTACCTGATCCAGCCGATCAAGGCATTGACCGGACGCGCCGAAGAACTTTCACTGCGTTTTGCAGGCCGCCCCGCAGGCCGTCGCGGTGACGAGCTCGATTCGCTCGTGGCCTCGTTCGAAGCGATGACGTCGGCACTGTTGTCGCATTCGGACAGGCTGGCGCGAGCGCACAAGAGCGAACTGCAGAACAGCCTCGAACTCCAGCGCCAGTATGCACAGATGCGTCTGCTGCGCGGACTGGCCGCGGTCACCAATGAAGGTGGCACCGTCGAATCGACGCTGGAGCGCGCGCTGCACGAGATCGGCGCCTACCTTGACTGGCCGCTGGGCCGGGTCGCGTTGCAGCAGGAGCGCACTGCCGATTCGCTGCCGCCGCGTTCGATCTGGTTCTCGCGCGACGCCGACCGCTTTGCCGTGTTCGTCGATGCCTGCAACCGCACGCCGGTCATGCCTTCGCCCGATCACCTGATTGGCCGTGCCTATCTTTCTGGCACCCCGCACTGGGTTTCCGACCTGTCGCGGATGTCGGAGTGGAACCGCTTGGTCGAGGCGCTCGACGCCGGACTGCAGACCGGAATCGTGATCCCCGTGATCGCGCGCGGCCACGTTGCGGCCTTCATCGAATTCTTCTGCGATCACCGCGTCGAGGCGACCAACGAACTGCTGGAGCTGCTGGAGTCCATCAGCGCCGAGCTGTCACGCGTTGCCGAGCGCCAGCGTGCCGAGCGCGAGCTGGGCGAGCGTGAACTCGAGGCGAGCCGACTGGCGATGGTCGCGTCGCGCACCGACCAGATGGTGATGATCCTCGATACTTCGGGTCGGATCGAATGGGCCAACGATGCGTGCGCGCGCTTCTCCGGCTATTCGCTGCAGGACGTTCGCGGACGGCCGGCGCAGACGCTTCTGCAGGGGCCGCAGACGGATGCCGCGGCGATCGCGACGATCGGCGAATCGGTTCTACGCGGCGATCCGTGCCGGGTGGAGTTCGTTGCCTACACGCGTGACGGCGAACTGCGGGTACTCGAGATCGAGGGCCAGCCACTGCGTGACGACCAGGGCCGCTATTTCCAGTACGCGCTGATCAGCCCCGATATCACAGAACGCAAGCGCACCGAAGCGGCATTGCGCGAAAGCGCCGAGTACTTCCGCGCACTGTTCGACGAGTCTCCGGTCGCCGCATCGATCCAGGCGCCGGACATGCGCATCGTGCGTGCCAACGCCGCCCACTCGAAGATGCTCGGCTACAGCAGCGAACAGGTGATCGGCAAGGATCCGATCAGCTTCTACCATCCCGACGACGTCGATGCCGCGCACGCCTCGCGGCGCGCATTGGTGCTATCGGACCGCGGTCCGGTGAGCTATGAGCGGCGCATGCTCACCGGCGACGGGCGGGCGATATGGGTACGGGGTCACGCCGTGCGCTTCAACGACGCGACCGGTGAGCGCTACACGCTGACACTGCTCGAGAACATCACCGAGAGCAAGCAGGTCGAGCAGGTGCTGCGCGAGGCCAAGGAGATCGCCGAGACGGCGAGTCGCGCCAAGTCGCAGTTCCTCGCCAACATGAGCCATGAAATCCGCACGCCGATGAACGGTGTGCTCGGCATGACCGAGCTGCTGCTTGGCACGCCGCTTTCGGACAAGCAGCGCCGTTTCGCGGAAGCCGTCTACAGGTCGGGCGAGACGCTGCTGGAGATCATCAATGACATCCTCGATTTCTCGAAGATCGAGGCCGGCAAGCTGGAACTCGAGGCGGTCGACTTCAACCTGCGGACGGTAGTCGAAGACGTATTCGAGCTGCTGGCGCCACGGGCACACCAGAAGCGACTCGAGCTCGCCTCGCACATCGAGCCGAACGTGCCGACCGCGGTGCGCGGCGACCCGATGCGCCTACGGCAGGTGCTGACGAATCTGGTCGGCAATGCGATCAAGTTCACGGAGGCGGGCGAGGTGATCGTCACCGTGTCTGCCGAACCGCAGGCGAACGGCGGGCACCGCGTGATGTTCGAGGTGCGTGACAGCGGCATCGGCATGAAGTCCGATGCGCTTGAAAAGCTGTTCACGGTCTTCATGCAGGCCGATCAGTCGATGGCGCGACGCTATGGTGGAACTGGACTGGGACTTGCGATCAGCAAGCAGCTGGTCGAACTGATGGGTGGCCGGATCAGCGCGACCAGTCGCTTCGGTGAAGGCTCTGTGTTCCGTTTCGACGTCGCGCTCGAAGCCGGCGTTGCGGTTTCGCCGGCGGCCGCCGTCGACACTGCGGCGCTGCGTGGGCGCCGAGTCATCCTCGTGGAGGACAACCCGACCAACCGCAGCATCCTCGAAGCCCAGTTGCGGGGATTCGGCATGGATGTCGCGACTGCCGACAACGGATCGACTGCGCTGGAACTGCTGCGCGCCGCGGCTCGCGCGGGCACGCCCTTTGATGCGGCGATCGTCGACATGAAGATGCCGATCATGGATGGGCTGACGATGGCTACGGAGTTAAGGCGTGATCCGCAGCTGGTCGACGTGCGCATGGTAATGCTGACGTCGCTCGGCAGTGGCAACGAGGCCCGGCTCGCCTACGACAGCGGCATCGAGGCTTACCTGACCAAGCCGGTGCGCCAGGCCGAACTGGTCGACGCGCTGGCTCGTGTGCTACTGCGCGAGGCGCCGAGTGCGCCGGTGCCGCTCCTCTCTGCGCCGGGACGCCGCGCCCACGTGCTGGTCGTCGAGGATAACGTGGTCAATCAGGAAGTCGCACGCGCGATGCTGACAGAGCTCGGCTGCTCGCTCCGGGTTGCTTCAGACGGGCGCGAGGCGCTCGCCGCGCTGCGCGACGACGTGTTCGACCTCGTGTTCATGGACTGCCAGATGCCTGAGATGGATGGCTTCGAGGCCGTGCGTCGTTTTCGCGGTGCGGCTGCGAATGGTTATGCGACTGCGCAGGATGTGCCGATCGTCGCGCTGACTGCCAACGCGCTTGCCGGCGACGAGGAGCGCTGCCTGCATGCCGGGTTCAGCGCCTATCTCGCAAAGCCGGTGCGGCGAGAAGCGCTCGACGCCGCGCTGGTGCACTGGCTGCGCGGGGCGCAGGCCGATGCGGCGGTGGCGGGCACGGTCTTGACGGCGGTTCCGCCGCTGGAACCGGTCGATGAGGCGCCTGCGTCCGCTGAGGTGTGCTCGATCGACATGACTGCGATCGAACTGATCCGCGATATGGAACGGCGCGGCGCTACACGGCTGCTCGAACGCCTCGTCACCGCCTACATCAGCACAGCGGCGCGCCTGGTTGTTCAGATCGCCTACGCGCTGAAGGCGGGTGACGTCGCTTCACTGCAGCATGCGACCCACACGCTGAAGTCGTCGAGCGCGAACCTGGGTGCTCTCGAACTGTCGCGACGCTTTGCAGTGCTCGAGCGCCATGCACGCAGCGGAGCGTTGAACGCCGCGCGCGAAGAATGGGCCGGGGCGCAGGCCGAGTACGAGCGGGCGGTGAAGATTCTGCAAGACATCGTGGCGGCCGACGAGGCCGTCGTTCCGAACTGAGGGTGATGTGCGTGTAATGGGCACCGAAGGTCCGAAATCAAGCCCACGCGCCGAGGAGCGCGAGGAAGAACCAGTCAGAGCCGATTTGGTGCTGCTGGTCGACGACGATCCGGTTGCGCGGCTGCTGACCGCATCGGCGCTCGCCGAACGGAACTGGCGCGTCATCGAAGCTGACGGCGGGGCCAGCGCGCTCGAACTGTTCGCGAACAACCAGCCCGACGTCGTTGTCCTCGACGCGTTGATGCCCGAGATCGACGGCTTCGTCACCTGCGAGCGGTTGCGGCGCCTTTCGGGCGGCGAGCACGTGCCGGTGCTGATGCTGACCGGCCTCGACGACGAAACCTCGATCGCACGTGCCTACGAGGCGGGTGCCACCGACTTCTTCGTGAAGAGCACGACACAGTGGACGCTGCTCTCGGAACGGCTGCGCTACATGATCCGCGCCTCGCGCATGCGCGAAGAGCTTGCCGAAAGCCGGGCGAAGCTGTCGAAGGCGCAGCGCATTGCGCGGCTCGGCAGCTGGGAATGGAACATCGCCACACGCTGGGTCAAGCTCTCCGAGGAATGCTTCGCGATCGCCGGGCTGCCACAGCAGGACGACGGACTGGCAGATTGGTTCGTCTGGTCACGCGTGGTCGAAGATGAACGTGCGCGCATAGAAATGCTGTTCCGCGAAGCGCTTGCCGGCAACGGTCAGATGAACTTCGAGTGCCGGCTCGCGCGGCCGACAGGTCAGGTGCGCGTCGTGCAGATCGAAGGCGAAATCGATCGCGACGACGGAGGCCGGGCGATCGCGGTGCACGGCGTGATGCAGGACATCACCGAACGCAAGCAGGCCGAAGACCAGATCCGGCAACTCGCCAATTACGACAGCCTCACCGGACTGCCCAACCGGCGCTTCTTCCGCGACCAGTTCCAGGCCGCACTCGAGCGGGCGCGCACCAGCGGTTCGGCTGTCGGCGTCCTGTTCCTTGATCTAGATCGCTTCAAGCAGATCAACGACACGCTCGGGCACCAGGTGGGTGATCAGCTGCTGCGCGAAGTGGCGAAGCGCCTGTACCAGTGCGTGCGCGAGAACGATACCGTCGCGCGCGCCGCGGAACAGGGCGCCGCGGTGCGCAACAACCGTCCGCCGAGTATCGGCTCGGCAACGCGCGCCTTGGCGGCCGGTTCGCAGACGGCGCCGGTGGCGGCCGGCAGCACCAACAGCGTCGCCAGGCTCGGAGGCGACGAGTTCACAGTTCTGCTCACCGACTTGGCCGACCCCAGTGCGATCGAAGCAGTGGCGCAGCGGTTGCTCGACACGATGCGCCGGCCGTTCGCCTTTTCCGGGCACGAGCTGTTCGTGACGGCGTCGATGGGCGTGGCCACCTTTCCGCTCGACGGTGGCGATGTCGACACGCTGCTGCGCAAGGCCGACATCGCGATGTACGCAGTCAAGGACAGCGGCCGCAACGGCGCGATGCGTTTTTCGTCGGCGATGAACACGGCTACTGCGGAGCGCTGGCGGCTCGAAACGGCCCTGCATCGAGCGCTCGAGCGTGAAGAACTGGTGATGTATTACCAGCCCAAGGTCAACGTGATCGACGGCACCATCGTCGGCGCTGAGGCGCTGATGCGCTGGAAACGCGGCGGCGAACTCGTGCCGCCAGGCGAATTCATCACGGTGGCGGAGGAGTCCGGACTGATCGTGCCGATCACCGAATGGGCAGTGCGAGAAGTCTGCAAGCAGATGGTTGCATGGTCCGAGGACGGCATGCCGCCGATGCCGGTGTCGATCAACATTTCGGGCCGTCACATCCAGCGCGCCAACCTCGTCGAGCCCGTGCAGGCCGCGCTGGCGGGCTTCCGCCTCGATGCACGCCTGCTCGAGCTCGAACTCACCGAGACGGTGCTGATGCAGAACCTCGGCCATGCGCTGCCGCTCTTGCAGGCGCTGAAGGAGCTGGGCGTTGCGATTTCGGTCGATGATTTCGGCACCGGTTACTCATCGCTCTCCTATCTGAAGAAGCTGCCGATCGACACCCTGAAGATCGACCGCTCATTCGTGCGTGAGCTCGAGACGAGCGCTGACAACGCCGCGATCGTTGCCGCGATCATCGCGATGAGCAAAAGTCTGAAGCTGCGTGTCGTTGCCGAGGGTGTCGAGACGCAGGGGCAGATGATGCGGCTCTTCGACCAGGGATGCCTGCTGATGCAGGGGTTCCTGTTCTCGCCGGCAGTGCCGGGTTCAGACTTCCACGGTCTCATCCGTAACGCTGCCGGACGCCGCCACTGGCGCGTCAACATCGGCCCTCGTCGCGGCGTCACCGGCCCTGAGGGCGCGCTCGACGAGCATTCGAGCGGCCGGCATCACGGCCGCATCGAAAATGAGTTCATCGGCCCGCCGCGCCCCGCACTCGAACAGCAGGAAACGCTGCGCGCGGTCGGCGAAACCGGAGAGGGCGGACAGAGCGGACAAGGCGGACAGCGCGATCGCGCGCTCAAATGGGCCACCCGCTTTATCGGCCGCGACGGCTGATGCGCCGCGGCACAGACTGTGTGGGCTATTCGACGAGGCCGTGCTTGATCGCGTAGTGCGTCAGCTCGGCGTTGTTCGACATGCCCATTTTCTCGAGGATGCGCGCCCGGTACACGCTGACGGTCTTCGGGCTGAGCGCCAGCTCCTCCGCGATATCCGACAGGCGCTTGCCCGACGCCATCAACCGCAAGGTCTGGAATTCTCGGTCGGAAAGTTTCTCGTGCGGCGCGACTGTGTCCTCGGGCGCATTCAGGTTCTCGATCAGCGCCTGCGCGATCTCAGGCGTCACGTACTTCTTGCCGGCGATCACCATAGACAACGCCTCAAGCAGCTTGTCCGGTGCGCTGCCCTTGTTGAGATAGCCGAACGCGCCGGCCTTGAACGCGCGCACCGCGTACTGGTCCTCCGGATACATACTCACCATCAGCACCTTGAGCCGCGGGTATTCCTCGCGCAGCGACTTCAGGATTTCAATGCCATTTTTCCCGGGCAGTCCGACGTCCATGACGAGCACGTCGGGTTCGCCGTGCTTCTTCAGTTCGGCCCTCAACTGGCCATAGTCGGATGCTTCGGCGACGATCTGCGCGTCGGGATGCTCGGAAAGCACCTGGACGATCCCTCGCCGCACGATCGCGTGGTCGTCGACGACGATCAGCCTAACCGGCACCGGACCCCTCCTCCAGCATCGTGGCCGTATTCGTCCGCGGTGCTGCCTGTGGCGGGATCGAGAACATCACGGTCGTGCCGCGGCCTGGCGATGAGGACACTTCCGCCCAGCCGTCAAGCCCGCGCGCCCGCTCGAGCAACCCGCGCACGCCAAATCCCGGCGTAACTGCGAGGCTGTCCGGCTCGAAGCCGGCGCCGTCGTCGGCGATCTCGAGCGTGACCTCGTCGTCGAGCGCAAACAGTTGCACGTTCACTGAGCGCGCCCCAGCGTGCTTGCGCACGTTTGTCAGTGCCTCCTGTGCTACGCGGTACAACGCCGCGGCACGGTCGGGCGCGATCTCGAACTCGTCGCGGTTGCTGCGGAAGTCGATCGGCAGTCCGGTGCGTTCACCGAAACCACGAGTCAGCCACTCGAGCGCGGCGACCAAGCCGGCATCGAGCACCGCGGGTCTCAGCGCATGCTGGATGCGATGGGTCGCAACGACGGCCGACTCCAGCAGCTGCTGGATCGCCCGCATACGCTCGGCATGTTGTGCCGCGCCAACTTCCCGCGCCAGCCGCACGACTTCGAATTTCAGCGCCGTCAGCGCACCGCCGACATCGTCGTGGATCTCCTGGGCGATCGCTCGGCGTTCCTCTTCCTTCGCGCGTTCCAGGTGCTGTGTCAGAGCGTGCAGCTTGCGTTCGCTCTCGACCAGCGCGACGGCCGCGTTGCGCGCCTCACGGCGCGTGCGCGCGGCCGCAAGGCTGTGCTGCAGCGCTGCCGCGACACGAAACATCCGGGTTTTAAGCACGAAGTCGTCGGCGCCCGCATGCAGCGATGCGACCGCGAGTTCCTCCGACATTTCGCCGGAGAGCACGATGACCGGTATGTCCGGGTCGACAGCCTTTGCCACCTTCAGGGAGGCGAGGGAATCGAAGCGTGGCAGATTGTGATCGGTGATCACCGCGTCGACTGGCCCCTGCGCAAAGGCGTCGCGCATGCCGGCCTCGTCCTCGACGCGGACGGCGCGAGCGCGCAGCCCTTCTCGCGTCAGCATCGCGATAAGCAGCTCGTAATCGAGCTCGGAGTCCTCGACGACGATCAGGCGCGGGGAGGCGTCAGCAGCGGTCACAGTGGGCGCGATTGTGGCGGATTGCCTGCCGGTTTGCCGCACGCTACGCCGTGGCCTGCCCCTGTGCTTGGGAGAAAAGCAGGACCAAGGGGCGCGGCGGCGCTGCTTCAGCACCTAAAATACGAGTTGCAAAGTCCACCGGGCGATCGCGGTGGCGGCCTGCCGCCATCGAGGAAAGTCCGGACTCCGCAGAGCTGCGTAGCAGGTAACGCCTGCCCACCGTGAGGTGAGGATCAGAGCAACAGAGACGAGTCGGCCAGGTTGCGAAACCGAGTCGGGTGAAACGGGCAATCTCTACGCGGAGCAACACCAAATAGGCGGCCGTTGATCCTGCTCGGGGAGGCCGCGGGTAGGTGGCTCGACCCGGCGAGCGATCGCCGGTGCAGATGAATGATCGCCACGACGCCCGAGAGGGCGTCGAACAGAATCCGGCTTACAGGTGGACTTTGCCTCTTTTCTGCCGGCGCGAGCGAATTCGGCCCTAGCGAGGTTGCGCAGGTGCTTCTGGGCGCCTCGCTCTGCAAATTGCTAGGCCGTGATGGAGCGCAACGCTGTATTCCGGGCCCACGCATCCTAGACTTCACTTGCAGTTACAGCGCTAAATACCTCTATTGGCAGCAGTTTCCGCGAGAAAATTGCTTGAAAAACATCGGCTAAGTCCTTGTTGTGATTGAAAAAACGGCCTCATATCGCTTGACCGCCCGCTCGGCACTGGGATACAGTGGCGACCCGTGTGAAATTGTGGGAGAGGGTGGGCTAGTTAGCGTTCGCTTCGTCCGAGAGCGAGATTGCTGGCAGCCTTTCCCGGGACGACGTGTTTCAGGGCGCTTCGCAGCTGACGCTGGACGGCAAGGGCCGCGTATCGATGCCGGCCAGGCATCGCGACGCGTTGGCGTCCTCGTGTGAAGGACGGCTGACCGTCACGCGGCATCCCGATGGCTGTCTGCTGGTCTACCCGCGCCCGGCCTGGGAGTCACGGCGGCAGCAGATCGCACAATTGCCCTATGCGGCGCGCGCGTTGCAGCGGCTGCTGCTCGGCAGTGCCGTTGACATCGAACTCGACAGTGCTGGCCGGATTCTGATCGGTAGCGAGTTGCGCGCGGCGGCGGGACTCGACCGCGACGTAATGCTGCTCGGCATGGGTGCACACCTGGAGCTCTGGGACGCGGTCCGCCTGGCCGAGCACGAGCGCCAGGCACTCGCCAATGGGCTGCCCGAATCCGCCGCGGATTTCACGTTCTGACCGTGAATGACGCGAAAGTCGCTCACGGATGCGCCGGCGCACCGCGCGGTGCTTGCCGATCAGGCGGTGGGCTTCCTCGTCACCGAGCCCGACGGAACCTATGTAGATGCAACCTTCGGACGCGGTGGCCACTCGAGCCTGGTTCTGCAGGCGCTCGGTCCGCATGGGCGTCTGATCGCGCTAGATCGGGATCCGCAGGCTGTGGAGGCTGCCGCCTCAATTTCGGATCCGCGCTTTCACATCGAGCACACCGCGTTTTCACGACTCGAGCAGATCCTTGCGGTGGCAGGCGTCAGCGCATTGAACGGGGTGCTGTTCGACATCGGCGTCTCGTCGCCGCAGATCGACACCGCAGAACGCGGCTTCTCGTGGCGCAACGATGCAACGCTCGATATGCGCATGGACACGACACGCGGCGCGACGGCGGCCGAATGGCTCGCGCGCGCATCGATTGACGAACTCACTCGGGTCATCCGCGACTATGGGGAAGAACGGTTTGCTGCACAGGTTGCAAAGGCGATTGTGGCTCGCCGCGAGGCTGGGCGGCCGGTTGCCACCACCGGCGACCTTGCCGCGCTCGTGGCAGGCGCGATTCCCCGCAAGAGCCGCGCGGACGGGGCACAGCATCCGGCCACTCGGACATTTCAGGCTGTACGGATTCACGTCAATCAAGAGCTTGAAGAATTGGCGCTAGGGCTCGAGCAGGCTGCGCGGGCGCTCGTGAGCGGCGGTCGCCTGGTAGTTATCTCGTTCCATTCGTTGGAAGACAGGATCGTGAAGCGCTTTCTCGACGGGCACGCACATCCGGAGCGCGGCGATGCCGGCGCGCGCCGCCTGCCGCTGCGCGGCGATCAGCTGCCTGCGCCGCGGCTTGAACTCGTCGCCCGTGCTCGCGCCGATCGCGACGAGATTGCGGTGAACCCGCGCGCGCGCTCGGCAGTCATGCGCGTCGCGCAGCGGACAGGTGCGGACTGGCCGCAGGTGAACCGATGATTTCGCGCGGCTTCGTCGTGCTCGCGATCCTGCTGCTTTTCGGCTGCGCCCTTGGACTCGTCACCGCGCAGCATCGAGCCCGCTCGCTGTTCGTTGATCTCGAGCGCAGCCAGCAGGACGCTCGACAGCTGGACGTCGACTATGAGCGCCTGACGATTGAACTTGCTCGACTGTCTCAACCGGCTGCGGTCGAGCGCGCCGCCGTGCGGCTCGGCTTCCGCGCGGCCGACGCGAGTCAGACGGTGTATCTCAACCTGCCGCAATCGACCGCGACGACGCCGGTCGGCACGGGGCCGCGCAAATGAGCCGGAACGGAGGTCGTTCGACGGTGCGTGGCGCCAGGCGCCCGGACGGTGGCGCTCGTGGCGAGCGCGTTGGTTTCAATGCCAGTCCGCTGTTGACGGTCGCATTGCCCGCGTGGCGCTCCAAGCTGCTGCTCTTCGTGTTGTTCGTTAGCTTCGTGGCCCTTGGCGGGCGCGCCTTTTACCTGATGGGCGGCGTGTCGACCGAGTTCCTGCAGCGCCAGGGCGAAGCCCGCTACGCGAGAACGCTCGAAGTGCCGGCGACCCGCGGTCGCGTGACCGACCGCAACGGTATCGTGCTCGCTTCGTCGGTGCCAGCCCGGGCGATCTGGGCGATCCCTGAGGATGTCGATGCAGGTGCGACCCAGCTTGCAGAGCTCGCACGCCTGCTGCAGCTCGGACTGCCGGAACTGAAGCGCAGGCTGGCAAACGACGACCGGAGCTTCGTCTATTTGCACCGCCAGGTCGACGTCGAGGTCGCCGAGCGGATCGCCGCGCTGAAGATTGCCGGCATCCACAGCAGCCGCGAGTTCAAGCGCCACTATCCCGAAGGTCCGACCAGCGCCCATGTGGTCGGCTTCACCAACG
>DATEZE010000134.1:0-2585 GCA_035255845.1 Burkholderiaceae bacterium | reverse complement strand
GCGGAACCGGGATGCGCGGCTGTGAATAGTGCGCGGTGACGTCGAAAACCGTGCGCTCCGGGCTGCTCTTCGCCGAAGCGATATATGAGTTGCGCGGGTCGAAGCTATAGGTGTTTCGATAGTTGCGTTCGATCAACCACGACGCGCGCGGAATGTCCGACATCAGCAGCGCATTCGCATCGACCAGCACCGACTTGCGTTCAGGGTGCGTCGCGCTCGCGACTGGGGCCGATGACAGCAGGCTGTCGGAGAAAGACTTCCGCACCGCCCGCTCCTCCGGCGAGCCGGCACGCGCAACGAAGGTCGTGTTGCGTGCAAGCAGCTGGATGTTGCCGCCGGCCTTGCGGAACTCGGCGACGTACTCGCCGCCGGTCGCATACCAGTCGCGGCTGCCCATCAGCCCGGCAAACAGCATCCGCTCGCCGATCCCGCGGCTCATGTTGATCGACAGGAAAAAAGGCTTGTCGAGCATGTCGGCCGGAATCTCGATCCAGGCCTTGTCGTCCTTCTGCCAGATCGGGAACAGGCCCTGGATGACCTTCGCGTCCTTTACCACTTCGGCAAACGGACGAGGGGCACCAGGCGGCATCGCTGCAGCCGCAGCTGCAGCGCCCGCCGCCGGCTTCGCGGATTCCGGAGCTGGCGTGGCACTGGGCTTGTCGGCCGCGGCCGCCGTCGCCGCAGCGGCTGACGGCTCCGGTTTGGCTGGTTCCCGGGCCTGCAGCGTGGCGCAGGCCGACACCATGACAGCACCCAGTGAGACCACGAATGCCCGCACGGCCGTCCACCCGGCGTCGCTGACGTTTGAGCTTTCGATCATCTTCGATCACCTTCCCTTGCGCTGCCGGCCCTGCGCCGTGCGCTCCCACATTCCGGTTCCTGCTCTCGCGGATCGGTGCCCGCGTCTCTTTGCTCAGTCCTGCACCGGGCCGGTCGCCCGCGCAGCGCGCGACGAGCGGCCCGGCACGCTCGCGTGCTCGCGCGCGATTGCGTCGCCGCGCAACGAGTGCGGCAGCGCCTGTGTCACCCTCACGTCGATCATCCGGCCGATCATCCGCGGGACACCACTGAAATTCACGATGCGATTGTTCTCGGTCCGCCCCATCAGCTCGTTGCCGTCCTTGCGCGACGGGCCCTCAACCAGGATGCGCTGCACGCTTCCCACCATTGCCGCGCTGATGCGTGCGACATTGTCGTTCACCAGCCGCTGCAGAAGCTGTAATCGTGCGAGCTTGACCTCTTGCGGCGTGTCGTCGGGCAGGTCTGCCGCGGGCGTGCCCGGCCGCTTGCTGTACACGAACGAGAACGACGCGTCGAAGCCGACTTCGGCCACCAGCGCTAACGTTTTGTCGAAATCGGCCTCGGTCTCGCCTGGAAATCCGACGATGAAGTCCGAAGAGATTGAGATGTCCGGCCGCACCTGTCGCAGGCGCCGCACGATCGACTTGAACTCGAGCACGGTATAGCCGCGCTTCATTGCCGCCAGCACGCGGTCGCTGCCCGCCTGGACCGGCAGATGCGCATGGCTGACCAGCTTCGGCAGGCGAGCATAGACGTCAACTAGTCGCTGCGTGAACTCCTTCGGATGCGAGGTCGTGTAGCGGATACGCTCGATCCCCGGGACGTCCGCGACGTGTTCGAGCAGGCAGGCGAAATCCATCGGCTCGCTGGCGCCGTCGACCGTCCCGCGGTAGGCATTCACGTTCTGGCCGAGCAGCGTGACTTCCTTGACGCCTTGCTCCGCGAGATCAGCCACTTCGGTCAGCACGTCCTCCAGCGGCCGCGATACCTCTTCGCCGCGCGTGTACGGCACGACACAGAAGCTGCAGTACTTGCTGCAGCCCTCCATGATCGACACGAACGCGCTCGCGCCTTCGACGCGCGGCGGCGGCAGGTGGTCGAACTTCTCGATCTCCGGAAACGAGATGTCGACCTGCGGCCGCCCGGTGCGACGGCGCGCTTCGATCAGCTGAGGCAACCGGTGCAGTGTCTGCGGTCCGAACACGATGTCGACATAGGGCGCGCGCCGCACGATCGAAGCGCCTTCCTGGCTGGCGACGCATCCGCCGACGCCGATCACGAGATCGGGATTCAGCTGCTTCAGGTGCTTTATGCGGCCAAGATCGGAGAACACTTTTTCCTGGGCCTTTTCACGCACCGAGCAGGTATTGAGAAGAATGACGTCGGCTTCCTCGGGGCGATCGGTCGGCGTGAGGTCGCTGGATGCACGCAGCACGTCGGCCATACGGTCCGAGTCGTACTCGTTCATCTGGCACCCGAAGGTGCGGATATACAGCTTGCCGGAATGCATCGTCGCGAGCCGGTGTAGATCCGGTGGCGGGAAAAACGCAGATTCTACGAGGCGAGGCGGTCGCCGCGCCAACCCTGCCGAATCAGTGCTCGGGCGGAAGCAACCAGACCTGGCTGACGAGACCCGTCGCGTCGGTCTTGTAACGGATGCGCGAATTCGCCGGCACCTGGCTTGGTGTGATCGTCAGATTGCCGGAGTTGTAGATACGCGCGCCGGGCGCCAGCCGCATCGGCTTGCCATCGATCGTTACCTCGGGCAATGCGCCAGCCGTCAT
>DATEZE010000133.1:0-4536 GCA_035255845.1 Burkholderiaceae bacterium | reverse complement strand
TTGGCGCTGGCGCTGCGCGAGCCGGATCAACTCGAGGCGACACACGAACGCCGCCCCGAGTGGACGTTCGGCACGCTACCTGGGCCCTTTCGCCGGATGCTCGTCGCGCTGGGCCTGTTCACGCTCGGCCAGGCGTCCAATGCGTTCATCCTGTTGCGCGCCAACGAGCTGGGAATGGCGCCGACCCGCGTGGCGCTGCTGTGGGCCGTGGTCGCAGCCACTTCGACGCTGCTCTCGGTGCCGCTTTCGGCATGGTCGGATCGCATCGGCCGTGTGCCACTGTTGATCGGCGGCTGGAGCGTGCACGCGATGCTGTTCGTGGCGCTGGCGCTCGCCGGAGAGGCAATATTGCTGTGGCCGATTGCGGTTCTGCTCGGGCTCTACATGGCGGCGACTGAAGGCGCGGAGCGTGCGCTGATCGCGGATCTCGTGTCTCAGAATTCGCTGGGCAGCGCCTATGGCTGGTACTACCTCGTCAAGGGTCTGCTGCTGTTACCGGCCTCGGCGTTGTTCGGCTTGATCTGGCACGGCGCGGGTGCGTCGGCGGCATTCCTCAGCGCAGCATCGGTCGTCGCATTGGCCACGGTGCTGCTCACGCTGTGGGTTCTGCCCTCCGTGCGCGCATTGCACGCACGCTGAGACCGGTCAGATCAGGCGCAACAGCGTGAAGACGAGCATGCCGACGGCGATCGCAAGCACTGCGCGTCGGCTCAGCAGCAAGACCGCCACGGTGGCAAGGCTGGCGGCGAACTTCGGATTGGCTGGATCCAGCGCCATTGTTGCGGGATCGAGCATGAGCTCGGGTGCGATCAGCGCAATGAGCGCACAGGCGGGGGCGTAGCGCAGAGCGTGCTGCACGCGTTGCGGCAGTGTGACGCGGTGACCGAGCAGCAGAAACACGTTGCGCGTGACGATCGTGATCGCCGTCAGTCCCGCGATCGTCAGCCAGATATCGCTCGGCCTCATCATGACTTCGCCGCGGGAAGATCACGCTCGCCCAGTCGATCGGCGCCCATTGCGACGGCAACGCCAGCGGTGACCGCCAGCACGAGACCAAGCTTCAGCGGCAATGCGGCCGCAAGCACGGCGATGACTCCCGCGGTGACACAGCCCGCCACTGCCGGCCGGCCCTTGAACATCGGCGCGGTCATCACGATCAGCGCCAGGATGGCGGCGAACTCGAGCCCCCAGCGTGTCGGAATCAGGCCTGCAAGCAGGATGCCGAGCACCGACGAGAACTGCCATGCCACCCATGTCGCGACGGCAATGCCGAGATAGAACCAACGCTGCCCGGCGCCGTGTTCGGACGTTGGCCCTTCGGCCTGGTGCGCGACGAAGATCGCCACCGTCATGTCGACCGCGAGGTAACCGAGAACCAGCCTTCTTGCGAGCGGCAGATGACCGAAGTAAGGCCACAACGTCGCGGAGAAGATGACGAAACGGAGGTTGACAATGGCGGCGGTCAACAACGCGATCCCGACCGGCGCTCCGACCGCAATCAGCGGCAGCACCGCCATCTGTGCGCTGCCGGCGTAAACCAACAGCGTCATCGCCAGCGCCTGCGCCGCGCTGAGCCCGGTCTTGACCATCGCGACCCCGGCGACCAGTCCCCAGATCGCGGTCGGCAACAGCAGCGGCGCGCCTCTGCGCACGCCGAGGCGAAACGCATCGCGGCGCACGCCGGCCTCGGCATCGCGGCCGAACGGAGAGCGGAGTGAGATCGGCACGCTGCGGAGCGTAGCTGGTCGCCGTTCGACGCGCCCCGCACGACGCATCGCCGCGCAGGCGTCGGCGCGCGTCGACACCATGTTGCCACCGTATAGTCCGCGTCGTTCGGAAGTGCCCAGCGGGAACACGCCTGCCGCCGATTTTGTGGAGAGGGACATGAAACGACACCTCCGCGCCACCCACGCGGCGACGCTGCTGGCCTGCTGGACCGTTGTGACGACTGCCGCTGCCCAGAGCGAGCGGACACCTGCACCTTCGGCACCGGGCACGCCGACGCCGATCGCTCCGGTCGCGAGCAGTGCACCGGCAGCGCAGCCGCGGATCGGTCTTGCGTTGTCGGGCGGCGGCGCGCGCGGCATCGCCCATGTCGGCGTGCTGAAGGTGCTCGAAGAGATGCGGATCCCGATCAGCTGTATCACCGGCACGAGCATGGGCGCCGTCGTCGGCGGAACATTTGCGTCGGGACGCTCGCCGGAGGAGATGCAGAAGGCGGTGCTCGCGGCCGACTGGGACACGATCTTCCGCGACGCGCCGCCGCGCAAGGAAATCGCGGTGCGGCGCAAGGTCGACGATTACAAGACGCTTTTTAAGCCGGAATTCGGTGTCAAGGACGGCCTCGCACTGCCCAAGGGCGTGATCGCCGGCGTGTCGATCGAGTCATTCTTCCGCGAGCTCGCGACGCCGGCGTTCGGCATCGGCGACTTCAACAAGCTGCCGATCCCGTATCGGGCAATGGCCACCGATATCGAGACCGGCGAGTCGGTCGTGATCGACCACGGCAGCCTCGCGCAGGCCATGCGAGCCAGCATGTCGGTGCCCGGCGCAATCGCGCCGGTCGAGATCGACGGCCGGCTGCTCGTCGACGGCGGCATCGCCAACAACCTGCCGATCGATGAAGCACGCAAGCTTTGCGGCGACGTGATCATCGCGGTCAATATCTCGACGCCGCCGCTGAAGCGTGACGAGATCACTTCAGCGCTGAGCGTGACGGCGCAGCTGATCAACTTCCTCGGCAAGCAGACGGTTGACCAGCAGATCAAGAGCCTCGGACCGAACGACGTGCTGATCGCGCCGGACCTCGGCGACATCTCGGCCGGCACGTTCGAACGTGCGA
Organism: Burkholderiaceae bacterium; assembly: GCA_035255845.1. Taxonomy (GTDB): domain Bacteria; phylum Pseudomonadota; class Gammaproteobacteria; order Burkholderiales; family Burkholderiaceae_F; genus JALORV01. The sequence goes on along the minus strand of DATEZE010000133.1, from coordinate 1,694 downwards.
AGGATGCGATCAAGATCGGCGAGGATTCGACCCGCGCGCTCGCAGACAAACTCAGCCGCTACAGCGTCTCGCCCGAGCAGTACGCCGCGCTGCGCAGCCATCAGGTCGCCGAGTCCAAAGCGCTCGGCACGGTCGACGCGATCCGCGTAGAGGGACTGAAACGCACCAACCCTGCGGTCGCCGAAGCATTGATCGAGAGCAAACCGGGCGAGCCGCTGACCGAGGACAAGCTCGGCGCCGACCTGCGGCGCATCTACGGCACGGGCGACTACGAGAGCATCAGCTATCGGATCGTCGGGGGAGAGACTGGTCCGCGCGCGATGCTCATCGAGCCGGTGGAGAAGTCGTGGGGGCCGGATTACCTGCGCTTCGGTCTCGGCCTCGAAAGCGATTTCTCGGGCGATTCGCAGTTCAATGCGCTGGTGCAGTACCGCAAGTCATGGATCAATTATCTAGGCGCGGAGTGGACGACACAGCTGCAGGTCGGTCAAGACACGCATTTGTCCACGGAGTTTTACCAACCGCTGAACGAGGCCGGCAAATGGTTCGTCGCGCCGAGCGTCTTCATCGGGCAGCAGACGCGCGGAGTGTTCGACGGCGAAGACAAGGTCGCCAACTACCTCGTCAGCATTACCCAGGGCGGCCTCGATGGCGGCGCGGTCCTTGGGACTTGGGGTCAGTTGCGCGCGGGCTATGTCATGTCGCGCGTCTATGCGCGGGTCGACACCGGTTCTCCGGTGCTGCCCTCGACGCGCGAAACCACGGCCGGCCTGCGCGCCGCGCTGTTCGTCGATCAGGTCGATGCCGCGTGGTTCCCGCGCGAGGGTTACTCGCTCCTCGCAACCGCGTATGCCGCGATGGACTCGCTCGGCTCCGAAACGAGCTACAGCCGGCTGCAGGCGTCGGCACGGGGTATCAAGAGCTGGGGCGCGCATACGTTCAATCTCGGTGTCGAAGGCGGCTCATCGCTCGGCTCCGATATGCCGGCCTATGAGCAGTACTCGCTCGGCGGTCCATTGCGCCTGTCGGCCTACCAGCTGAACGAGTTTGCCGGCCGGCAGTTCGCATTCGGACGACTGATGTACTACAACCGCACGATTCCGCTGCCGGACCTGCTCGGGACCGGGGTCTATGTCGGCGGCTCTGCAGAAGTTGCCCGCATCAGCGATCGGGTCGACGGCCTGCCGTCGCCTGGAACCGTATGGTCGAGCTCGGTCTTCCTCGGCGCGGACACGTTCGTCGGCCCGCTGTATTTGGGCGTTGGTGTCGGCGCCGGACGCTGGAGCCTGTACCTACTGCTGGGCGCGCCGTAGCACCTGCGCAGCCGCCTGGTCGCCGCGGCTAGAATCGCCCCAGGCACAAGAGGGGAGAGCGGCGATGTCGATGGCCGACCGCGACGGCTTCATCTGGTACGACGGCAAGCTCGTGCCTTGGCGCGACGCCACGACGCACGTGCTGACGCATTCGCTGCACTACGGTCTGGCGGTGTTCGAGGGTGTACGAACCTACAAGACCGAGCGCGGTCCGGCGATCTTCCGGCTGAAAGAGCACACCGAGCGGCTCTTCAACTCGGCCAAGATCTTCATGATGGAGATGCCATTTAGCCGCGAGCAGGTGTTTGAGGCGCAGCGCGAGGTGGTCCGCGCCAACAAGCTCGAATCTTGCTATCTGCGCCCGCTCGCGTTCTACGGCTC
>DATEZE010000132.1:0-16005 GCA_035255845.1 Burkholderiaceae bacterium | reverse complement strand
AAGCCGATGCCGAGGTTCACATAGAAGCCGTCGCGCAGCTCCTGTGCAGCGCGTGCCGCCATCTCTTCACGGGTCCAGGCCATTTTTTCTCCTACCTCGCGCGCACGGTGCGATTCTCGATGCGCTTTTCCGGTTTCGCGTTGACGACGATCCGCTGCACGAAGATGCCCGGCGTATGCACCTGATCGGGGTCGATCGCGCCGGTCTCGACGATCTCCTCGACTTCCGCGATCGTCGTTTTGCCGCACATCGCGACGACGGGGTTGAAATTGCGCGCAGTCTTGCGGTAGACGAGGTTGCCCTGCGGATCGGCGCGCCAGGCCGTGACGAGTGACACGTCGGCACGGATCGAGCGCTCCATCACGTACTCATGGTCGCCCCAGACGCCGTCGAAGCGCTGCGTCGGTTTGCCTTCAGCCACGATCGTGCCGACACCGGTGCGGGTGTAAAAGGCCGGGATCCCCGCGCCGCCGGCGCGCATTCGCTCGGCGAGCGTGCCCTGCGGCGTAAATTCAAGCTCGAGTTCGCCCGACAGGTACTGCCGCTCGAACTCCTTGTTCTCGCCGACGTATGACGAGATCATCTTGCGGATCTGGCGCGTTGTCAGCAGCAGGCCGAGACCGAAGCCGTCGACGCCGGCGTTGTTGCTGACGCAGGTCAGTCCCTTCACCCCGCTGTCGCGCAGCGCTTCGATCAGAGCTTCCGGGATGCCGCACAGCCCGAAACCGCCGACCGCGATTGTCTGGTTGTCCTTGACCACGTCGGCAAGCGCGGCGGCCGCCGAGGGGAACAGCTTCTTCATCCGACCCTCCGCTCTCGAAGCGCGTGATTTTAAGTGATCGTCTCGCGGATTGCTTCAGGCCACGGCCTAGACTTTCCCGCGGCATAGTCGTACCAGACGATCACCGTTCGCCCGGTCGCGTAGATCACGCCCGGCTCGTCCTTCTTTTCGAGCGTCAGTTGCATCTCGACGCTCGATCGCCCAACGCGGGTCACCGTTTGCCGCACGAGTGCGACGCCGGGATAGCTCATCGCCCGCACGAAGTCGCATGCCGCATGCGCCAGGATCGGTGCCTCGCCGGTCGGTAGCGTCGCAAAACCGAACTGTCGGAACCACTGGATTCGCGCCTCTTCCATCAAGCGGAAGTACATGACGTTGTTCAGGTGTGCCATGGCGTCCATGTCTGCCCAGCGCAATGGCACCTCGGTGACAAACTCCTTCATGAGACCGGACGCCCTAGGTCACCGATAGGCCGTCATCGGCCGCGATGATCGCGCCGTTGATGAACTGCGACTCATCGGCGACCAGCAGCAGCAGTGTGCCGTCGAGGTCTTCCGGCCGGCCGATTCGCCTGCGCGGCAGCAGCTGCATCAGCTTGCTCCCGCCTTCGGTGTCCCAGTACTCGTCGTTGATCTCGGTGCGGATGTAGCCGGGGCAGATCGCATTGACGTTGATACCGTACCGGCCCCACTCCAGCGCCTGGGATCGTGTCATGTGAATCACAGCAGCCTTTGACATGGAATACAGGCCGATTTGAGGGAGCACGCGCATCCCGGCCACCGACGCGATGTTGACAATGCGGCCCCTGAACTCGGGCGCGTTCTTCGCCCGCGCGATCATGCGCTGTGCCACCTGCTGCGCAACGAAAAATGCGCCTTTCACGTTGGTGTCGAAGACGTGGTCGAAGTCGGCCGGCGTCGCTTCAGTCAGGCGCTGCGTGGTGGAGACACCGGAGTTGTTGACCAGGATGTCGACCGGTCCGACGGCACGTTCAGTGTGTTCGATCGCATCGCGGATCGAGTCGGGCTGGGTCACGTCGAGTTGAACAACGTGCGCGGCGCCACCGGCCGATTCGATCTCGGCACGCAGGTCTTTCAGTCTTTCGACGCGACGCGACGCCAGTACCGTGAGCGCTCCGTTGGCCGCGAGCACCCGCGCGAAGCGAGCCCCGAGCCCACTGCTCGCGCCGGTGACGAGCGCGACCTTTTCCTTCAGATTGGTTCGCATGGCCTACCCTTCCCGATTGCAGAATCGTAGTCGATTGCGGCCTCACGCCGATGCCGCGACAATTCGAGGTTGCCACCGCACGAGGAATCCATGGCTGACACCCCGGAAGCGATCGAACGCGAATCGATGGAATACGACGTCGTGGTCGTCGGTGGCGGGCCGGCGGGCCTTGCCGCGGCGATCCGCCTGAAGCAGCGGGCCGCAGCGGACGGGCGCGAGCTCTCGGTCTGCGTCCTGGAAAAAGGTTCCGAGATCGGCGCACACATCCTGTCGGGCGCCGTGATGGACCCGATCGCGCTGAACGAACTCTTCCCGAACTGGAAGGAGCTCGGCGCGCCGCTCGTCACACCAGTCAGCGAGGACCGCTTTTATATCCTGACCGAGGCCCGGGCGATTTATAACCCGCACTGGCTGCTGCCCGATTGCTTTATCAACGACGGCTACTACGTCATCAGTCTGGGCAATTTCGTGCGCTGGCTGGGCCAGCAGGCCGAAGGCCTTGGCGTCGAGATCTTTCCGGGATTTGCCGCGGCCGAAGTCCTGTACGACGCGCGCGGTGCGGTGCGCGGCGTCGCGACCGGCAATATGGGCGTCGGCAAGGACGGCAAGCCGACAGGCAATTTCCAGCCGGGCGTCGAACTGGTCGGCAAGTACACCCTGTTTGCCGAGGGTGCGCGTGGAAATCTCGGCCGGCAGCTGCTCGACAGATACCGGCTGCTCGAAGGCCGCGATCCGCAAACTTGGGGCATCGGCATCAAGGAGGTGTGGGAAGTCGAGCCCGCCCGGCACAAGCCCGGGCTGGTTGTCCATAGCGCCGGCTGGCCGCTCGACAACTCGACCTACGGCGGCGGATTCGTCTACCACTTCGAGAACAACCTGGTCTCGATCGGACTCGTCGTCGGCCTTGGCTACACGAATCCGTACCTCGAACCTTTTCAGGAGTTCCAGCGCTACAAGACCCATCCGGCGATCCGCACGTTCCTCGAGGGCGGAAAGCGCCTTTCCTATGGGGCGCGCGCGATCAATGCAAGCGGGCTGCAGAGCCTGCCGAAGCTGGTGTTTCCGGGTGGAGCGCTGATCGGATGCGACGCGGGCTTTCTCAATGCGCCGCGCATCAAGGGCTCGCACGCCGCGATCAAAACCGGAATGATGGCCGCCGACGCGGCCTTCGATGCGGTAACCGCCGGCCGCTGCGGCGACGAGCTTGCCGCCTACCCGGCCGCGTTCGAGGCAAGCTGGCTGTACGACGAGTTGCATCGGGCACGCAACTTCAAGCCGTATCTCGACAAGGGGCTGGTGACCGGAGCCGTGTTGTTTGGCGTCGACCAGCTTGTGTTTCGCGGCAAGGCGCCCTGGACGCTGCACCGACGCAAGGCCGACCATGAGAAGCTGAAGCCAGCGGCCGAGTGCACGCCGATCTCGTATCCGAAGCCTGATGGCACGATCACGTTCGACAAGCTGTCGTCGGTCTTCCTGTCGAACACGAACCACGAGGAAAACCAGCCTGCGCACCTGACGCTGAAGGATCCGGTGGTGCCGATCACCGTCAACCTAGCGCGCTACGCCGGTCCGGAGCAGCGCTATTGCCCGGCTGCGGTCTACGAGTTCGTGCAGGCCGACGGCGGTGAGCGGCTGCAGATCAATTTTCAGAACTGCGTGCACTGCAAGACCTGCGATATCAAAGACCCAACGCAGAACATCGTCTGGGTCACGCCGGAAGGCGGCGGCGGTCCGAACTACGTCAACATGTAGCGGCAAGCCCCCGCCGCGCTTGTCGGTCGCCGTCTTTTGGCCGACGATGCCCTCTGCACTGCACGTCGCAGTCGCACCGAGGGAGGCGCATGGCCTATTCCAGCTATCACAAGCGCGCGATTTCCAGCCGCGAGCTGCACCCTGAAACGCAGATGATGTCGTACGGCTACGACCCGTTCCTGTCGGAGGGGGCCGTCAAGCCGCCGGTGTTCCTGACGTCTACGTTCGCGTTCCGCACTGCCGAGGACGGCGCAGAGTTCTTCGACATCGTCGCCGGGCGCAAGCCGGCGCCGGTCGACAGCGGCGCGGGGCTCGTCTACAGCCGCTTCAACCATCCGAACCTCGAGATCGTGGAGGACCGCCTAGCGCTGCTCGATGGCGCGGACGACGCGATTGTCACGTCAAGCGGCATGGCGGCAATCGGCACCGTGCTGCTTACATTTCTGCGGCCCGGCGACCAGGTTGTGCATTCGACGCCACTTTATGGTGGCACCGAGACGCTGCTCCGCAAGATCCTGCCCGAGTGGAGCATCGGCGGCCATCCACTCATCAGCGGATTGTCGGCCGCCGAGATGGAGACCGCGCTCGAGACAGCGGCTGCCCGCGGCCGCGTTGGCCTGTTCTACGTCGAGACGCCGGCGAACCCGACAAATTCGCTGATCGATTTGCAGGCCGTCGTCGCCTCGATCGACCGCTTCGAGCAGAAGCACGGTTACCGGCCGATCTCCGCCTGTGACAACACCATGCTCGGGCCGATCTTCCAGCACCCGATCCGCGAGGGCATCGACCTTTCGATCTACTCATTGACCAAGTACGTCGGCGGCCACAGCGACCTGGTGGCGGGTGGCGTGACCGGGCGTCGCGACCTGATCGCGCGCCTGCGCCTGCTGCGCAGCGCGTTCGGATCGCAGCTCGATCCCCATTCCTCGTGGATGATCGCGCGCTCGATGGAAACTCTGGTGCTGCGGATGCGCCGCGCCGCCGCGACCGGAAGCCGCGTCGCGCACTGGCTCGCTGGAAATTCGATCCGGCCGGTGCGGGTCCTGCACCCGCAGCTGATCACCGACGAGAACTATCAGCGCGTCTACCGGCGCCAGTGCACCGGGGCCGGCTCGACGTTCTCGTTCGTGCTCGATGGCGGCAGGGACGTCGCTTTCCGCTTTCTCAACGCGCTGACGTTGTTCAAGTCCGCGGTGAGCCTGGGCGGGACCGAGTCGCTGATCTGTCATCCGGCCTCGACGACTCATTCCGGCGTTCCGATCGAGGTGCGTGATCAGGTTGGCGTCAGCGAAGGACTGATCCGTGTGTCGATCGGACTGGAACACGAGGAAGATCTGATCGCGGATCTGGAGTCGGCGCTGCGGCTCTGCTGAGTCCGCGGCAGCGCGCCGATGCTCGCAGCGCGGGCGAGCCGCGTTGTCAGTCGCGATCGTCACTCGGCTGCACCAGACGCCTCGCTTCCAGCCGCGCAAAGTCGAGAAAGGCCTGAGCGATCGGCGATAGCTGCTTGCCCTGCGGATAGACGCTGTACCAGTGATTGGCGAGGGGAAATCCCTCGACATCGAGGCACAGATTGCGCGACGACTCCGGGTCGAGTCCAAAGGTGCGGCGCGAGATGATCGCGACCCCGAGACCGGCGAGTATCGCTTCCTTGATCGCCTCGTTGGTACCGAGTTCCATTTTGATTCTCGGCGCAAGGCCGTGCTCTCGGAAGAGTCGCTGCGCGAGCCGCCTCGCTCCAGATCCCTCTTCGCGCATCAGGAACGGCTCTTCAGCGATCCGCGCGAGCGGCACGTTGCGTTCGTGCCGTTCCTGGCACCATTTTTTGACACCGTTCCGCTGACGTCCGGCGATTGGCTGGTAATGCTGCCGTTCTTCTTCATGTCGCCGCTGGCGATGGAACTGCTCAAGGTCTACTTCCGTCATACGCGGGCCGGCGCCGATGCAGGCGCGCCAGCCGCGCCGCTGCCGGGCGAAGCGCAACCGCGCGCCCGTCCGTTCTTCAGGGAATCCTAGTAGGACACCCGATGCTGAAAATCCTCGTTCCTGTGGCCGGCACTTCGAATGACCGGCTTGCAGTGCAGCAGGTCATCAAGCGCTTCAAGAGCGATAGCGCGATGGAGGTGCACCTGCTCAACGTGCAACCGCCATTTGACTCGCACGTCGCCGATTTTTCGAGCCGCCGAAGCCGCAACGAATACCACCGCGAGCAGGCCGACAAGGCGCTCACGCCCGTGAAAGAGTTGCTCGACCGGCACTCGATCCCCTGCGCGGTCCATATCGAAGTGGGCGACCCGGCCGCGACCATCGTGGCCGTTGCCCGCAGGCTGCAGTGCGACGAGATCGTGATGGCGACCGCGCGCAAGAATTCACTCACCCGCCTGCTCGAGGTGTCGGTCACCGACCGGGTCATCGAACTGACGCCAGTGCCGGTCGAAGTGGTTGCGGGCAGCGAGATGTCGAAGTGGGAGCGCTATGGAATTCCGGCGCTGATCGGTGCCGGGCTGGCAATGGCGCTCGCCATCGTCGATTGAGCGAGCCATTTTTCGCGGCGCGGGCCGGACTCCGTTGCCGCGAAGACCGGTCGATCGCCCCGGCCGCCTGCCAAAGCAGGCGTCAGGTCTGCGCCAGTGCCCGCTCGAGCCAGTAGGTGCCGACGATTGTCTTCACGTCGGTCAGCGTGCCGTCGGCGATCCAGTCGTGGAGATGACGCCATGGAGTCGTGAAGACCTCGAGCACTTCACCGGCGTCTAGACGCGATCGCTCGAGCCTCAGACCACGAGCGAGGAACACTTCGATCTTCTCGTCGCTGTATGCGACGGCGTTGTGGAAGCCTCCGAGATAGGTCCAGTCGCTCGCGACGTAGCCGGTTTCTTCGAGCAGTTCGCGCCGAGCGCACTCGAGCAACGCCTCGCCGGGATCGATCTTGCCGGCCGGAAACTCGATCAGACTGCGGCCGAGCGGGTACCGGTACTGTCGCTCGAGGACCACCTGGCCGTCATCGAGCAACGGGATCATCATGACTGCGCCGGGATGACGCACATACTCGCGCGTGCTTTCGTGGCCGTCGGCCGTTCTCACGTGGTCGACGAACAACCGCAGGAAGACGCCTTCGAAGGCGATGCGGCTGTCGAGGGTTTGCTCCGCGAGCGGATCGTCGTCGGGCATCGCAGGCAGATTCAGCCGCCGAGCGTTCGGATCATCGCGTCGGTGCAGAGTTTCAGCAGGTACTGCGGCAGAATGCCGAGCGCCAGGATCAGAATGCCGTTGACCGATAGCGTCACGCGCATGTCGATCGTCGCCGCAATCGGTGCCGGCGCACCCGCCGGCGGCTCGTCGAAGTACATGACCTTGACGACCCGCAGGTAGTAGAACGCGCCAACGAGCGAAAAAAGCACCGCGATGATTGCCAGCGCCAGCATCGTGCCGTGCACGCTGTCGCCAAGCAACGCCTGCAGCACAACCAGCTTGGCGTAGAACCCGACTGTCGGCGGCACGCCGGCCAGCGAAAACATCAGCAACAGCATTACGAACGCGTACCACGGACTGCGCCGGTTCAGCCCCCGAAAATCGGCGATCTCCTCGGCCTCGAACCCCTGCCGCGCAAGCAGCAGCATGATGCCGAAGGTGCCTAGCGTGGTCAGCGCGTAGGTCACGACATAAAACATCGCTGCGCTGTACGAATTGATGACCCCGGCAACGCCGCCGTCAACGACGCCGGACAGCATCGCGAGCAGCACGAAACCCATCTGCGCGATGGTCGAATACGCGAGCATGCGCTTCAGGTTGCTCTGGGCGATCGCGGCCAGATTGCCGAGCACCAGGGATGCGACCGCCAGGATGACCAGCATGCGTTGCCAGTCGGCCGAGATCGGCAACAGGCCTTCGACCAGGATGCGGAAGCCGACGGCGAAGATCGCGAGCTTCGGCGCGGACCCGATCAGCATCGTGATCGGCGTCGGTGCACCGTGGTACACGTCGGGCACCCACATGTGAAACGGAACAGCACCGAACTTGAAGGCTATGCCGGCGACGATGAAGACCGTACCGAACACGAGGGCGAAACGGCTTGCGACATGGCCACTGCCAATCCTGTCGGCAAGTTCGTTGATGTCGAGCGTGCCGGTTGCGCCATACAACATGCTCATGCCGTACAGCAGGAAGCCGGACGCCAGCGCGCCGAGCACGAAGTACTTCATCGCGGCTTCGGTCGAGCGCGCATCGTCGCGCCGCAGCGCGACCAACGTGTAGAGCGACAGCGCCTGCAGTTCCAGTCCAAGATAGATCGCAAGCAGATTGTTGGACGAGATCATCAGCAGGATGCCGAGCAGCGCAAACAGCGTCAGCGTGAAGATCTCGCCCTTCCATAGGCCGCGGTCGCGTGCATAGGACTGCGAATAGATCAGCATTACCGCCACGCTCGCGATGGCGAAGAGCTTGAGAACGTTGGCCATCGGGTCGGTCACGTACATGCCGTTGAAGGCATAGGTGACGAGTCCGGCCGACAGCATCGCCCAGCACATCGCGCCGGTCAGCACCATGACCGCAAGCGCCAGAACGTACGTCACGTTGCGCCGCGCGTCGGGCACGAACAGATCGATCACGAGCAGGCCGCAGGCGCCAATGAGCAGCACAATCTCGGGCAGCGCAGCGAAGACGTTCATGCTCTCCATGCGTTGCCCTATCGCGCCGCGACGCCGGCCGGCAGCTTGCTCAGCCCGGCCTGCTGCAGCAGTTGCGCCACTGATGCGTCCATCATGTCGGTAAACGGCTTCGGATACAGGCCCATCCACATCACCGCCGCGGCGAGCAGCGCGAGGATCAGGAGTTCCCGGCTGTTGGCATCGGTCAGGGCGGCCACCCGGCGGTTGGCGACCTCGCCGAAGATCACGCGCTTGTACATCCAGAGCGAGTAGGCCGCGCCAAGCACCAGCGTCGTCGCGGCCGCCAGCGCCACCAGGAAGTTGAACTTGACGGCGCCGAGGATCACGAGAAACTCGCCGACGAAGCCGCTGGTCGCCGGCAGGCCCGCATTGGCCATTGCGAACAGCATGAAAAAGGCGGCGAACTTCGGCATCGTGTTGACGACCCCGCCGTAGTCGGCGATGTTGCGGCTGTGCAGCCGGTCGTACATGACGCCGATGCAGAAGAACATCGCGCCGGAGACGAAGCCGTGCGAGATCATCTGCACGATGCCGCCGGCCATCCCGACCGGATTGAAGATGAAAAAGCCCAGCGTGACGAAGCCCATGTGCGCGATCGACGAATACGCAACCAGCTTCTTCATGTCGGTCTGCACCAGCGCCACGAATCCGATGTAGACCACGGCGATCAACGACAGCGCGATGATGAAGCCCGACAGCGCGTGCGAGGCGTCCGGAACGATCGGCAGCGAGAAGCGCAGGAAGCCGTAGGCGCCGAGCTTCAGCATGATTGCCGCCAGGACGATCGACCCTCCGGTTGGCGCCTCGACGTGCGCGTCGGGCAGCCACGTGTGGACCGGCCACATCGGCACCTTGACCGCAAACGCTAACAGGAATGCCAGGAAGATAAGGATCTGCGCCGTCATGTCGAGCGGCGTCGCATACCAGTCGAAGATGCCGAACTTGCCGCCCGAGGCGTAGTACAGATAGACCAGCGCGACCAGCATCAGCAGCGAACCCAGCAGCGTGTACAGAAAGAACTTGAACGCCGCGTAGACGCGGTTCGGGCCGCCCCAGACGCCGATGATGATGTACATCGGGATGAGCGTGGCCTCGAAGAACACGTAGAACAGCAGCCCGTCGACCGCGGAAAACACGCCGATCATCAGTCCCGAGAGGACCAGGAACGATGCGTAGTACTGCGCGACCCGCTCGGTGATCACCTCCCATCCGGCCAGCACGACGACCACGGTCATGAATGCCGTCAGCAGGACGAACCAGACGGAAAGCCCGTCGACGCCAAGGTGATAGTTCGCGCCGAAGCGTTCGATCCACGGCGCCTTTTCGACGAACTGCAGTCCCGCCTGCGCGGCGTCGAAGCTCGCATACAGCGGTAGCGTGACCAAAAGGCCGACGAGGCTGCCGACCAAGGCGACGCTTCGAATCACGTCGGCGTTGCGGTCGCGGCCGGCGGCAAGCAGCGCGACGCCGAAGGCGATCGGGATCCAGATCGCCATGCTGAGCCAGGGAGTCGCCGTCTGCATAGATTCGGTCAGTAGGCGAACGTCACGAACAGCGACACCATCGCGAGCAGCCCAAGGATCATGCCGAACGCGTAGTGATAGATGTAGCCGGACTGCAGCGGCCGTGCCAGCGTTGCCACCCAGCCCACCAGCCGCGCGCTGCCGTTGATCGCAAGCCCGTCGATCAGCCCCACGTCCCCGCCCTTCCACAGCGCCGAGCCCAGCAGCCGCGCCCCGCCGGCGAAGACGATCTCGTTGAAACGATCGAAGTAGTACTTGTTCACCAGCAGTCGATAGACGCCGTTGAAGCGCCGCTCCAGCATGTCCGGGATGTCGGGCCGCTTCAGGTACATGAAGGCCGCGAGGCCAATCCCGCCGACGACGAGCCAAAATGGGGCTGATGTGAAACCGTGCAGAGCCATCGCGGTTGCACCGTGGAAATGTTCGGCCAGCTCCTTCATCGCCGGGTGGCGCGCCGCGTCGATGACGATCGAGCTGCCGAAAAACGGGCCGAACAGCATCGGACCGATCGTGACGAAGCCGATGATCACCGATGGGATCGCCAGCAGCACCAGCGGGACGGTCACGACGTTCGGCGACTCGTGCGGATCGCCGCCATGCTCCTCGTCGTGGTCGTGGCCGTTGTGACCGTGACCCGCGCCATGCGCGTCGTGTCCCCACCGCGGCTTGCCGTGGAACACGAGGAAAAACATGCGGAACGAGTAGAACGCCGTTACCGCAACGCCAGCGAGCACGGCCCAGTGGGCGATCGCGGCACCCGGCTGGCCGGCGTGCGCGGCGGCCTCGGCCGCGAGGATGATCGAGTCCTTCGAGTAGAACCCTGAAAAAAAAGGCGTGCCCACCAACGCCAGCGAGCCGATCAGCGCGGTGATCCAAGTGACCGGCATCTTGCGCCACAGGCCGCCCATCTTGCGGATGTCCTGCTCGTGGTGCATGCCGATGATGACCGAACCGGCAGCGAGAAACAGCAGCGCTTTGAAGAACGCGTGCGTCATCAAGTGGAAGATCGCAACCGAGTAGGCCGACGCACCGAGCGCCACCGTCATATAGCCGAGCTGCGACAGCGTCGAGTAGGCGACGACGCGCTTGATGTCGTTCTGCACGATGCCGAGCAGACCCATGAAGAAGGCGGTGATGGCCCCGATGACGATGACGAACGTCAGCGCAGCGTCCGACAGTTCGAACAGCGGCGACATGCGCGCGACCATGAAGATGCCGGCGGTGACCATCGTTGCCGCATGGATCAGCGCCGAGATCGGCGTCGGGCCCTCCATCGAGTCCGGCAGCCAGACGTGAAGTGGGACCTGTGCGCTCTTGCCCATTGCGCCGATGAAAAGGCATATGCAGATCACCGTGATCAGCAGCCAGGGCGTGCCCGGCCAGACCTCGATCGTCGTGGTGGCCATGGCCGAAGCCGCCTGGAAGACTGCGGCGTAGTGCAGCGTGCCGAAATACGCGAACACCAGCCCGATGCCAAGGACGAAACCGAAGTCGCCGACGCGGTTGACGAGGAATGCCTTCAGTGCGGCGTAAGTCGCAGTCGGCCGCTTGAACCAGAAGCCGATCAGCAGATAGGAGACCAGACCTACGGCCTCCCACCCGAAGAACAGCTGCAGGAAGTTGTTGCTCATCACCAGCATCAACATGCTGAACGTGAAGAGCGAGATGTAGGAGAAGAAACGCTGGTAGCCAGGATCATCCGCCATGTAGCCGACGGTGTAGATATGCACCATCAGCGAGACGAACGACACGACCAGAATCATCGTCGCGGTCAGCGGATCGATCAGGAATCCGACGTCGAGCCTGAGCCCGCCGACCACGGCCCAAGTGTAGACCGTGCCATCGAACAGGTTGCCGTTCAGCACGTCGGCGAGCACGACGAAAGAGCAGATCGTCGACACCAGCACGCCGAGGATCGTGACCGTGTGCGCCCCGGCCCGACCGACAAACCGACCGCCGAACCCCGCGACCATCGCGCCGATCAGCGGTGCCAAAACCGTCAGCAGGTAGATTTTTTGCATTGCAGTCATCTTGGATATCGCTGCGCCACTGCCTTCGCCATCGCGCCGGCTGGGCCAAGGTGCAGACGCTGCGCGCGGGTTCTCAAGGTTCAGCCCTTAAGCGAATCGAGTTCCTCGACATTGATCGTCGAGAGGTTGCGGAACAGCACGACCAGGATCGCCAGTCCGATCGCCGATTCCGCTGCCGCGACCGTCAGGATGAAAAAGACGAAGACCTGGCCGTGGTAGTCGCCGAGGTAGTGTGAGAAGGCGACGAAGTTGGTGTTGACGGCGAGCAGCATCAGTTCGATCGCCATCAGAAGAACGATCAGGTTGCGGCGGTTGAGGAAGATCCCGACCACGCTGATCGCGAACAGCAGCGCGCCGACACCCAGGTACCAAGACAGCGAGATCACGTTTCCCCCGCCTGTTTTGCCGTTGCTTCGGGCGCCGGCGTCGCCACCCCGGTCTGTCGTGCCTGGCCTTCGCTCGGCATGCTGACCAACCTGACCCGATCCCCGCGCATCACCCTGACCTGGCGCGACGGATCCTGGTGCTTCGAGTCCTTGCGGCCGCGCAGCGTCAGCGCAATCGCCGCGATGATCGCCACGAGCAGCAGCGCTCCGGCGATCTGCAGTGGGAACAGATACTCGGTGAACGTAAGCCGGCCGAGCATCTGGATGTTGTTGGCGTTGGCGATGCCTGGACCCGGCTGCGTCAGCCCCTGCCAGCGCGGCTGCGAAAGCACGAGCCACATCTGCAGAACGATCAGCGCGGCGACCAACCCGCCGGCCCACAGGTTGCGCCACAAGCCCTCACGCAGCCGGTCGATGTTCACGTCGAGCATCATCACGACGAACAGAAACAGCACCATGACCGCGCCCACGTAGACCAGAACGAGCACAATCGCCAGAAACTCAGCCTGCAGCAGCATCCACAGGCAGGCCGCCGAGAAGAACGCGAGCACGAGGAACAGCACGGCGTGCACCGGATTGCGCGCCGTGATCACGCGCAGCGCCGCCACCAGCAAGATGCCGGAGAAGATCAGAAACAGGGTTGTTTGCCCATTCATTGTTGTTCTGTGTCCGCGCGCCGCGGCACCTATGCGCAGCGCGTCCTGGAACTGTTTGCCGTTCTAGTCAACTTCCAACTTCCCGCCCGCCGCCTAGCGATATCGGGCATCCGCCTCTCGACTGGCTGCAATCTGCTTCTCGTACTTGTCGCCGACCGCCAGCAGCATCGGCTTCGTGTAGTAAAGGTCGCCCCGCTTCTCACCGTGATATTCGAGCAGGTCGGTTTCGACAATCGAATCAACCGGGCAGCTCTCCTCGCAGAAGCCGCAGAAGATGCACTTGGTCAGGTCGATGTCGTAGCGCGTCGTGCGCCGCGTGCCGTCGTCCCTCTGCTCGGACTCGATCGTGATCGCCAGCGCCGGACACACGGCCTCACACAGCTTGCATGCGATGCAGCGCTCCTCGCCGTTCGGGTAGCGACGCAGCGCATGCAGGCCACGGAAACGTGGGCTAAGCGGCGTCTTCTCCTCGGGAAACTGGATCGTGATCTTGCGCGAAAAGGCGTACCGCCCGGTCAGCGCCAGGCCCTTGATCAGCTCCTTCAGGAGCAGGCTGTCGAAGAACTCGCGGATGGCTCCCATCGTCAGCTCAGTTCCAGACGCTCCACGGTGTCTGCATCCACACCGCGACAACAACCAGCCATGCCAGCGTGATCGGGATGAACACTTTCCAGCCGAGTCGCATGATCTGGTCGTAGCGATAGCGCGGGAATGACGCACGGAACCAGATGAAGAGCGACACGACGAAGAAGACCTTGGCGAACAGCCAGAACCAGCCCGACAGCACGAGCGTCCATACCGGCAGTTCGATGCCGAACAGCCGGCCGAGATCGAGCGGCGCGGCCCATCCTCCGAGAAACATGATCGTCGCCATCATCGACTGCAGGATCATGTTGGCGTACTCGCCGAGGAAGAAGATCGCGAAGGTCATGCCCGAGTACTCGACCATGTGCCCGGCTACGATCTCGGACTCGCCTTCGACAACGTCGAACGGGTGCCGGTTGGTTTCCGCGATCGCGGACACCACGTAGATAACGAACAGAGGCAACAGCGGCAGCCAGTTCCACGAGAGGAAGGTCAAGCCGCGGTCCGCGAACATTCCGCTGTTCTGCCGTTCGACGATGCCGGTCAGGTTCAACGTCCCGGCAACCAGCAGAACGGCGATCAGCACGAATCCCATCGCGAGCTCGTAGCTCACCATCTGCGCAGCGGCGCGCATCGCACCGAGGAAGGCGTATTTCGAGTTCGACGCCCAGCCGGCGATGATCACACCATAGACACCGACCGATGTGATCGCCATCACGTAGAGCAGGCCGGCGTTGACGTTGGCCAGCACGACACCTGGCGCAAATGGAATGACCGCCCATGCAGCGAGTGCCGGCATGATCACGATGACCGGCGCGACGAAGAAGAGCCACTTGTCCGCCTGGGCCGGCGTGATTACTTCCTTGAAGATCAGCTTGACCGCGTCCGCGATCGGCTGCAGCAGGCCGAACGGCCCAACGCGGTTCGGGCCGATGCGAATGTGCATCCAGCCGATGAGCTTGCGCTCCCAGTAGGTCAGGTACGCGACCATCAGCAGGATCGGCACGACGATCACCACGATCCTCACCAGGGACCACACCACCGGCCAGGCGGCGCCGAGGGTCTGGCTGCCCATCGTCGTGAAGGCTTCCATCAGCCGCACTCCACGCGGATCGGGCCGAACATCGGACCGAGCCTTGCGGTCGAGAGATGAGCAGCGGCAACGCGCACGGTGTCATCAGCCACGCGCTCGTCGATCTCGCACTCGAGCACTGCCGAACCTTCGCCCTGCTTCAGCGCGAGTACGCTGCCCGCGCTAACGCCGAGCGCGGCCGCCGTGTGGCCATTCAGGCGCGCCCGCGGCGGGCGCGAATCGGCGGTCGCCTGCAGCGGCACGGAGCGCCGCACTATCGCGTCGCTGAAGTAAATTGGCACGTCGGCAAGGCGCTCCAGACCCGCCGGTTCGACACCCGGCAACTCCGGCCGCACGCGTGTCTCGTTGGAGAGCCGCGACTTGAAGTCTCCGGCCAACGCTTCGGTCCGCACTGCCTCGACCGTCTCGTAGTCGAATCCGTCGAGCTGCAGCAGGTTGCCGAGCACGCGCAGCACCTTCCACCCGGGACGGGATTCGCCGAGCGGACGCACGGTGCCGTTGAAGCTCTGCGCCCGGCCTTCGACACTGACGAAGGTGCCGCCGGTTTCGCTGAACGGTGCGATCGGCAGGATGACGTCGGCGTATTCCAGCGCACCGTTGCGGTACGGCGAGAACGCGATCACTGTTTCGGCCGCGGCGAGCCCCGCGGCAGTCAGTACCGGGTCGGCGGTGTCGTATTCCGGTTCGAAGTTCCACAGCAGATAGGCGCGGCGCGGCTGTTCCAGCATCGTTCGTGCGTTCAGGCCGCCTGCGCGCGGGCGCGCGTCGACGAGGTGGCCGCCGGCAGCGTTTGCGCCTTCTGTTAGCACGCCGACCCTGGCGCCGCAGGCTTGCGCGATCCACTGCGCCCAGGCGCGCAGCTGCGCCGCCTGCGGATGCTGGAGCGCTGCGTTGCCGAGCAGGACCGCCTTGCGCTCGCCCGAGAGCAGCGAAGCGGCGATGGCCTGCGCGACCGTTCCGACGGTAACACCAGACGCAGGCGGCGCTTCGCCACGCCGCTCGGCGATCGCCGTGGCGATCTCGGCGAGCGCGCGCACCCATGCGCCGGGTCGCACGATCAACTTGTTTGCGATATTCATCAGCAGGTCGTCGTCCGCGGCATGCAGCACCGACAGCTGCGCGCGACGCTTGGTCGCATGGCGCAGGCGCGTCGAGAGCAGTGGCTGGTCCTTGCGCAGGAAGGACCCGATCAGCAGCACGCGGTCGAGCGCGCCGACCTCGGCGATCGACATTCCGAGCCAGGGCACGCCTTCGTCGCTGCCGTCGCCGGCGAAGTCGCTCTGGCGCAGGCGGAAGTCGACGTTGTCC